>NZ_JBEYIS010000036.1:0-82611 GCF_040635975.1 Streptomyces sp. NPDC006798
GCCCGGGAGGTGCCCCCACCCGCGCCGCCAGGCGCAGGGGGCCGTAGGCGACCGACGACAACGCGGCGAGGCGCGGTGCCAGGGCACGCGAGCCCGGCAATATCCGCCAGACACGCCCTAGGCCGGCCCTCGCGGCGGGGTGGCCGTTCCGGGAGTCCCGGCGAGGAGGATCTCGGCGGCATGGGTGATGTTGTCGGCGCGGACGGCACGGGCCATCGCGGCACGGGCCGCCTCGGGGGGCGTGTCCGGCGGGACGACCAAGAGGGAGAAGTGATCGCTGTCCCCGCGGGTGATCAGAACGGTGGCGTCGCCGACGGGGAAGGAGTCGAGGTGCACGACCCGGTCGTCGACGACCAGGCGGGTCGGGATGCCGTTCCAGGCGGAGGCGTCCAGGCCGACGCGGGTGACGGGGCCGAGGTGTGCGGCCAGGGCGGTGACCAGCGGAGGGATCTCCCGCTCGACGTTGCGTGAACGGGGCCACCACGCGCCGTCCAGGAGGCCCTGGCGAGATCCCGTCGTCTCCAGCCGGAGCAGCGCCGTGCCCGGGCCGACGGCGTCGTGGATCTCGTCCGGCAGGAGCCGCGGCGGCGTGGGGGGAATTCCGGCGTCGGTCATGAATCGGTCCGCCTGTCCACGGGTGCTCGCGCCTTTCGCCGGCGGTGGCGCGACGGATGCCGTATCACCGGGCGGACGACTGCCCCGTTCCTCCACCGTACTCCGGGAGTGTGCGCGCGCCGCGCCGCTCACCTCCGCGGGGCCGTTCGACACCGCCCAGACCCCGACGCGACGTACGGTGGACGCGTCAAGGCGTGCCCTCCCCCGCTCGTCCCCACCGGCAGGCGCGTCCCCCGTACAGATAGGACGGTGCCGCCGTGGAGCACGACGAACCAGGAACCCTGCCGCCGCCGGGGCACGCGGAGGTGCGCATCGTGGCCGCCTCTCCGGACACCGCCCGCCTCGTGGCCGACGTCCTGCGGCGCTGTTTCGCGGGCGGGGAGCAGCGCAGCTACCCGGCTCCGGAGGGAGGCACCCGCCTCCATCTGACCGTGGACACCGCGCACCCCTCCGAACCGGCGCGGTCCTGGCTGACGACCAGCAGGCCCACGAGCGGCACCGGCCCGCACGCCGAGGAACCCTGACCGGTCTCTTGGCGACGGCATGCCGGCGTCTCCCGGGGTGCGCCCGGGGGCGGCGGAGGTGCCCGGTGCGCGCGAGCGCTGAGCCGATACCTACCCGCGCGGCATAAGAATTCGGCATACGGCACGACGAGAATTACTCCCGCCCAAAAAGAGCGGAGATACTCCACCGCCTTTCGGAACCCGTCCGTGCTACTGTCGATTTCAGTTGCAGTTGTGGTTCCCGAAACTTCAAGTGTCCCCCACGGCCTTCACGGCGGCGGGAACGCTTTTTTCATCTCCGGATTCTCCGGCAGGGCAATCATCACGGCGACATGGTTTCCGCGCAGTGCGGACGCCGATGATCCCCGAAGGAGATACGACATGAGCACAGGCACCGTGAAGTGGTTCAACGCGGAAAAGGGCTTCGGCTTCATCGAGCAGGACGGTGGCGGCCCCGACGTGTTCGCCCACTACTCGAACATCGCCTCCCAGGGCTTCCGTGAGCTGCAGGAAGGCCAGAAGGTCAGCTTCGACATCGCGCAGGGCCAGAAGGGCCCCACGGCCGAGAACATCGCCTCGGTCTGATCCTGACGCACACGCCGCGCAGCAGGGGCCCGCATCCTCCGGGGTGCGGGCCCCACGGCGTACGCCCGCGGGAATCCTCCCGGGCGGCCCCGCTTCCGATCCACCGCGCCGACGGCCCGGTCACCACCTCCGCGTCGCGCGCCCCTTTCCGCCGAGCACGCCTTTCGGGCCTCATTACGGCGGTTCAGCTTTCATGCCCCATTCGAAGCCGTCGGGAATTCATTCGTTCCGTTCCTTCGCCGCGGAAATTCCTCGATGCGCCTCGCGCCGAGGAAGGTCCCGCATGAACAGCACGCACCCGACCGTCCGCCGCCCCACCCCTGGCCACGAGGGCTCCGCCCCCGGGCCGCGCGAGGACGCCCTCCCCTCCCCGGCCGCTCCCACGCTGCCCGCGGTCGGCTCGTTCGCCGACCTCGACCTGCCGGACCGGCTGCTCTCCGCGCTCACCGCCGAAGGCGTCACCGCACCGTTCCCCATCCAGGGCGCGACCCTGCCGAACGCCCTCGCGGGCCGGGACGTCCTGGGGCGCGGCCGCACCGGCTCCGGCAAGACACTCGCCTTCGGCCTCGCCGTGGTGGCCCGTACGGCAGGCACGCGGGCGGCGCCGCGGCGGCCCCTCGCCCTCGTCCTCGTCCCCACCCGCGAGCTGGCTCAGCAGGTGACCGACGCGCTCACGCCGTACGCCCGCGCCGTCGGGTCGAGGCTGGCCACGGTCGTCGGCGGAACGCCCCTCGGCAGGCAGACCTACGCCCTGCGGAAGGGCGCCGAGATCGTCGTCGCCACCCCGGGCCGGCTCAGGGACCTCGTCGTCCGGGGCGACTGTCTGCTGGACCGGATCCTCGTCACCGTCCTGGACGAGGCGGACCAGATGACCGACATGGGCTTCGCGCCCCAGATCGCCGAACTCCTCGACCAAGTGCCGCCCGGAGGCCAGCGGCTGCTCTTCTCCGCCACCCTGGACCGCAGCGTCGACCGGCTCGTCGCCCGCTATCTGTCGGACCCGGTGGTGCACTCCGTAGACCCGGCCGCCGGAGCCGTCGCCACGATGGAGCACCACGTCCTGCACGTCCGCGCCGACGACAAACAGGCCGCGACCGCCGAGATCGCCGCCCGCAGGGGGCGCGTGATCATGTTCCTCGACACCAAGCACGCCGTCGACCGGCTGACCGGGGACCTGCTGGCCCGCGGGGTGCTCGCCGCCGCGCTGCACGGCGGCAAGTCCCAGCCCCAGCGCACTCGCGCGCTCGCGCGGTTCAGGAGCGGTCAGGTGCCGGTGCTCGTCGCCACGAGCGTCGCGGCCCGCGGCATCCACGTCGACGGCCTCGACCTCGTCGTCAACGTGGATCCGCCCGCCGACCCCAAGGACTACCTGCACCGCAGCGGCCGCACCGCCCGGGCCGGGAATCCCGGCAGCGTCGTCACGCTGGTCACACCGAACCAGCGCCGCGCCGCCGCCCGCCTCATGTCCGAGGCCGGCGTCCGTCCCAGGATCACCAGGCTCCATCCCGGCGAGGCGGAACTGCACCGCATCACGGGCGCGCGGACTCCCTCGGGCGTCCCCGTCCCGGGGACGGAACCGCCCGGCGCCACCGCTCCGGCCCGGCACGACGACCGCCGGACGGACCCGGGCCGGGTCCCGCGGCGGACATCACCCGCCCGGACTTCCCAGGACTCCGCGCCGGAGCCGGCGTCCACGCCTTCCTCTCTCCCCACCAGGAGCCACTTGTGACACCGACACAGACGCGACTCCACCGCCCGCCCGTCCAGGCCACGGCCGAACCGAACGTCTGGGCGGACATGACCGTCGAGGTCGCCCTGGCGGTCATGAACGGGGCCCGTACCGCACGCCTGGTCATCCATGACGCCGACGGCCTGCGTACCGGGCTCGTCACCAGGTCCCAGCTCGTCGGCTTCCGCGCCAGTCCGGCGTATACCGACCGGGTGCGCCTGAGCGAACTCGAACCGACGGACACCGTACCCCGCCCATGACCGCCCGCCCCTTCCCTTCCACCTGTGAGGTCCCATGCGCTGCGTGATCGCCCGCTTCCCGTTCGAGCTGACGAAGGGCGTTGTCCTGGAGGCGATGAAAGGCGTCGTGCCCGAACCCGTCTCCGGCCCGTTCGTGACCATCGGGCGCCATGACTACCCCGCCAAACAGGTCGGCGCGGTCATCACGCGCCAGGACCGCCGCGACTTCGACATCAGCGAGGTCCTGCGGGCCATGACCAAACTCGGTTTCACATGCGGCGCCCGGCCGGCAGTCTCCGCCACGGCCGTCTCCGCCCCGGCCGTCACCGACCCGATCCGGCGGGCTTCGGCTCTCCTGGGCAGGCCCGCGGTGATGTGACGGCCGGAGAACCGGCGGCGGGGCGGGGAGCCCCGCCGACCCGCCGTTCTACCGGTCCGCCCTCAGCTCGGCGCCCTCCGCTCGGCGCCGATTCCCCCCTTCCGCCTCTCCAGCCGTCGACGACGGCGTTACCCTCGGTGAACGAGCCGGACCGCCGGCCCGCGCACCGGAAGGTTCGACGGAGAGGTGAGAATGACAGCAGGCGATCCGCTCGGCCGTCTCGACGACGACGACTATCCCGCCTACACGATGGGCCGGGCCGCCGAGACGATCGGTACGACGGCCGGCTTCCTCCGCGCCCTGGGAGAGGCCCGTCTGATCACCCCGCTCCGCTCCGAGGGGGGTCATCGCCGGTACTCCCGCTACCAGCTACGGATCGCCGCCCGCGCCCGCGAACTCGTCGACCAGGGCACCCCCATCGAGGCCGCCTGCCGCATCATCGTCCTTGAGGACCAGCTCGAAGAGGCCCAGCGCATCAACGACGAGTACCGCCGTGCCGCGGGGGAGCCCCGGCCTCCGTCCACCGACTGAACCGGGCGCCAGGCGCGACGACAGATACCCCGCGGGAGGAGTTCCCGCACTTCAGAAAGGCGCTCCCCTGCCCGAGTACCGGGTGATTCCCAGGCCGGAGCACGAGTTCGATTCGCGTCACCCGCTCCATGAAGAAGGCCCGGACCTGCGACAGGGCCCTTCTTGCCGCCCGGACCGCTCGAGGGGGTGACATACCCTCCGGGGCCGGAGCTGCGCGGAATCGCCGGCCACGGCCGGCGGCTGCGCTCCAGCGGCGGCCGGCGCGGCTTCCTCCAGGACGAGGGCATCCGTACCGCCGTCGGGGAGTTGCCTCGCACGGCGGGGTGGGTCAGGTGAGGAGGAACCCCACCGAGGTCGCCACTCCGAGGGACGCGCCGGCGGCAGTCTGGGCGACCGTGTGGTACGTGAGGGCGACCCGGGACCAGCAGACCGCGATCGTCAGCGGGTAGGCGAGCAGCCACCACGGTGAGTGGACCACGGCCAGCAGGATCACCACCGCCGACGCCACCGCGGCGTCGACCGAGATCTTCCAGACCGTGTTGACCGCGAGCAGGCCGATGGTCATCGCCCAGAGGCCCAGCATCGCGATCAGGATCGGGGTGGGCGCGTCGCCGATGAGCATGATCAGGGAGCCGGTGCCGACGGAGCCGAGGATGACGAAGAAGATCGGGGCGCGCTGGGTGCGGTCGACGACATGGCGGTCGCCCCAGGTGCCCCGCTTGCGCTCCCATTCGATGTAGCCGGCCGGGATCAGTCCGGCGCACAGGGCGCCGAGAAAGCCCCAGAGCAGGCCGGTCCAGTGGTCCGCCGCGGCCAGGCCGATGCCGAGCATGCCCGCGAGCAGGATGTTGCGGGGCTGGAAGACGTCGGTGACGATCCGGGCCGTGGTGGTGACGGCGGAACCGGTGGACGTCTCGGTGGTGGTGTCGTTCACGCGCTGCGCTCCAGGGACGATCGCAGGACCAGACGGGTCCGCTGTTCCGGAATGGCCTTGTAGGCGGCGGCCACCCGGACCAGCCAGGCGACCTCGCCGTCCTGGTCGGTGGCGGGCTTGGTGTCGAAGGCGGCGGCCTTCCCGGCGGGCGCGCCCTCGGCCTTGGCGACCAGGGCGGCCTTGATCCAGTAGGCGTCGGCGAGCGAGTCGGTCTTCCCGGAGTCCGTGCCCTCGTTCGCGGCGGCCTCCTTGGCGGCGGCCAGCAGCGTATCGGGGACGTAATGGCGCAGCTTCTCGACCGCGTCCGCGATATCGGCCGCCCAGCGGTCGACCCGCAGGTCGGCGGGGGTGTCGAAGCGGGTCATCTCCCGGGCGAGGGAGGCCGGCGGGGCGAACGGCTGGTCGGGGAAGGCCGTCATCAGCTCGCGCCAGAGGGGGTGGAGGTTCATCTGGGCCCGCCACAGCCGGACCCGCCGCCAGCCCTTGCTGAAGGCGGGGATGGAGGCGCCGATCGCGAAGAAGGCGAAGAGCACCACCTGCGCCGCCTCGGTGATCTTGTCGAAGGTGAGCGCGAAGCTCTCGCCGGGCTGGTCGATCACGCTGATCCACAGGAACCCGGTCCGGCTGAGGGTGTAGCCGACGCCGATGAACATCGCGAAGGTCATCATGCCGAGGCCGATCCGCAGATGGCGGACCCGGGTATCGGCGGTGGCCAGCGCCCATTGGTAGGCGCAGACGGCGGACGCGGCGCCCAAGTAGAGGTAGAAGACGCTCATATAGAGGGTGGCGCCCCACTGGCCCGCGTGTTCCGACACGAACCGGTCCGTCGGCTGCGAGCGGTCCACGACCGTGAAGAAGAGCACGGTCAGCAGGATCAGGGTGACCACGGACGCCTTGGTCGCCACCCGCTGGACGATCCGGGCGAACCGAACATGGCGGGGAATGGCCCCGCCTTTCGGGAAGTGGCCGTAGATGGCGACGATGTAGCTGAGGATCGCCAGAATGGCGAGGGTGGACGTGTAGTGCTTGATCAGCACCCCGAGGTCCACGACGGGGCTGTCGTTGAGGGCGGTCCTGACCACGCGGGTCTTGGTCCACAGGGCGGCGGCGAAGCCCGCGTAACACCCCCACAGGGCGCGGCGGCGCTTGTCCTCCTCGTCGCCCCAGAGTGCGGCCGGCATCCGCCACAGGGCGACGGCGGTCATCAGACCGGCGACGAGATAGCCGGCGAAGTCGAGCGCGGTCACTTGAGTTCCTCGGGTGTTCTGCGGGCAGGGTGGGGGGCGGCGGTTCCGGTGAACACGGTGGGGCGCTCACCGGTGGCGCTACGAGCGGCGGAACAGCGTACGGGGGGAGAAGGCGCGGCGCCGGTGGGCGACCGGCCGGGAGAGGGAGTTCGCCAGCCGTCCGACCATGTCGTCGCTGGTCACGTCTCTGGCCATGCGCGGGATGAGGGAGGCGCCGAATTCGGCGATCCGCTCGTCGTGGGTGTCGTACTGGGCCCGGGCCTGGACGGAGTCGGAGGCGAGGACCCGTTTGATCAGCGATGTGTCGAAGACCGGCAGCAGCGCGCGCAGTTGGTCGGCGTCCAGGCTGGTGCCGTGGTCGAACCACTCGTGGCACAGCTCGTGCAGGATCACATGCTGGGTCTGGTACGCGGTGGGGCGCCGCCGGTAGAGGACATAACTGGTGGTCCCGGACTTGAGTCTGAGGCCGCAGGCCGCGTTGACTCGTGCCAGTCGCTCGGGCAATTCCTGGAGCACGATATTTCGGCCGCGGGCGGCCTCCATGTTCGCCACCAGCTCTTCGATGCTGAAAGGGGCGGGTATCGGAAGGTCGGCTAGTCCAGCTTCGCACTCTTTGCGCAGTTCACGCAGGGACATAGGGGCCTCTTGATCGTCATCACGCGTGCAACGCATGCGGCGCCGAGTCTAGCCAAAACCGGTCGCTTGTACGGATCAGCATGCCCCGGAGTTCGTACGGGGCCGCGTGGAGCCGGGGACGGGCGGGCCGTACGGAGCCGGGGACGGGCAGGTCGTACGAAGCCGGAACGACGGCCGGTCGTACGGCGCGCGGAGGCCGGGGCGACTGAGGCCGCGGAGGCCGGAAACGTGCGAAGCCGCGCGGAGTCGGGGCGTACGGCACGCCGAGGCCGGGGGCGTACGGCGCGCGGGGCCCGCGCGGTGGGGCCCGTACAGCGCGTACGGAGCCGTACGGCGTACCGGCGTCCGCCGGAGCGTCAGGGGCGCTCCGGCTCGCCGTCCTCCGCGCCGTCGGGTCTCTGTCCGGCCTTGGTGTCCGCGAGCAGGGAGAGGGCGAACTCCAGCAGCTCCGCGGGCAGCCCGTCCTCGTCGGCCCCCCGGGCCGCCATGCCGCCGATCTCGCCGGTCCGCCGCATGGCGAGGAACTGGAGCCCGGCGACCACGTCGCCGACGACCTCCGACTCCTCTTTGAAGAACCGCCAGTCCACGCCGAAGCCCAGCCCGAGCGCCTTGAGGATCTCCTCGGACGGCTGGGTGACCTTGCCGGCCAGGATGTTCGAGAAGTAGCTGTGGGAGAGGGACCCGCCGCGCTCCTTGACCAGCTCGGCGAAGGTCCGCCCGGAGACCTTCTGGCCCGGGAAGGTCTTCTCGAGCATGTACTCGACCTTCTGCCGCAACGTCCGCAGTTCAGGAGCGCGTTCTTCGCCGATGTCCATCCGGTTACCTATGTTCACCTCATGGCCGGCGCAAGTGTCCGGCTTGCACAAACACTCTACGCCACTGTTAACTACAAAAAACACGGCCAGGGGGCCACAGGGGAGTCCCCTGTCCGTGCTTATCTTCCGCGCGCCGATCCGCTCGGCACGCGGCCGAAGCAGGTGTAGCCCTTCGCGACGGGGGATGCGCGAAGGGCTACACCCGTGCAGTATGCCAGCCCGTCAGAAAGCCTTCCACAGCGCACCTCCGATGCCGATGCCGCTCCGGGGCCACTGGTACGCGGACCCGGACGGGCCGTGCCGGGATCAGGGGGTTCAGCAGGGATCAGGAGGAGTCAGCGGGACGGCACCGGATCGGCGGGCCGGGCGCGACGCGGCTGACGGCGCTCGAAGGGCCCCAGCCGGGCGACGACCGTCCCGTGGTGGCTCCCCGGTCCCCGGGCCGGGGAACCGTACCCTGGCCGGGTGACACGGCTGATCGTGGCGGCGGGCGGTGGCGGCGACGCGGTCGCCGCCGTGATGACCGACGCCGCCCTGTACGGCACCGGGGACCCCGCGATCGTCCTCACCTACGCCTGGGACCGGCTGCTGATCGACCCGCTGCCCGGACCGCGAAGCCCGGCCGACTTCACCAATCTGGCCCCGCTCACGCCGAACGTCTCCGTCGTCACGGCGGAGAGCCGCCCGGTGCCGCCCGCGGGCTCCACCCTCCCCCGGCTGGCCCGGGAAGTCCCGCAGACGATCGGACTGATCGATCCCCGATACGGCGCCGAAGGCGTGCTGCGGCAGCTCACCGAGGTGGTCGAGCGGCTGCGGCCGGAGTCCATCGACGTACTGGACGTCGGCGGCGACATCCTGGCCCGGGGCGACGAGGCCGCCCTGCGCAGCCCCCTGGCGGACGCGCTCGTACTGGCCGCGTGCCACCGGCTGGGCGCCGGGGTACGGCTGCTCGTCGCCGGGCCGGGGCTCGACGGGGAAGTGACGGCCGGGGAGTTGCGTCCCCTGCTCGGCCGTAACGTCCTCACCCTCTCCCCCGACGACGTCGACCGGGTCGCCGGTGTGCTGGAGTGGCACCCCTCCGAGGCGACGGCCATGCTCGCGGCCACGGCCCGGGGCGTACGCGGCCGGTGCGAGGTCCGCGACGCCGGACTCCCCGTCCCCCTCACCGACGAGGGCCCCACGGTCCACGCCGTCGACCCGGCGACCGCCTACGCCCGCAACACGCTGGCCCGCGCGATCGCCTCCACCCGCACCCTCGCGGAGGCCGAGGCGCTGAGCCGGGAGACCGTCGGCTTCTCGGAACTCGACTACGAACGCGCCAAGGCAGCCCGCCTCCGGGCCGGGCCCGTGGCGCCGCTGGACCCCGACGCGGTCCTCGCCGAGGTCACCGCGTTCGAACACGCGGCCCGTGCCCGGCAGATCAGCCACACCACCTTCCGCCGCCTGACGGAGGCGCTGGGCCTGCCGGGGGCACAACGCGAGGCCCTGAAGGCTCTGCTGCTGCGGTACAGGGGGGAGCAGTACGTGGCGCCGTTGTGGCATATCTCGGCGGAGCGGGGGCGGGAGGGGTGAGTTCAGGAGAATCGCTGCGGAGCGGTCACGGGGCGTCATAGAGTCCTGGACACGTCCCAAGGTTCCCCGTGCGTGCGGGGATGTCCCCTGGGGGCTGCAAGTGTTGCCGTCCTCCCCGCACGTGCGGGGATGAGTACAGAGTTGGCCAGGACTCGGTTGGGACTCAGCTATCAACAACTGGGGTCTCCATGTCTTGCCCAACTCAGCACCAAACAGACTCAATTCGATGGTGCAGCCAGGCGTCCTGAAATCCATTAGCCTGGCGGGCACGTCGGCAGCAGCCCAAGCGGCGCACCGGCATGCAGATGCAGAAATGCCGGGTCCTTCTACGCCTACTCGTTGCAGCGAGAAGGCCGGACCCGGCGCGTCCCTACTGGCCCGACAAGCCTGAACAGGAACTTCTCATGAGTACCACGGAACAACACCCTCCTCAACCTTGGAGAACACCTGCCATCACGCACTTTCTGCTGATGGCCCTCCTCGCCACCCTGCCTCCAGCTTCTCCCGAGCTCGCGCCGTGGCTCTGGGGCGCCGTGGTGATCGTGATCGTCGTCCTCGCGCGGCCTCACTTGCGGCGCCGTACCGTCTAGCAATACACCGGGTCCGGTGCCGCCCGATCGGCACCGGACGTCCGGCCTCACGGGTCACCACCCTCAGTACGCCGCCGCCGTCCCAGGGTCTCCGGACACGGCGTGCCGCCACTCCCACAAACGGTCAACGCACCCCGAAATGGGTTCCGCCATGCCGCAAGCACCCCTGCCGTCGGCGCATTCCGCCGACAGCGCGCCCTTCGCGAAGTTGTCCCCCGCCGCCCGAACTGTGTGGGCGAAGCACGACCGGAAGACCGATGACTGGTTGCCGCTGTGGCGGCATATGACGGACAGCGCCGCCGTCGCGGGCAAGCTGTTCGACGAGTGGCTGCCCGGGAACGTCAAGGGACTTCTGACCGAGTCGCTCCCCGGCGGGGAGACGGACGCGCGGCTGCTGGTCACCTTTCTCGCGGGTGCCCATGACATCGGCAAGGCGACCCCCGCCTTCGCCTGCCAGGTGGATCCGCTGGCCGACGTGATGCGTACCGCCGGTCTCGGCATGCTGTCCGCCAAGGAGTACGGCCCCGATCGCCGGATGGCGCCGCACGGGCTGGCCGGCCAACTCCTGCTCCAGGAGTGGCTGCTCGAACGGTACGCAATGCCCACCAGGACCTCCGGCGCCTTCGCGGTCGTCGCGGGAGGGCATCACGGTACGCCGCCCGAGCACCAGGAGATCCACCATCTCCAGGGCCGCCCCCGGCTGCTGCGGCACCCGGGGAAGAGTGAGCCCGTCTGGCGCCGCGTACAGCACGAACTGCTGGACGGGTGCGCCGAGCTGACCGGTGTGCCGGACCGGATCGGGGCCTGGAACGCGGTCCGGCTGCCGCAGACCGTACAAGTACTTGTCACGGCGATCGTGATCGTCGCCGACTGGATCGCCAGCTCGACCGAGCTTTTCCCCTACGACCCGTCGTCCTGGCTGCCCAACGGGCCTACCGGTGAGGCCCGACGGCTGAAGGCCGCCTGGGCCGGGCTCGATCTGCCGGGTCCTTGGGCGCCGGTCGAACCGGAGCAGTCGGCGGACCGCCTCTTCGCGGACCGTTTCGACCTTCCGGATACGGCGGTCATCAGGCCGGTCCAGGAGGAGGCCGTACGGATGGCACGGCAGATGCCCGCCGCCGGACTGCTCATCATCGAGGCACCAATGGGAGAAGGTAAGACAGAAGCCGCATTCGCCGCAGCGGAGATTCTGGCGGGCCGGACAGGTGCCGGGGGCTGTCTGGTGGCCCTTCCGACCCGGGCCACCGGTGACGCGATGTTCCCCCGGCTGATCAGCTGGCTGGAGCATCTGCCCCTCGAAGGACCCAGGTCCATCGTGCTGGCCCACGCCAAGGCCGCGCTCAACGACATCTGGTCGGGCCTGCTGCGCGAGGGCAGTCGTACGCTCGCGGCCATCGACCCCGACCCCGACCGGCCGGACAAGGTCGATCGGGTACGGAACACCCGCCCGGGCCCTGCCGAACTCCACGCCCACCATTGGCTGCGGGGCCGGAAGAAGTCCCTCCTCGCCTCCTTCGCGGTGGGCACGATCGATCAGGTGCTCTTCGCCGGGCTCAAGAGCCGGCATCTGGCCCTGCGGCATCTCGCGGTGGCGGGCAAGGTCGTGATCATCGACGAGGTGCACGCGTACGACGCGTATATGAGCCGCTACCTGGACCGGGTTCTGGAGTGGCTGTCGGCCTATCGCGTCCCTGTGGTCCTGCTCTCCGCCACGCTCCCCGCCGAGCGCCGACAGGCCCTGGCCGCCGCCTACGCCGGATCCGACGGCGGCGATCTCGACACGGTCCGATCCGATGATCCGACGGACCGTACGTATCCCCTCATCACCGCCGCCGCACCCGGCGCCCCGGCCCTCGTCGCGCGGCCCGCCGCCGCTTCGGGGCGCCGTACCGAAGTCGTACTGGAACGGCTGGACGACGATCCGGCGCTGCTCGCCGACCGGCTGGCGGCGGAACTCGCGGACGGCGGCTGCGCCCTCGTCGTACGCAACACCGTCGACCGGGTCCTCCAGACGGCCGATGTGCTGCGGGAGCGCTTCGGCGACGACCGGATCACGGTCACCCACTCCCGGTTCCTCGCCGCCGACCGGGCGGTCAACGACACCCGGCTGCGGGAGCGCTTCGGCCCCGGCGGCGACCGGCCGACGGGACCGCACGTCGTAGTCGCCAGCCAGGTCGTCGAGCAGTCGCTCGATGTGGACTTCGATCTGCTCGTCACCGATCTGGCGCCCGTGGACCTCGTATTGCAGCGGATGGGACGGCTGCACCGGCACCCCCGGCTCCGGCCGCCACGGCTCACGACCGCGCGGTGTCTGGTGACCGGGGTGGAGTGGCGGGACCAGGCACCGCCGGAGCCGGTCCGGGGGTCGCGGGCCGTCTACGGGGAGCACACGCTCCTCCGGGCGCTCGCCGCACTGGGCTCCCATCTCGACGGCGAACCCCTCGTACTGCCGGACCACATCAGTCCCCTGGTGCAGGCCGCCTACGCGGACGAGCCGCTCGGGCCCGCCGAGTGGACCGAGCGGATGGACGCGGCCCGCACCGCCCACCTGCGGGTACTCGCGGACAAACGCGGCAGTGCCGAGGCGTTTCTCCTCGGGCCCGTCCGCCGGGCGGGGCGGCCGGTGTACAGCTGGCTGGGCGCGGGGGCCGGGGACGTCGACGACAGCCCGAAGGGCCGGGCCCAGGTCCGGGACTCCGAGGAGAGCCTGGAGGTCCTGGTCGTACGGCGGCTGCGGAGTGGTCGGCTGACCACCGTGCCGTGGCTGGACGACGGGCGGGGCGGGCTGGAACTGCCGACCGACTTCCCGCCGGGCCGACGGGCCGCGGAGGCCGTCGCCGCGAGTGCGATCACCCTGCCGTGGCAGTTCTCCCGGCAGTGGAACGCCGACCGGGCCATCGCCGAACTGGAGAAGTTCCTGGTCCCGGCCTGGCAGACGAAGGACTGCCCCTGGCTGGCCGGTGAGTTGCTGCTGGTTCTCGACGAGGACTGTCAGACCCGCCTGTCAGGCTTCGATATCAGGTACAGCCGCGAGGACGGACTGCGGGTGTCGTCCGCCGACGCGGTCGAGGCCGGGAGTTCGGCGAGTTCGGTGAAATCGGTGGACTCCGTCGAAAGCACGGGAGAGGACGGCGAGCGTGAACGATCGGAGCCGGAAGGCGGCGCCGCACGGGTTACGACAGCCGCCGACGGCCGGGCCGGGGTGAGTTCCGTGCCGCAGTCCGCGCCTGAGGCGAAGCCCGTGGACATAGTGGACGTATTGGCCGAAACACCGGTCGATCCGCCTGCCGCGCCGCCGCCGGGACCGCCGTCCTTCGACCTCGTCACCCGGCCCTGGCTGCCGGTCCAGTTCCTCGACGGCGGCGTCGGCGAGTTGTCCCTCCGGGAGGTCTTCACCCGGGCCAAGGACCTGCGGCGACTCGTGGGCGACGTACCCACTCAGGAGTTGGCGCTGCTCCGGCTGCTGCTGGCGATCCTCCACGACGCCCTGAACGGCCCGGCGGAACGGGAGGACTGGGGAGAGCTGTGGCGATCGGCCGAGCCGTTCGCCCCGGTGCCCGGCTATCTCGACGCGCACCGCGACCGGTTCGATCTGCTGCACGCGGAGACACCGTTCTTCCAGGTCGGTGATCTGAAGACGGAGAAGGACGAGGTCTCGTCGCTCAACCGGATCGTCGCCGACGTGCCGAACGGGGATCCGTTCTTCGCCATGCGGCGACCGGGAGTGGACCGGCTCTCGTACGCGGAGGCGAGCCGATGGCTGGTCCACGCCCACGCCTTCGACCCCTCGGGCATCAAGTCGGCCATGAGAGGCGACAGCCGGGCCAAGGCCGGAAAGGTGTATCCGCTGGGAGTCGGCTCCACCGGCAATCTCGGCGGCGTCTTCGCGGAAGGGAACAATCTCCACGAGACGCTTCTGCTGAATCTCATCGGCCTCGCCGAGGGGGACGTCACCACGTTCGGGGACGGCTCCGGACCCCCGGACCTGCCGGTCTGGCGGCGTCCTCCGCCCGGGGCGGCGCCCGAGGACCCCGCCGGACGTCAGCCGCGCGGGCTGCGCGACCTCTACACCTGGCAGTCGCGACGGGTCCGGCTGCACGCCGAGAAGGGCGAGGTCACCGGCGTCGTCCTCGGCTACGGAGATCCGCTCACCCCTCATGTGCACTGGCAGACCGAGCCCATGACCGGCTGGCGGCGCAGCCCCGTACAGGAGAAGAAGCAGGGCCGCCCCCTGGTCTATATGCCGCGACAGCACGACCCGAGCCGCGCGGCCTGGCGCGGCCTGGCAGCACTGCTCCCGGCCGCGGGCTCCGATTCGACGGGACCCAAGGACGAACCGCGTGCCGCTCTGCCTTCCGGAGTCGTCAAGTGGTTCTCCATGCTCACCACTGAGGGTGAACTGGAGCCGCACAAACTCATCAGGGTGCGGCTGGTCGGAGCGGTGTACGGCACTCAGCAGTCCGTCGTCGACGAGATCGTCGACGACGCCCTCACCCTGCCGGTGGTCCTGCTGCACGAGGAGAACCCGGAGTACGGCACGACGGCGACGGACGCGGTACAGGACGCCGAGAACGCCGTGACGGCGCTCGGGCACCTCGCCGCCGACCTCGCGAGGGCCGTCGGATCGGACCCCGCCTCGTCCGTCGACACGGCACGAGATCTCGGCTTCGGGGCCCTGGACGGCCCGTACCGGAGATGGCTGGCGGACCTGATCCCGCCCGCCGACCTCGAATCGGCGCGCCGGGCGTGGCAGCGGACCGTACGCACCCGGATCAGCGGGCTGGGCCGGGAGCTGCTCGACGCCACGGGCCCCGCCGCCGCCGAAGGGCGGCTGGTGGACACACCGGGAGTCGGAAAGCAGTGGATCAACGACGCCCGCGCGGAGCTGCGCTTCAACAGACGGCTCAGGAAGGTACTCGGCCTGACCGACCCGCCGTCCGCCACGCCCTCCCCCGGGGACGAGCCCGGCGGCCCCTCCCCGCACACCAACGACGACGACCAGGCGGAGGCCGCCACATGACCACGACTGAACTGTCGGCACCGAAGGCCGGGCGCCGGAGCCTAGGGGCCTCCGGCGGGGCCACGGTCCGCTGTATCAACCGGCTCCAGTACGCGTACCGCAACGACAACCCGGCCGCGGTCGCCGTACTGGCCCGGCTGCGGCGCGAGGCCGGACGCGCCGTCCACGACTCCCCCGACAGCTGGGGAATCGACGGCCTGGAGGATCTGGTCACCGTCCGCTCCGAGGAGTCCGGACGCGGCCGGGACGAGGACCGCGACCTCAGGGAGGAGGAGGCGGTACATCTCGCCGTCACTCTGTGGGCGCTGCACCAGCAGTCCGTTTACGACGACAACATGCACAAGCCGGGTCGTGGACTCGGCCGGGCGGTACGCCGTCTGGCGGCGGCCAAGGGCAGCCCCGACAGCGCCGGGAGCGAGAGCCAGAAGGAGCCTCGGTCCGGCCGGGACAACGAAGAGCTGAACGAATCACTCCGCAAACGATTCGTACGGATCGGCACGTCCACGTCGTACGAGGTACTCGCCCTGCGGCTGCGCGAAATGGTGCTGCTGCTGCGTGGCGCGCGGGTGTCGCTCGACTACGGGCTGCTCGCCGACCAGCTCTTCCTCTGGCAGGACGAGAGCAAACGGTCCACGGTACGACGCTCCTGGGGGCGCGACTTCCACTCGACGCGGGTGTCGGCCGATTCGCCGTCGGACTCCTCAGGTGAGGAGAACGGCGCCCGGAGCGACGACAGCGACTCCGGCGAGTAGACCGGCCTCACCGCAAGCGGCATCCGTGACAACAGCACGGCATCTCGGCATCACGGCACAACCATGAAGGGAAATCCCGGTGGCGCGAACCATCATCGACATCCATGTACTCCAGTCGGTGCCCCCCAGCAATCTGAACCGTGACGACACGGGCAGTCCCAAATCCGCCGTCTACGGCGGTGTGCGGCGGGCCCGGGTATCGAGCCAGGCGTGGAAGCGCGCCACCCGGACGGCGTTCGAGGAACTGCTCCCCTCGACCGAGTTGGGTGTCCGGACGAAGAAGGTCGCCGAACTGCTGGGCGCCCGGATCAAGGAGTTGAACGAGTCCCTCGGAGACGCCGACGCCGTCAAGCTGGCGGCTGAGGTGATGCAGACGGCGACCGGTTCCAAGATGGAAGTTCCAAAGCGCAAGGCTAAGGAAGGCGACGACGCGGAGAAGGCTGCGCCGGAGTCCTCGTATCTGATGTTCCTGAGCAGTCGGCAGCTCGACGCGCTGGCCGCCCTGGCCGTGGAAGGCAGCCCGAACGGCGACGTCGCCGCCCTCAAGGACTTCTTCAAGAACCGGGAGAACAAGGCCAAGGCGCGTCAGGCCGTGGACACCCGGCACTCGGTGGACATCGCCCTCTTCGGCCGGATGGTCGCCGACTCCGCCGATCTCAATGTGGACGCGGCCACCCAGGTGGCGCACGCCATCGGGGTCCACAAGAGCGAGATCGAGTCCGACTACTTCACCGCTGTGGACGACAGGAACGAAGACCACGAGTCAGGCGCCGGAATGATCGGCTCCATCGACTTCAACTCCGCGACCCTCTACCGGTACGCGGCGGTGGACGTGAATGCGCTGCACGAGAACCTGGGTACGGGGCTGCGGGACGACGAGCCCCCGACGACACCGGCGGAGAAGGCCGTAGGGGCCTTTGTCGAAGCGTTCATCACCTCACTCCCCACGGGCAAGATCAACACCTTCGGGCACCACACCCTGCCCGCGGCCGTCGTCGTCAAGCTCCGGACCAGCCGCCCCATCAGCTTCGTCGGCGCCTTCGAGGAGCCGGTGAGCCAGGGCAAGGAGGGCGGCTTCGTCAAGGCGAGCTGCGACCGGCTCGCCGAGTACGTCCCGCATCTGGAGAAGCAGTACGGAGACGGGGAGGACGTACAGAGTTGGGTCCTGCGGGTCGGCCCGGAGACGAACGCGCTCGCGGACCTCGGTACCGAGGTGACACGGGCCCAGCTGGTGAAGGATGTGGAGGACGCGGTCAGCCGTCAACTGCGGGCCGAGGCATGAGCACACTGCTGCTACGGCTCGCGGGCCCACTCCAGTCCTGGGGCTCCGCGTCCCGCTTCACCCGGCGCGGCACGGAGAACGCGCCGACCAAAAGCGGCGTCCTGGGGCTGCTGGCAGCGGCCCAGGGGCGCCCCCGGACGGCGGACCTCTCCGACCTGGCCGCACTGCGGTTCGGCGTCCGGATCGACCAGCCCGGCACCCGGCTTCGGGACTTCCAGACCGCGCACCACGCCGACTCCGGGAAAGCGATGCCGCTGTCCGAGCGGTTCTACCTCGCGGACGCGGTCTTCCTGGCGGGTGTCGAGGGCGAGACGGCCTTTCTGCAAGAGCTGCACGCGGCTCTGCTCGCCCCGGTCTTCCTCCCGTATCTCGGCCGCCGCTCATGCCCTCCGTCGCGGCCCATCCCTCTGGAGCCGCCCATGGACCTGCCGCTGGAAGACGCGCTGAGGACAGCCCCGTGGCAGGCGTCCGGGTACTACACACGCCGAAACGCGGGGCGGACCGCGGCACCGCGGCTGGACGTACTGGTCGACAGCCGCCCCGGCCAGACACCGGACGTCACCATCCGGGACACCCCACTGAGTTTCGATCCGCGATACCGCCAGTACGGGCTACGGGGGGTCCGCACCGACCATGTCGACGTATCGCCCCACGACCCGACGGCCGGGCTCTCACCTGTGCAGAACAAGCACTGAGGACCACCTGATGTACCTGACGCAATTTCGTATCAACACGGGCCGCTCGGAGGCCCGTCGGCTACTCGGCTCACCTCATCTCATGCACGGTGCCGTGAATATGGCCTTCCCCGAACTCCCGTCACGCGAGGGCGACGGCCCCCGCGTCCTGTGGCGGATCGACCGCGGCCCGCAGGACCGGCCGAAGCTGTTCATCGTCAGCCCGACCCGCCCCGATCTGACCCACCTGGTCGAACAGGCGGGCTGGCCGACGCTGGAGACCCCGGGCTGGGACACCTTCGCCTACGGGGAGTTCCTCGACGCCCTCCGCGAGGGCGGCACCTGGGGCTTCCGGCTCACCGCGAACCCCGTACACAACATCCGCAGACCGCAGGACGAGAAGGACGCCCGGACGAAGCGCGCCCCCCATGTCACCGCCCGCCACCAGTTGGGATGGCTGATCCAGCGCCAGAAGCAGGCCGGCTTCGCCGTGGTGGAGAAGCCCGTCGAGCGGCGGCTCACGGAGCACCGGGACGAGTACGAACTGATCGTCCGGGACTCCATGCCGCTCCAGTTCCGCCGCTCACCCGCGCAGCGGTCCACGGAGGACGTACGCATCACCCGGGTCACCTTCGACGGACGGCTGACGGTCACCGATCCCGGCCTGCTCCGCCGAACTCTCACCCAAGGTCTCGGCAAAGCCAAGGCGTACGGGTGCGGGCTGATGACCCTGGCCCCGCTGGGGGACGGATGAGTACGGTCAGCCGCCGTGGCACCTTGTCCCCCCGGGAACTCACCCGCGTCGGAGACCGGCTCTCCTTCGTCTACCTGGAGCGGTGCACCGTACACCGCGAGGACAACGCCATCACCGCGACGGACGCCGACGGCATCACCCACATCCCGTCCGCGACCATCGGGACCCTGCTGCTCGGCCCGGGCACGCGCATCACCCACCAGGCGATGGCTGTCCTCAGCGAATGCGGGGCGTCGGTGGTATGGGTAGGTGAACAAGGTGTGCGCTTCTACGCGGGCGGAAGGGCGCTCAACCGCTCGTCCGGCCTGGCCGAGGCGCAAGCGACGGCCTGGGCGAACCAGCGCACCCGGCTGGCGATCGCGCGGGCGATGTACTCCCTCCGCTTCCCCGACGAGGACCCGGCCGGCAAGACACGGCAGGAACTCCTCGGCATGGAAGGCAGCCGCATGAAGGACTGCTACCGCCGCGAATCGATACGAACCGGTGTCCCCTGGAAGCGCCGTGAGTACGACCGGAACGACTTCTCGGCCGGTGACGCCCCCAACCAAGGCATCACGGCCGCCGCCCAGTGCATGTACGGCATCGCCCACGCGGTCATCGCGGCACTCGGCTGCTCACCGGCGCTGGGCTTTGTGCACTCGGGCAATGAACGCTCGTTCGTCATGGATATCGCGGACCTGTACAAGACCGATGTCGGCATCCCGGCGGCATTCGACGCGGCGGCCGAGGGCGAGGAGGACATGGCTTCCCGCACCCGCCGGGCCCTCCGGGACCGGATCAACGAAACCGGTCTGCTCGACCGCTGCGTACGCGACATCCAGCAGCTCCTCCGCTACGACGACAGCCGCGACCCGGCGGACGGCCAGGACACCATGACCCTCCAGTCCGACGGCGGCCTGCACGTCTCCAGCGGCCGTAACTACGGCGACGAGCCCATCTGGTGACCGTCATCGTCCTCGCCAACTGCCCCGCCGGACTGCGCGGCTTCCTGACCCGGTGGCTGCTGGAGATCTCGGCGGGCGTCTTCGTCGGCTCCCCCTCGGCCCGGGTCCGCGACATCCTCTGGGCAGAGGTCCGCCAGTACGCGGACCAGGGCCGCGCGCTCATGGTCCAGCAGTCCGACAACGAACAGGGCTTCACCTTCCACACCCACGACCACGCCTGGCACCCCACCGACCACGAGGGCCTGACGCTTATCCGACGCCCGAACCCCGACGCGCCGCAGAAACAGACTCAAGCACCCCGAAGTCCGCAGTCGGGTTGGAGCAAGGCGGCGAAGCGGCGGAGATTCGGCGGGAGGTAGGCATGACTCCGTACACCTCCAGAAAGGAAAGTTCCGATATGCCCGTTAGGTCGAGATCTGCAGTAGTAAGTAAAATCCGCCCTGGCCGCCCATAAAGCCGCAGGTGGGCGAGGGTCCTCCCCGCGCGTGCGGGGCTGTTCCCAGGGGGCCCATATGGGTAAAACTGAACAAGTAGTCCTCCCCGCGCGTGCGGGGCTGTTCCCCCACCGTAGGCGCTCCTCGACATGACGCTCGGGTCCTCCCCGCGCGTGCGGGGCTGTTCCCTCGCCCACGACCACCTCCTCCATCTCCTTCTCGTCCTCCCCGCGCGTGCGGGGCTGTTCCCTTCTCGACATACAGGTTCGAACCGTAGAAAAAGTCCTCCCCGCGCGTGCGGGGCTGTTCCCTGTCGCGTGAGTGGTGGGCGGACAACAAGCCGGTCCTCCCCGCGCGTGCGGGGCTGTTCCCGCGGACGGCGACACCCCTCCGTGGGTGTTCCCGTCCTCCCCGCACGTGCGGGGCTGTTCCCAACTCGTCGTCGGCGCCGTCATGCACAGCGCCGTCCTCCCCGCGCGTGCGGGGCTGTTCCCGCGCGATACGGACTTTCGCGCAGGGCACGCTCGTCCTCCCCGCGCGTGCGGGGCTGTTCCCGTCGTAGCTGTACACGTCTCTCCAAGGGGCGAGTCCTCCCCGCGCGTGCGGGGATGCCGTACAACGCGTCAGAGGAACGACTGCGTCGCGTAGAGCGCCCCCAGCGCCGTGGCCAAAGCGCCCAGGAGGAGGCGGAGTGTTCTGTCGGGGGCGTAGGGCTGGAGGTGGGCGCCCAGGTAGCCGCCGAGGAGGCCGCCCGTGCCGCAGGCCAGACCCAGCCACCAGTCGGGGGCGATGTCGCCCGTGCCGATCAGGGACAGCAGGGTGTAGGTCGTCGCGCCGACGATCGAGGTGGTGAAGGTGGTGGCTAGTGCGGCGGGGGCGACGCGGGCGACGGGGAGGCCGCGGCCCGCGAGGATCGGGCCGAGGAGCGAGCCGCCGCCGATGCCGTAGACGCCGCCGACCGTGCCGACCGCGAGGGCGAGGGCGGTCAGGACGCGGGGGGACGGTTCGGCTGTCGGTGGTGCGGGGCGGGTGGTGCGGAGCGTACGGGCGCACAGCCAGAGGCCCAGTGGCAGCAGCAGGGCCGCTATCAGCAGGCGGAACACCCCGGGGCCGGGGACGACGAAGACCCGGAGTACCGCGCCCGCGACGACGCCCGGGAGGGTGCCTCGGACCAGGCGGCCGACGAGTGGGTCGTGGAGCGCCCCGGTGCGGTGGTGGCGCCAGAGCGCTCCGGGGCCCGCGACCACGTTGTACAGCAGGTTCGTCGGAGTGACCGCGGGGTTCGGGACGTCGAGGACGCTGAGTTGGACCGGGAGGAGGAAGACGGCGCCGGAGACACCGACCGGTGAGGTCACGAGGGCGATCACCAGTCCGAGTGCCAGCCCGCCGCCGAGTATCGCCCAGTCCACCGTCGTTCCTCCGTCGTCGACCGTTCGGAGGGTCGATTATCGGTGCGCCGGACGGGAGTTCGGGGCGGAGGGGACGGCCGTCATGGGATGTTCACGGTCGTCCCCCGCCGGGGCCGTCGGCCCGGCTATTCGCAGCCGACGCCGTCGCCGTCACGGTCGAGATGTCTGCCGTAGCCGGGGTCGCCCTCGCGGACCGGGGCGGCACCGGCGGCGCGGGCCGCCGCGCAGTTGCGGTAGTAGACCGCGGCGGGCGGCTCGGCGGGGCGTTCCGCCTCCGGTGTCGTCGTCTTCGGTGGCGCCTTCGGCTGGGTACGGGCCTTCGGCTCGGCGGTCTTGGTGATCGTCACGGTCGGGCCGGGCGCCGTCACCGTCGTGCGGGGTTCGGGCGTGTCGGCCCGCGCCGCCGCCGCTGTCGCTGTCGCCGTCGCCGTCGCCGTGACGGTGGTCGTCACAGTGGTACGCGGCTTCGCGGCGGAGGCCCCGGCTTCGTCCGAGCCCCCGGCCGCACCGCAGGCGGCGCCGAGCAGCATGAGCAGCGCGCCTCCGGCGTAGACGCGCTTCATCTTCCACAGAGGTCGCTGCGGGACCCCGGGCCCTGGCCCGGGGACGTACGGCGGCGGTGGCGGCGTGACGTACTGGTTGCTCAAGGTCCCCCCTTGTGCCGGTTCGGTGAAGGAACCGTAGCGTCCGGGAGGAGATGAGAGTGGCGGGATTGGAGAATTCCCCCGCCGCCATGCCGGGTGTGGTGCGGCGTGGTGCGGATACGCGGAAGCGGTGGGGCGCCCTTGCCCCCCGCGCGAGGACGCCCCACCGCTTCCTTCCCCCGTTTCCCCCGTTTCCCTCGTTGTTCCCCCGTGCCTCGGAACGGTCCGCGGCCCTTACTTGCGGTTGTACAGCCGCATCGTGGCCGTTCCGAAGACCACGATCAGTGCGGCGGCCCACCCCAGCGACCACGCGATGTCCGCCGCGGGCCATTCGCCCGCCATCAGCTCGCGTACCGCCGTGGCCACATGGGTCACCGGACTGTTGTTGACGAACGCCTGCAGCCAGCCCGGCATGGTCTTCGGGTCGACGAAGATATTGCTCAGGAAGGTCAGCGGGAAGATCACCATCATGCTGACGCCCATCACGGACTTCTCGGTGCGCAGCATCAGGCCGAACATCGTCCACACCCACGAGAAGGCGAAGGCGAAGACGAGCAGCAGGGCGACCCCGAGGACCACACCGACGAACCCTCCGTCCGGCCGGTAGCCGATGATCATGCCGACGGCCAGCATCACGGCGGACCCGAGGATGTAGCGGACCAGGTCGCCGAGGAGATAGCCGACCATCGGGGCGGGCCGCCAGATCGGCAGCGTACGGAAGCGGTCGAAGACGCCCTTGGAGATATCGGTATTGACCGCGACGCCGGTATACATCGTGATCATCACGATGCTCATGGTCAGGATGCCCGGCAGCAGGAACTGGATGTACTCCTGGGTCGATCCGGCCAGCGCCCCTCCGAAGAGGTACGTGTACATCAGCACCATCATGATCGGGAACGCCGTCACGTCGAACAGCTGCTCCGGCACATGCTTGATCTTGAGCATCGCCCGCCATCCGAACGTGACGGAGGCGGATAGCGCGCTCGGCCGCGGTGGCCGTTCCCGGCCTACGAGCAGCGCCGCCAGGTCTTCGGCCCTGGGGGTGTCGAGAACCAGGTCGTCGAGGTCCTTGTCCTTGGTGTCGGTCTTCGCCGTCGCGGTGCTCATGCCGCCGCCCCCTTCGTGCCGTTGGTGCTGGTGCTGGTGGTGGTGCCGGTGCTGCCGCTCTTGTCGGTGAGGGCGAGGAAGACCTCGTCCAGGCTGGGCTGGCCCAGGGAGAAGTTGTCGACGGTGATCCCGGCGCGGGACAGTTCGGCCAGCGCGCGTCCGGCGTGCTCGGTGGCGTCGCCGCCCTCGTCGAGGCCGCCCACCCGGGCGGTCAGGGCGACCGGGTCGGCGTCGAGCTGGACCTCGGACCCGGCGCCGAGCACCGTGACGAGCACCTTCTCGGCCTCGGCCCGCTGATCGGCGTGGCGCAGTCGCAGATGTACGGAGCCGGAGCCGACGGACGCCTTCAGCTCGCCCTTGGTGCCCTCGGCGATCACCCGGCCGTGGTCGATCACGGCGATCCGGGAGGCCAGCTGGTCCGCCTCGTCCAGATACTGCGTGGTCAGCAGGACGGTGGTGCCCTGGGCGACGACCGCGCGCACGATGTCCCAGACCTGGCTCCGGCTGCGCGGGTCGAGCCCGGTGGTGGGCTCGTCGAGGAAGAGCAGGTCGGGGGTGTTGAGGATGGACGCGGCGATGTCGATACGGCGCCGCATACCGCCCGAGTAGTTCTTGATCTGGCGGTCCGCGGCCTCGGTGAGGCCGAAGGCGGCCAGCAGCTGCTCGGCGCGCTCGCGGGCGGCGGGCTTGGAGTGGCCGAGCAGCCGGGCCAGGAGCAGGAGGTTCTCGGTACCGGTCAGGTCCTCGTCGACCGATGCGTACTGGCCGGTGAGGCTGACCCGGCTGCGGACCGCGTCGGCGTCCTTGACCACGTCCCTGCCGAAGATCCGCGCCTCGCCGCCGTCCGGTCGCAGCAGGGTGGCCAGCATCTTGACCGTGGTGGTCTTGCCGGCGCCGTTGGGGCCGAGGACGCCGTAGACCGTGCCGGCGGGCACGGCGAGATCGACGCCGTCGACGGCGCGGTTCTCACCGAAGACCTTCACCAGGCCCTGGGTCTCGATTGCCAGTTCTGTACTCATTCGTAAGTCCTTGTGGTCCTTGATGAATCGAAAATATCTTCGGCCTTGTGGAGGGTTCGACTCATCCGGTCGCGAAAACTCATCGCCTGCGGGCCGCTCGTACGTCCAGCTCTCCGGGGTCGCATGGAGCGAACCAGCTAAAAACGGTATCAAAGCAGGCAAAGATCAAGCGATGGATCGGTGCGCCGGTGGATCGATCGAGCCTGCGGAGTGTAGGGGCGGGCACTGACAGAGGACAGTGATTTACGGGCCGTACGGGGGTGGGCGGGCCCGGCCCCCGGCCGCCGCCCCCCGCTCCGGGCCCGGCCCGGGATCTGGTCGCGTCTCCGTCCCGGATCCCGAGGGAAGGCGGGGTCCTGAACACGGAGGGGCGACGGCCGGGCCGGGACGGGGGGCCGGGGCGAGGCGGCCGGGGACGGGAGGCCGGGGCGGTCAGGAGACGTACGGTCGCGCCGCGCGTGCCGCCCGCAGGGCCGTACCCCACCAGCCCAGCTGGTCCAGCATCAGGGCGATGGAACGGTCCCGGCCGGTCAGCGGCTCGTCGAGGAGGTTGATCGCCACCCCGTTGCGGAGCGTCACGGTGTGCAGCTCCGTGAAGACGGAGCGCAGGTGCTCCACCGCGTGCAGTCCACAGGAACCGTGCCCGTAGCTGACGAACGCGACCGGTTTGGCCTGCCACTCGTCGTAGGCGAAGTCGATCGCCTGCTTCAGGGACGCCGGGTACGAGCGGTTGTACTCGGGCGTGACGACGACATACGCCTCCGCCTCCGCGATCAGGTTCGTGAACGTCCGCATGGATGTCGTGGCCCGGTCCGGGTAGTGCGCGGGGAAGTCGAAGTCGATCAGGTCGACGACCCTCAGCCGCAGGTCCTTCCGGGCCGACGCGCGCTCGGTGAACCAGTGCGCGATCCGTTCCCCGACCCGGCCCTCCCGGGTACTGCCGATGATCACGGCGACCCGCAGCGGCAGTAAGGTCCGGTCCGTCCGGGCCGGGCGTGTCTGCTCCCAGCGGTCCCGGACACTCCACTCCTCGGGGATGTCCCAGTCCCATTCCCCGGCTTCCTCGGCGTCGCCCGACCAGCCGCCGGACCCGTCCCCGGTGAGATCGGGCGCCGTACGGACGCCCCGGCGGGTGCGGCCCTCGGGGCTCTCACGGGTCTCGGAGTTCTCACGGCTCTCGGGGCCGTCCGGGACGCCGGGGTCCGTGTGAGCCTCTCGGCTCTCACGCCGGGGCGTCGGCGGCCGGTCCGATTCAAGTTCCGGTTCTGATTCCGGTTCGCGTTCCGTCTGCGAACCGTGCGGCTGCCGCGCCTGCCCCTCTGCCCGTACCTTGCCCATCTCCGACTCCCTCGCCCGTCGGCCGCCTTGCCGGTCAGCCCCTCGTACGGAAGGCGCGAGACGTGGCCGCGCGGTCGCCAGATCGGATCTGGCGATCGCGCGACGACGGCCGGGGGCGGTGCGAGGCGCGGCCTCGCGGAGCCGGGGCAGGGGAGCCCCGCGGGGCCGGCAGAGGGTTACGGCTCCCTGGTGTGGAAGACGTAGAAGGACGCCACGCCCGTCGCCAGGCCGACGGCCAGGCCGATACCGGTGGAGTTCAGGACGCTGTCACCGGTCAGGCTGTGCAGAAAGCCGACGGCGGCACCGGCCAGCGCGCCGTACGAGATGGCCCGCACCTCCTGGATCATCGCGCCCTGGATCCGGCCGAGGCCGTAGACCAGTCCCGCGAAGACGACGCCCGCGACCACGCCGAAAAGGACGTCCCACCAGTTCACGGCTGTTCCGGTACGGCGCAGGAAGCCGGCGTAGAAGCCGAAGAACGCGCCGAGGAAGAGGGGTACGGCCCAGGAGAGGGTCGAGCCCGAGGCCCGTACCCAACGGGCTCCGTGATGGTGCCGGGCGGGCGTTGCTGCTGGTGCGGCCATGGTGGGCGCTCCTTCCCACGCGGGGACGGCGGTACGTCGTACCGCCGCGTCCTCCTCCCAGGTCACACCCGCTCCCCGGTCCCGGCAACTCGTACGGCCCGGGCCCGGTCGCGCCGAGGCGCGGGGGCGCTTTCCCTGGAGGGGTGCGGAGCCTCCTGTCGACCGTCCTGATCGCCCTCGTCGCCGTGCTGACCCCGCTGAGCGCGCTCGCCGTGTGGGCGGACCGGGAGATCGGCGACGCCGACGGCTATGTCACCGCGATGGCCCCGCTGGCGGCCGACCGCGAGGTGGGGGATGTGATCGCGGACCGGATCGCGGACGAGGTGCTGGCCCGGCTCGGCGGGCGGCTGGACGACTCCGGCGGCGGTACGGACTCCGGTACTCGTTCAGATGCCGGTTCCGATGTCGGTTCCGGGACCGGCATCGGGACCGGTAGCGGGAATGGTGCGGGGGACCGTACCGGGGACGCCGAGCTGTGGGCGCTGGTACACGACGCCGTGCTGTCCTTCGCGACGACGGACGCCTACCGCACGGCGTGGAACTCGGTGAACCAGGCCGCGCACACCGCCGTCGAGAAGGCGCTGACCGGCTATGACGGGAGTACGGCGAGTATCGACCTGGCCCCGGTGACGGAGGAGTTGAAGGCCCGGCTGAGCAGGGACGGCGTCCCGTACGCGGATCGGATTCCGGTGGGCGACACCCGGATCGTGGTCCTGGAGTCGGAGCGGCTGGGGGTGGCGCGCGAACTCTTCGACGGATTGCAGAGCGCCGGGGTGGCGCTTCCGCTGCTGACCCTGCTGCTGGCGGTATCCGCCCTGGTGGCGGCGCCGCGCAGGGTGCCCGAGCTGGCGGTGGCCCTGGCGGTGGGCGGGGCACTGCTGCTGGCCGTGGTCGCCCTGGCGCGCCGGCTGGCGCTGGACGATCCGGCGCTACGGCTCTACCGGCCCGCCGCAGGTGCCGCCGTCGACGCGCTGACCGCGTCGCTGTGGATCACGGCCTGGTGCCTGGTGGGGGGTGGGGCGCTGGTGGTGGCCGCGGTCTATCGCGGCCGCCGCCGTGGCCGCCGCCTCGGGCGTGCCGCGAGTGGCGCGGACGGCGCGGGGGCCGAGGGCGGCGCGGGGGCCGAGGGCGGCGCGGGGGCCGAGGGCGGCGCGGACGGGCGGTGAGGGGCGACAGGGTGGAGGACTGGTGAGGCGGGGCGGGCCAGTGGGGCGGAACGGGTTACAGAGGCGGGGAAAGCGGAGGGTGAGGCTACGGAAGCGGCGAGTTGACGCCATGGGCGGCCGGGCGGGCACGATGTCGCGGAGACTGGAGTTCGATACGGATGAGGGGGCGGCGCCGGGAGCGGTGTCGAGGTCCTGACCGGGGCCGATGCCTCCTTCTCAGTTCCTCGGTTACTCAGTTTCTTCAGTTCCTCAGCTTTTGAGCTTCTTCAGTTTCTTCAATGACCGACAGCGATGCCGAGCAGCGGCTCGCGTATGACCGGAGGCCGTAATGGACAGCGCCATCTCGACGGCGGCGGAGGACGCCGGGGACCAGGCGGACCCACCCCTCGACGACCACGACCGGCCCCGGGGCGGCGGCACGGGCCGCCGGGTCGCCGGGTGGACAGCGGCGCTGCTGCTGATCGTGCCGACCGTGGTCGTCGCCTGCCGGGCGGCCGATACCGATCTGACGACTCCGATCCCGCAGCTCCTCGCCTTCCTGCCGTGGCTGCTGGTGCCCGCGGGGACGGCGCTGCTGCTGATGGTGCTGGCCCGCTGGGTGCCGGGGATGATCTGGGCGGCCGTGGTGCTCGCCGTCACGGGCTGGTTCGTCCGGCCGTACGACACCGGGCTGGCCGACCGACCCTCCGGGAAGGTCATAGCCAAGGTGGAGGTCCTCACCTCGAACGTGGAGTTCGGCAATGGGACGAAGGGGCTGCTGGCCCTGATCGAACGGGAGCGGCCGGACCTGGTCTTCGTGACGGAGTGCGCCGAGGAGTGCTCGCGGGGGCTGGCGGCCGAGGTGCCCATGGCCGACTACCCGTACCGGAATGTGGTGGAGGGCAAGCTCGCCTTCGGCTCGGCGATCCTCAGCAAGTACCCGTTGCGCAAGGGCCCGGGAATCGAGTCGACCCTGGCGATGCCGGGCTCCGTCGCCACGATCGCGGGCCGGGAGGTCAATGTGCAGCTCGCGCATCCGCTGCCGCCGGTCCCCAGCGGTATGGACGACTGGCGGCGGGAGCTGAGCCGGATGCGTACGTACGCGGCGGAGGCGAAGGGCTCTCCCGGGATTTTCGCCGGTGACTTCAACGCCGGTCAGGACCATGCCGCCTTCCGGCGGATACTCGACGCGGGCGGGCTCCGGTCGGCCGCCGCGCTCGGGGGCGCGTCCCGTACCCCCTCGTGGCCGACGATGGTGAGCCGCCCGCTCGGGACCCAGATCGACCATGTCCTGATCAGCAAGGAGTTCTCGGCCCGCAAGGCCCGCTTCGTGGAGATCGCGGACACCGACCACCGGGCCCTGGTGACGGAGCTGGAACTGCACGAGACGCGGTAGACGGCAGACGGTAAGCGGCAGTCGGCAGTCGGACAAGGGCGCGGTCGCAGTGGCGGCCGGGGCCGGGCGCTGGTGGGCCGGGCCCACCGGGCGGACGGGGCAGGCGCCGAGGTCAGGCGTCGAGGTCAGGCGTCGAGGTCAGGCGTCGGGGGCGGGATGGCCGCCGTGGCCTTCGGTGTGGCGGCGGGCCAGGCGCTCCATCTCCCGGCGGTCCCGCTTGGTGGGGCGGCCGGTGCCCCGGTCGCGTACGGCGATCGGGGCGGTGAACTCCCTCGGCGGGGGCGGCGGGCTGTTGTCCTCGTAGCACTGCACGGCCACCGGCGCGCCCACCCGCTTACGGATGATCTTCGTAACGAGGACCAGCCGCTCCCGGCCCTCGTGGAAGAGACGGATCCGGTCGCCGGGTTTGACGGTGTGGGCGGGCTTGACCCGCTCGCCGTTGACCCGGACGTGCCCGGCCTTGCAGGCGGCGGCGGCCTGGGAGCGGGTCTTGGTAAGGCGTACGGACCAGATCCAGGCATCGACGCGGACGGCCTCGCCGGACGGAGGGGGTGCGGTGCTCGGGCCCTGGTTTGCCATGCCCCGACCCTACGCCGGTGACGGGCGCCGGGCGGCTGGGTTTTCCGCGCGGTGGCCCGGACCGGGAGACAGCCGGGAGACAGAGGCACGAGACGGGAGAAGAGAGAGGAGGGACGGGACCGGATGGACGAGGAAGAGGAAAAGGCGGGGCCGCCGGGTCGGGGCGGTGGGCCCGGCAGTGAGCCGGGTTACGGGCCGGGCGGTGGGCCCGGCCCGGATCAGGGGAATCGCCCGGGTCCGGGGACCCGCCCGGGCACGGACGGCCGGGCGGGTCAAGCGGGACGGACGGGCCTGCCTGGAGCGTACGGCCGGGCGGGTCGGGCGGGACGGACGCGGCGGGCAGGGCAGGCGGGGTGGGCGGGGTCAGGCGCCGATGTCCCGGCCGTCCTCGCGCCAGACCGCGACGACCGCCGGGCGGACGAGCCGGCCCGGGCCGTCGGGCCAGGCGCTCGCGGGGTGCTCGACCGACGCGCCGTCGATCTCGCCGGGGTGCTGGACCGCGACGAGTACCCGGCGTTCCTGGATCACCGGGCCGCAGGTCTCCGCGCCCTTCGGCACCGTAAGGAACTGCTTCAGCTCACCGCGCCGGTCGCCGTGCGTCGCCACGCCGTACAGACCGTCGTGGGAGCCCAGCTTGTTGCCGTCGGTGGAGATCCACAGATTGCCGTGCGGGTCGAAGGCCACATTGTCCGGGCAGGAGATCGGGCTGACCCGCTCCTTCGGGAAGCCCGCGTAGTAGGTGGCGGGGTCCTTGGGGTCGCCCGCCACCAGGAAGAGCCGCCAGGCGAAGCCGTCGCCCGCCGGGTCGTCCCAGTTCTCGGCGAGTTCGAGGATCTGGCCGTGCTTGTTGAGGTTGCGCGGATTGGCCTCGTCCGCACCGGGCTTGCCCGCCTTGCCCCGGTCGGTGTTGTTGGTCAGCGCCACATACACCCGGCCGGTACGCGGCGAGGGTTCGACGTCCTCGGGCCGGTCCATCTTGGTGGCGCCGACCTTGTCACCGGCGAGCCGGGTGAAGACGTACACCTCCTCGGCGGTCATCCCCGGGACGTGGGAGGTGTTCCCGGTGGCCAGGGGGATCCAGACGCCGGAACCGTCGAACTCGCCGTCGGCGGGGAGCCTGCCCGAGCCGTCGATCTCGGAGACCGGGCTGTCGCCGCTGAGCTTGGCGACATAGAGGGTGCCCTCGTCGAGCAGGGTGCGGTTGTGCTCACGGGCGGCCCGCGACTTGCCCGGCATCATCCGCTTCGAGGAGACGAACTTGTAGAAGTAGTCGAAGCGTTCGTCGTCGCCCATGTAGACCACCGGGCGGCCGTCGTCCGTCAGTCTCGGCTGCGCCGCCTCGTGCTTGAACCGGCCGAGAGCGGTCCGCTTGCGCGGGGTGAAGTCGGGGTCGTACGGGTCCAGCTCGACGACCCAGCCGAAGCGGTGCGACTCCTGGGGCTCCCGCGCCACGTCGAAGCGCTTGTCGAACCGCTCCCACTTGCGTTCGGTGGCGCCGGTGCCGATGCCGTACCGCTTGTCGGTGGCGCTGGAGCCGTTGGCGAAGTACTGGTCGAAGTTCTCCTCGCCGTGGAGGGTCGTGCCCCAGGGGGTTTCGCCGCCCGCGCAGTTGTTGAGCGTGCCCAGCACCTGCCGCCCGGTCGGGTCCGCCGAGGTCCGCAGCAGCGCGCCGCCCGCCGCCGGGCCCGTGAGCCGGAACGGGCTGGTCGCGGTGAGCCGCCGGTTGAGGTGGTGCCGGGTCACCGGGGTCAGCCGCCCGGACCGTCGCTCCTCCTCCACCACGACCACCGACAGGCCGTGCGCCGCCCAGGCGATCTCCACCTGCTCACGGGTCGGGTTCTCCGGGTCGTACCCCCGGAACATCAGCACCTCGTCCGTGTACTCGTGGTTGGCCACCAGCACCTGACGGCCCCGCTCGCCCGGGAGCGGCAGCAGGGACAGGAAGTCGTTGTTGTAGCCGAACTGGCCCGCCTGCGCCTTCGCGGTCTGCCGCGACGCGTCGAACGCGGGCGCGCCCCGCAGGATCGGATCGCCCCAGCGGATCACGATGCCCTGGGTATAGCCGGACGGGACGGTCACCTTGTCGTCCGTATTGGGCGCGACGGGCTCGAAGCGCAACCCGCGCGCCCCGTCGCCCCCGGCACCCGGCTTGTTGCCGTGACCGTGGCCCTTGCCCGGGTGACCGGCCGGGGCGGCGACCGCCGTGGCGCCCCCGCCGCCCGGTCCCGCCACGGTCGCGGCCCCGGCCGCCGCCGCGACGGTCACCACGGCCGCCGCGCGCACCATCGAGCGGCGCGACAGAGCGCTCGCGATGACGTCCCCGGCGTACTCGTTGTCGCTGGTGTTCGGCACCTCCCGGAAACAGGCGTCGCCACAGCGATAGCGGCAGGTCAGGGCCGAACGGCCACCGGCATGGGGTGCGGCGCTCAACAGGGGCAGCAGCTTGCGCACTTCGTCCTCCTCCGGCGCGCACCGCGCCGACAGCGTGTCGGAATCTCTCCGGGCGTGACGTTAAGGGGGAACGTGTGCAAAACGGCGGACGTCGGGTGAACGGGGGATGAATCCGTGCCGGGGAGGAGGTGGGGGCGGGTGGGGCGGGCCGGAAAGATGTCCCACGGGCGCCCGGGAGACGGGTGACGGGTGACGGGTGACGAAAGGTGTTCGCGGGATGCGGGTGACGGAAGGCGGGTGACAGGCGGGGGACGGGCGGTGGTCGCGGACGCCGGTGACGGGAGACAGTGGCGGAAGGGCGGCCGTGGAAGGCGGTCGCGGGAGCCGTACCGTACGGGAAGGCCGCCGGGAACGGGCGGTGTCGGGGGCGGCGGCTAACCTTACGTGTCCGCCCTGACCAGGACACGACTGGGACAGCCTGGACCAAGCGTGGACAATCACCGCACTCAACTCATGCGAAAGGGCTCGCTCATGGGCATTCGGAGTTTGCTGCGCAAGGTGTTCGGCCGTGACCGCTCGGAGCCCAGCGGGTCGGCGGCCACGGTTCCGGCGCAGTCCGAGCGGGTGGAACCGGCCACGGAGCCGGAGACGCCCTCGACCGGCACGGCCTCGACCGGGACATCCAGTTCGGAGGCTGTAGCGGCCGATGCTTCGGCGTCGTCGTCGGCAGCGTCGTCGTCGGCGGGCGCGCCCGGCGGATCGGAGCGGGCGGCGGAAGCCGCACCGGTGCCGTCGGTGGCGGCCTCGGCCGTGGCGACCGCGGAGCCGGAGCAGGCCGCGGAGCCGAAGACGACCGAGGTGGCGGCATCCGCGACCGCCGAGGTCCCGGAAGCCTCGGAGGTCCCGGCGCCGAAGTCCGTGGTTGAGGCGGAGGCCGGGGCGCGGCCGGAATCCGCCGTGCGCGGGGCCGGTGGCGAGGGCGGTGCCGAGGCGGGGTCCGAGTCTCCGGAGGAGCGGGCGGCGGATCTGGTGTCGGCCGCGTTCGACAACCCGCGGCCACCGACGGTCTCCGTGCCCGCACAGACCCGTACGGAACCGGAGCCCGAGCCCGGCCCGTCCACCGGCCCGTCCGCGAGCGATGAACCCACGCCTGCCGTCGCGGAGACCGCAGAGCTGGCGGAGCCGGTGGAGGCCGAGAAGGCGGCCGTTGAAGCCGAAGAGGCCGAAGCCCCTGCCGCCGTGGCGGAGACCGTAGAGGAGGCGGACAAGGCCGTGGCGGCGGAAGCGCCTGCCGTCGCCGAGAACGCCGAGAACGCCGAGACGATCGAGCCGGAGAAGGCCGACGACCAGCCGGAGGCCGCTGCCGTCACGGAGACCGCGGAAGCGGAAGCCCCGGCCGTCGCGGAGACCGTGGAAGCGGACAAGGCCGACGAGCCGGAGAAGGCTGCTGTTGCCGAGGCCGAGGAGCCGGAGACGCCGGTCGCGGCGGAGACCGTCCAGGCGGAAGCCCCGGTCGTCGTCGCCGAGACCATCGAGCCGGAGAAGGCCGACGACCAGCCGGAGGCCGCTGCCGTCACGGAGACCGCGGAAGCGGAAGCCCCGGCCGTCGCGGAGACCGTCGAGGCCGACGCTCCCGTTGTCGCCGATGCCGTCGCCGAGCCCGAAGAGGCGGAAGAGGCTGAAGCACCTGCCGTCGCTGCGGACGTCGAGGCGGAGAAGGCGGAGAGGGCCGAGGAGCCCGAGGCCGCTGCCGTGACCGTCGCCGAGACCGTCGAGGCCGAGGCTTCCGTCGTCGCTGTCGCGGGGGGTGTCACCAAGGATCACTCCGCCGCTCAGGCGGCCGTCGCGCGGGCCGGGCTGGAAGGGGTGACCGCGTCCGTGTATCTCGTACTGGACCGGTCCGGATCCATGCGCGGGTACTTCAAGGACGGCAGCGCCCAGCGGCTCGGCGAGCAGACGCTGGCCTTGGCCGAGCAGCTCGGTCGGGCCCGGGTCGGGGTGGTGTTCTTCTCCACCGAGATCGACGGGGTCGGGGAGCTGACCGGCGAGACGTACGAGAACCGGATCGACGAGCTGCACGCGTCCCTCGGGCGGATGGGGCGGACCAACTACCACCTCGCCGTCGAGGAGGTCCTCGCCCTGCACGCCAGGAGCGACGACCCCGGCGCGCCCGCCCTCGTCGTCTTCCAGACCGACGGCGCGCCCGAGTCGCGTACCGCCTCCACCGCCGCACTCGCGGCGGCGGCCGACCGGCCGGTGTTCTGGCAGTTCGTGGCCTTCGGGGAGTACGAGGCGAAGGCGTTCGACTATCTGCGCAAGCTGACCTCGGACGGTGGGGACGGGGCGGCGAACGTCGGCTTCTTCCACGCGGGGCCGGTGCCGAAGGATCTCCCGGACGCGGAGCTGTTCGACGGGCTGCTGTCGTCCTGGCGGCGCTGACGGGCACCGAAGTGCCGGGGCATCGAGGCACCGGAGTGCCGGGGTGCCGGAGTGACAGCGTGCCGGTGGCGGTGGCAGTGATGTAGGGGCCGGTCGCCCGGCGGGCCGCGTACGGTTCCTCCCGTCTCTCTCCCGGTGCTACGCGGGAGGGCGGAGGGGCAGGGCGACCGTGATGGTGAGCCCGCCCGAGGGGCCGGGGCGGGCGACGGTGGTACCGCCGTGGGCATCGGTGATGGAGCGGACGATCGAGAGGCCGAGGCCGGCGCCGGGGCCCATACGGTCGCGGCCCTCGCCCCGGCGGAACGGTTCGAAGAGCGCCGGGACGTCCGCCGCCGCGATCACCGGGCCCGTGTTCTCCACGGTCAGTACGCCGCCGGAGACGGTCACGGTCACCGTGCCGCCGGGCACGTTGTACATCACCGCGTTCGCGACCAGGTTGCGGACGAGCTGGGTCAGCAGCGGACGGTTGCCCCGGACCACCGGGGGCCGCCCGGCCGGGCGGATCTCGGCCCGGACGTCGTGCCGGGCCGCCTCCTCCGTGACCACCTCCGCCCAGTCGACGTCGTCGGCGTCCTCCAGGCCGCGTTCGCCGCGTGCCAGCATCAGCAGCCCCTCGATCAGCCGCTCGCTGCGGCGGTTGCTCTCCAGCAGGACGGTCTTCGCCGCCGCCAGCTCCTCCGGGCCGGCCGCCGCGTCGAGGCCGACCTGGATCGCGGTCCGCTGGGTGGCCAGTGGGGTGCGCAGTTCGTGGGAGGCGTTGGCGATGAAGCGGCGCTGACCGTCGAACGCCTTCTCCAGCCGTCCGAGGAGCGCGTCCAGGGTGTCGCCCAGCTCCCTCAGCTCGTCGTCGGGCCCGCTGTCGGGGCCGATGCGTTCATGGAGCGTACGGGCGGAGAGCTGCCGTGCCTTCGCGGTCATCGCATGGACCGGGCGGAGTACCCGGCCCGCCGTCCACCAGCCGACGGCGACCGCGCACAACGCCGTGACCAGCAGCGCGATCATCGACCAGAAGAACATCTGCTGCGAGGCGACATCGCTGACGTTGTCTGTGAGCCGGTCCGCGAGCACCGCGTCCAGCTCCATCCCGGAGACCGGCCCCTGCCCCTGGCCCTGACCCGGGCCCGGGCCAGGGCCCTGTGTCGCGGTGCCGCCGTTCTCGGCGGACCCGCCGGGCTCTGCCGTTTCTCTCGTCTCCCGGTACTCCTTGAGGACGGCGGGCAGATACTCCGACCGTTCGGCGATCGCCGCCGCCTCCGTCTGCGTACCGGCGCTGGAGAGCAGATTGACCACGGTCAGCAGGGTGCCGCCGAGGACGAGGAAGACCGCGCCGAAGATCAGGGCTATCCGGGTACGGGCCGACGGCGCCGGGAGCCGCCGGGTGATCCGCCGCCCCGCCCGGCCCACCCGGACCAGGGGGCGCGTCAGCCACCGTGTCAGCCGCGCAGGCCATCCACGGCCACCGGAACCAGCAGAACCGGAACTGCTAAATCCGCTGAATCCGCCGGAACCGCCGGGACCGCCCAGCCCACCGTCGCCGCCGGTCACAGCGCGTACCCCACACCCTGCACCGTACGGATCACCGACGGCTCCCCCAGCTTCGACCGCAGCTTGCTCATACAGACCCGGACCGCGCCCGTGAACGGATCCGTATGCGCGTCCCAGGCCCGTTCCAGCAGTTCCTCGGCGGAGACCAGCGCGCCGTCCGCCTCCAGCAGGATCTGGAGGACCGCGAACTCCTTCGGCGAGAGTTCCAGCTCCCGCCCCTCCCGGTCGGCGATCCGGCGGACCGTGTCCAGCCGGATGCCGTGCTTCTCCAGCCGGGGCGGCACCAGCCGGGCGCTGCGGCGGCGCAGTGCCCGGACCCGGGAGACCAGCTCGGGGAAGTCGAAGGGCTTGCCGAGATAGTCGTCCGCGCCCAGGTCGAGCCCCGCGACCCGGTCCTCGGCGGACGAGGACGCGGTCAGCATCAGGATCCGGGTCCGCGCCCCCGAGGCGACCAGTTCGCGGGCGACCCGATCGCCGTGGACCCGGGGGAGGTCGCGGTCGAGGACGACGACGTCGTAGTCGTGGAGGCCGAGGTAGGCGAGGGCCGCGTCACCGCTGTAGACGGTGTCCACGGCGAATCCCGCCCGGCGCAGCCCCGTGGCGACCAGCTCGGCCAGAACCTGCTCGTCCTCCGCGACGAGTACCCGCATGACACTGTCCCCATCCGTTCAGATTTGCGGCATGTCTCCCCCAGGATGCGTGCTTTCTACGCCGGACCGTGTTTCGCCGATGTTTCGCACCCTCCGGCGCCGCCCGGTCACGGCCGGTCCCCGGCCCGTAAACCCGGCGGAGGGGGTGCTCCGGGGTCGGTAGGATTCCGGTCATGGCGGCCACTGGATCCGAGAAGCAGGGGGCGAAGGCGTACTACGTCTCGACCCCCATCTACTACGTCAACGACGCTCCTCACCTGGGCCACGCCTATACGACCGTCGCAGGCGACGTGCTCACCCGCTGGCACCGCCAGCGGGGCGAGAAGGTGTGGTACCTCACCGGCACGGACGAGCACGGTCAGAAGATCATGCGTACCGCGGAGGCGAACGGCGTCAGCCCGCAGGAGTGGTGCGACAAGCTCGTCGAGGAGGCGTGGAAGCCCCTCTGGGAGCATCTGGAGATCGCGAACGACGACTTCATCCGGACCACGGAGAAGCGGCACACCGACCGGGTGCAGGAGTTCGTCCAGGACCTGTACGACAAGGGCGAGATCTACCAGGGCGGCTACGAGGGCCCGTACTGCGTGGGCTGTGAGGAGTACAAGCTCCCCGGCGATCTGATCGACGGCGAGGGCGAGTACGCGGGGCAGAAGCTCTGCCCCATCCACAAGAAGCCGGTCGAGCTGCTGAAGGAGGAGAACTACTTCTTCAAGCTGAGCGAGTACGGTCCCAAGCTGCTGGAGTTCTACGAGGCCAACCCGGGCTTCATCCAGCCGGAGTCGGCCCGCAACGAGGTCGTCAACTTCGTCAAGCAGGGCCTTCAGGACCTGTCGATCTCCCGGTCCACGTTCGACTGGGGCATCAAGATCCCGTGGGACGAGAAGCATGTCATCTACGTCTGGGTCGACGCGCTCCTGAACTACGCCACGGCCGTCGGCTACAACGAGAACCCGGAGAAGTTCGCGGCGACGTTCCCCGCGAACGTGCACCTCGTCGGCAAGGACATCCTCCGCTTCCACGCGATCATCTGGCCCGCGATGCTGATGGCCAACGGGCTGCCGGTGCCGGGGCGGGTCGCGGCCAACGGGTGGCTGATGGTCGGCGGCGAGAAGATGTCGAAGTCCAACCTCACCGGGATCAAGCCGCAGGACCTGACGTCCCACTTCGGGGTCGACGCCTACCGCTGGTACTTCCTGCGGGCCATCGCCTTCGGCCAGGACGGCTCCTTCTCGTGGGAGGACTTCACCGCCCGCTACACCAGTGAGCTGGCCAACGACTACGGCAACCTGGCGTCCCGGGTCGCCGCGATGATCGGCAAGTACTTCGGCGGGGAACTGCCGGAGGCGACGGCGCCGGGCGACGCGGAGCGGGCCGTACGGGACGGACTGGCGAAGGCCGTCGCCGAGGCGGACCGGAAGATCGGCGACGAGCTGGACTTCCAGGGCGGCATCCTGGCGATCTTCGACTTCGTCAAGCAGGTCAACGGCTACCTCACCGAGCAGGAGCCGTGGAAGGTAGCGAAGGACACGTCCGAGGCGGGACAGGCCCGGCTGGCGACGATCCTCTACACGGCGGCGGAGGCGCTGCGCGGGGTGGCCGTACTGCTGAACCCCGTGATGCCGCGTACGTCGCAGGCGCTGTGGGACTCCCTCGGCGCGGAGCCGACGCTCGGCGCGCTGGCCGGCCAGCGGGTCGGCGAGGCGGGCGAGTGGGGCCTGCTGCCGGTGGGATCCACGGTGACGAAGGGCGCGGTGCTGTTCCCGCGTCTGGAGGAGCCCGCGAAGCCGGCGTAGTCAGGGCATTGCCGTTCGACGTGGAGACCCCGTGCCGCGAGGTGCGGGGTCTTCGTGGTGTCGGGGCCCCCGCGCCTCGGCCCTCCGGGTCGCCGTACCCGGGCCGGCGCCCGGCGGCCTGAGCATGTTCGCGGTCTGCGGACCGTGAGTGGCTTGTCGCGCAGTTCACCGCGCCCCTGAATGCTCTCGCGGCGGGGAATGGTCAGAGGGTCCAGGGGACGGGGGGTGTGGGGTGGTAGGCGCAGTGGGTGCCGGTGGTGAGGGAGGCGCGGAGGTGGGTCGCCAGTTCCGGGTGGAGGCGGTCCAGGCGGCGCAGGGTGTCCCGGATCCGGGCCGTCACCGTCTTGCGGGCGCGTTCCGCCTCGTCGCCCAGGCGGCGGGTGCGGCCGCCGAGGCCCGCGGCTTTGCGCAGTTCGTCGAGGAGCGCGTCCCGTTCCCGGGTGAACTCGGCCGCCCGGGGCGCGTCGCCGCGGGCCGCCGCCCGGTCGATCTCGTCGTCGAGGAGGTCCAGGCGGTCCCGGTAGCGGGCCTTGGCCTCGTCGTCGAGGACGGGGTCGCCGCCCAGGGAGCGGGCCGCGACGACCGTGTCGCCGCCGTCGGGGGCGAGCAGCCGGACCGCGGCGATCTCCCGGCCCGCGTGGGTCAGCAGGGTGTGCAGATCGCGGAGCCCCTTGGCGTCGGGGACGTGGATGGAGCGGCCCGCGAAGTGCAGGGCCCAGACGGCGCCCTCCCGCCGGAAGGCGGAGCCCTGGCCGGCGGAGCCCTGGCCGGCAGCGAATGCCTCGGCGGACGGCGCGGCGGGCGGCTCGGCGGGGCCCGGGAGCAGGTGGCGGAGTCGTAGCTCCCGTGCCTCCCGGCGTACGCTCTCCGACAGTTCCGCGGGCGCCTCGTCCCCCAGGACCTTCAGCAGCTCCGCCCGGGCCCGGACCGACCAGGGCCGGGCCCGCATCCGGTCGGCCGAGTGCCATGCCTTGGTGAGGTACGCGATCGCCTGCTCCCGGTCGCCCGCGGCGGCTTCCACCAGGCCGAGCCAGAGATCGACCGGGCCGCCGAGGTCGCAGCCGTAGAAGGCGACGATCCACTGGCCCCGGTGCCGGCCGAGTTCGGCCCGGCTGGCGGCGATCCGGGCCGGGTCGCCGGAGACCGCCGCGGCCTGGGCCCGTAGCCGCATCCGCAGCGGGGTGAAGAGGCGGGGCAGCGACTCGATGAGGGCGGTCATCTCGTCGTCCATCCGGAGCGCGAGGGTCACGTCACCGGTCTCGGCCGCCGTCACCCCCATCGCGAGCTGCGGAAAGGGGTGTCCCATCTCCGTCATGGTGTCGACGGCGCCCCTGGCGTCCTCGAACCGGCCCTGGAGGAGCAGCATGGACCAGAGCATGTGGACGGAGACGTACCAGAAGACGACATGGTCCTCCTTCAGCTCGTCGACTTCGGCGGAGTGCCGCATGGCGTCGTCGAACCGGCCCGTGAAGGAGGCGACGAGCGCCTTGTCCATGGTGCGGGAGATCTCGAAGCGGCGGAGCCCGGCCCGTTCGACCAGTCCGCTGAAGTCACGGAACTGGTCGTGGTAGCGGGGGTCCCCCAGCTCCAGCATGCTGACCCAGCGCATCGAGGAGGCGAGCAACTCCATCTCGCGGGCGCCGATGCGCCGGGCGACCACCTCCATCTCGTCGGTGAGCGCCAGCCGTTCGCGGGCGGTGCCCAGGCCCCAGATCGTGTCGTGGCGGGCCCAGAGGGAGAAGGCGAGGAGATCGTCGTCGGCGGTGCGGCGGGCGGCGGCGGTGAGCCGGATCGCGAGTTCGCGGGCGATCTCGTCGGAGGAGAGCGCGACGGGTCGCAGATCGGGCGGGTCGCCGACGATCGCGGCGTGTACCTCCCGGAGCAGCGCGCCCGTCTGGCGGCCCGCGCCGAAGGTGGTGCCGGCGCCGAAGTCGTACTGGTGGATGGTGACCGCGGCCCGGGCCAGCAGTTCGATGTCGCCGATCTCCCGGGCGCGGGCGATGGCCTGGTCGAACATCCGCCACGACTGGGCCAGGTCGCCGCTCTGCCGCAGCTCGATGGCGAGGTCGAGACAGGTCATCGTGAAGGCGCGGGGGTCGTCGACCGCGACCTCCAGGGCCCGGCGGTAGTGGCCCACGGCCTCGTCGATCGCGAGCCGTCCGGAGGCGTCGGCGCCCGCGGCCCGCAGCAGTTCGATCCGGCGGGCGGCGGGGATCCGCTGGTCCGCGAGATAGGCGTGCCGGGCGAGTTCGGTGAGGGCGAGGCTCTGGCGGAGCGCCGGGACGACGGCCCTGTCGGGGAGCCCCGGGACGGTGTCGGCGAGCCGGGCCAGGGCGGCGTGACGGTCCTGCCGCGCGGGTTCGTCCAGCTCCTCGTAGAGGGTTTCCCGTACGAGGTCGTGGGCGAAGGTGAAGTGGCCGCCGGGGCGGGCCACGACCAGCCGGGCGGCCACGGCCCTGGCCAGCAGCCGGTCGGCATGCGGTACGGGGACGCCGGTGGCCGACGCCAGCACCTGGCGGTGGAACTCGGGCCCGATGACCGCGGCCGACTTCAGCAGCTCCGTCACGGCGTCCGGGAGCGGGGCTATCCGGCGGCGTACGGCCTCCCGGACACCGGGCGCGACCGTGCCGGGCGGGCTGGCCGTCATTGACGTCATGGACCCGGGGGCGGTGGGCGACACGGGCGGCTCGGGGGCGTCACCGGACCAGTTCCGTACGGTCTGCTCGATGAAGAACGGGTTGCCGCCGGAGCTGCGGTGCACCTCGTCGACGACCCGGCCCTCCGGCTCGACCCCGGTGAAGAGGGTGATCAGCGCGCCCACGCCGGCCCGGTCGAGCCCGGTGAGCCGCAGGGTCACCGACGCGCGGGAGGCCAGCGGCGACAGCAGGGGCCGCAGGGGGTGGTCGGGGGCCTCGACCTCGGCGTCCCGGTAGGCGCCGATCAGCAGGATCCGCTCGTACCAGGTGTGCTGGGCCGCGAAGGCGAGCAGCTTGAGGGTGGCCGGGTCCGCCCAGTGCAGATCGTCGAGTACGACGACGAGCGGGCGCCGTTCGGCGGCGGTGACGAGGGCGGTCGTCACGGCGTCGTAGAGCGGGAACGCGTCGTGCGACTCGGCGGGCGAGGGCTTACGGGCCATCGGGTCCTCACCGAGAAGAGCGGTGAGGCGCCCGCCGGCCGCCTTCTCCACGGTGTCCCAGGTGTCGCCGTCGGCCCGGCGCAGGGAGCGGATGATCTGGACCCACGGCCAGTAGCCGGGGGCGCTTTCGGAATCCCAGCAGGTACCGCTGAGCACCAGCGCGCCGCGCCGCCGGGCCTCCTCGGCGGCGTCGGTGACCAGGGACGTCTTGCCGATCCCCGGCTCACCGGTGACCAGAGCCAGTCCGCCGTGGCTGTCCGCCGCCCGCCGGATCTCCGCCCGGAGGACGGCGGCCGGGTGATCCCGCCCGATCAGTGCAGTGGTCATGCCCCAAACGATAGGAGCCCGGGCCGTCAATGCGCAGGGGCACTGGGCGTGTTCACGGGTCGGGGGGTCGGCGGGGTCGGAATAGGGGTCGGTGCGGACCACATGCCGGGCCGAGGCGCGAGGGGTGTGTCCCGCCCCGCCCGGAGACCGCGCGCCGTTCTCGGACTGCGGCCCGTGCCGGGCTGTTCGCGCGGTCCCGCCCCCCATGCCTTCGGCAGTGGGGGACCCCCAGCGCCACCTGGATTGCCCTTCTCACCGCCCTCGGGAAGAGACCGGCCCCTCTCACCGAGGGCGGGACCCTCTTCCAGGCCGAGGCCGGGGAGAGCTTTGAGGGGCGGGGAACTGCGCGACAAGCCACGGACGGCGCGCGGGCCGCCGGCCACATCAAGTCGCCGGGCGCGACCCGGGTAGTGGGCGACGCCCCGAAGAGCCAAGGCGCTGGGGTCCCCCAGCGCCGAAGGCATAGGTGGCGGAACTGCGCGAGCAACCCCGGGCGGGACCGGCTACGGCCGTCAGGAGCGCGGCAGCGTCGCCGGGGCGGGCGGCTCCGACGGCGCGACGGGCGGGGACGGCGGCTCCGGGGCGGGCGGCTCCGACGGCGCGGCGGCCGGGGGCGGCGGCTCCGGGGTGCGGGGCGCGCCCAGGGTCGTCGTGATGTCGAAGCCGCCGAGGCCCGTGTCGTCGGCCGACGACCGCGCCGGGTGGAAGGACATCGCCCGGGCGAGCTGGCCGCCCGCGCGGTCGATCCGCTCCGGCAGGGTGTCGGTCAGCGGGTCGCCGCTGCCGCCCCAGTCCTCGGACGCCGCGTAGACGCCCGTCGGCACCGTCTCGGCCCGGAGGTAGGCGAACAGCGGGCGCATCGCGTGCTCCAGGACCAGGGAGTGCCGGGCGGTTCCGCCGGTCGCGCCGATCAGGACCGGCTTGCCGGTGAGCGCGCCGGGCTCGATCAGGTCGAAGAACGACTTGAACAGTCCGCTGTACGACGCCGAGAAGACCGGGGTCACCACGATCAGCCCGTCCGCCGATGCGACCGCCTCGGCCGCCTCCTCAAGAGGCGCCGGGGGGAAGCCGGTGACCAGGTTGTTCGCGATCGGTACCGCGAGTTCGCGGAGTTCGACGACCTCGACGTCGACGGTCCGTCCGGCCTCGGCCAGGGACCGGCGGGCCGATTCCGTCAGCCGGTCCGCGAGCAGTCGGGTCGACGACGGCACGCTCAGCCCGGCCGAGACGACCACCAGCCTCATGGTCATGATCTTTCCTCCTTGGTCGAACTTCGTCGAACTTCGTCGAACTTCTTCTTCGGGCTCGGTCGAAGGCTTCCGGTCGAAGCCTTCGGTGTCCCGGGTACGGGGCGGGGCCACATGGCCCCCGCCCCGTACCCCTTCCGCGTCAGTCCCGGGTCGCCGCGACCGCCGGGTGCAGCGGCGCGGCCTCGGGTACGCCCTCCGGCCGCAGCCGGGCGAACTCCTCGCGGAGCACCGGGACGACCTCCTCGCCGAGGATGTCGAGCTGCTCCAGCACGGTCTTCAGAGGCAGTCCGGCGTGGTCCATCAGGAACAACTGCCGCTGGTAGTCCCCGACGCCCTCCCGGAAGGAGAGGGTCCGCTCGATCACCTGCTGGGGCGATCCCACGGTCAGCGGCGTCTGCTCGCTGAAGTCCTCCAGCGAAGGTCCGTGGCCGTACACCGGCGCGTTGTCGAAGTACGGGCGGAACTCCCGGACCGCGTCCTGCGAGTTCTTCCGCATGAAGACATGGCCGCCGAGGCCGACGATGGCCTGCTCGGGGGTGCCGTGCCCGTAGTGCGCGTACCGCTTCCGGTACAGCTCGACCATCTTCTTGGTGTGGGACATGGGCCAGAAGATGTTGTTGTGGAAGAAGCCGTCACCGTAGTACGCGGCCTGTTCCGCGATCTCCGGGGAGCGGATGGAGCCGTGCCAGACGAACGGCGGTACGCCGTCGAGCGGGCGCGGGGTCGAGGTGAACGACTGGAGCGGGGTACGGAACTTGCCCTCCCAGTCGACCACGTCCTCCCTCCACAGCCTGTGGAGAAGCGCGTAGTTCTCGATCGCGAGCGGGATGCCCTGCCGGATGTCCTGCCCGAACCAGGGATAGACCGGTCCGGTGTTGCCCCGGCCCATCATCAGGTCGACCCGGCCGTCTGCCAGGTGCTGGAGATAGGCGTAGTCCTCGGCGATCTTCACCGGGTCGTTGGTGGTGATCAGGGTCGTCGAGGTGGACAGGATCAGCTTCTCGGTCCGCGCCGCGACATAGCCGAGCAGGGTCGTCGGCGACGACGGCACGAACGGCGGGTTGTGGTGCTCGCCGGTGGCGAAGACGTCCAGTCCGACCTCTTCGGCCTTCCGCGCGATGGCGACGGTCGCCTTGATCCGCTCGTGCTCGGTCGGCGTGCTGCCGTTGGTGGGGTCGGTCGTGACATCACCGACGGTGAAGATGCCGAACTGCATGTCGCTCGCCTCCCGGCTCGCTCTCCGGGCCGTGGGCCCGGGCCGGGTCGTGGACCCGGTTGGTTGAATGTTGAACTAACCGTACCAACGGGTACCTCCCTCGGTCTATTCCAGCCTGGACCCGACGGCGCCCCGCGCGCCCGCCCACCACGGGATAAGGGGCCGCCGCCGACGCCGCCGACCGGCCGCAAGCCCCGCCACCGACTCTCCCAGAAGCCGCTCGCAGCCCGCTCAGAAGTCGCTGACCAGCGCCTTCGCCACCGCCAGCAGTCCGCGTACGGTCGGCGTCGGCAGCTTCGCCAGATCCCAGAAGCGGTACGGAGCCTGCGGCTCGTACGGCACCGCCACCACCTGTTCCGGCGATATCCGGGCCGACTCGGCGGCCGACGCCCGGTCCGTCGCGCCCACTCCCCCGCCCATCGGCTCCATCACCACCAGCAGCGCCCGCTCCGCCAGCGCCTCCCGGCCGGTCCGGCGCAGCCAGGTCAGGGTGTTCTGGGCGTCCGCCCGGGCGCCGAGATGGCAGAAGACCAGCAGCCGGTCCGTGTGGTTCAGCACCACCACGGAGCTTTTGTCCAGCTCACCGGTCCAGTCGGTGAGGACGAAGGAGTAGTGGGGCGCGGTCAGGGCCAGTACCCGCATGTACTCCTGGGCGTGGCTGGGATTCACCCGGAAGGTCCGCGCGTGGTGGTGCGCCACCATGTCGAGACCGGACGGCAGGGTCGTCGTACGGCCTCTGACCTCGCGGTACGACGCCCCGTCCGGCAGCCCGGCGAACTCCTTCCAGGACGCCGGATTCCGCCCCTCCACCAGGCACTGCTCCAGTACGCCGCCCTCCGGCGACCCGTCCAGCGCCAGTACCGGCTCCCCGCGCACCACCGCCAGCAGCGACCCGAGGGCGGCGGTGAACGCGGCCCGGCCGTCGTAGAGCCGCCCGCCCGTCAGCGTCAGCCGCACACTGTGCGGAACCGGCGCGCGGAGCGACTCCAGCAGCTCCCGGTCCTCCGCCCGGCGCGGCCCGCCGCGGCCCTGGAACCGGCCCAGCCGGATCAGCTCGTGCCGGGGCCTGGCCTCGGGCAGGACCAGCCGGGGCCGTTCCTCGTCCCCGCCCTCCTCGGCGGCCGGGCGGGTGGGGCCGGTGCCGCCGACGTCCCGTACCTGGTGCATGGCGAGATAGCGGGAGAGCAGATCGGCCAGCTCACCGGCGGTCGGCCGCTGCTCGGCGACCGGGCTGAGACAGCGCAGTACGGAGGAGCGGAGCAGGTCCCAGGTGCCGCCCTGCCATTTGTGCATCCCCTCGGGCAGCTCGGGGACGCCCGCGCCCACCCGGGTACTGATGGTCTGGAGGAGTTCGCCGAGGGCGGGCATGGTGTCGGCGGGCGTCGGCACCGGGCCCGTACCCGCGTACTCGCCGTCGATCGCGCAGTCCGACAGATCGCCCAGCACGATCGAGCGGCGCAGGACGAAGACGCTGTCGGCCGTCAGTACCGCCGGGACCAGGCCGTTCACATGGCAGACGTCGACGGCGCTGGCGAGCTGCCAGGCCGCGAAGAGACCGGGCAGCGTGTCGAAGGGCGCCTGGCCGTCGTAGGCCGCCGCGTCGACCAGATCGCTGATCCGGGGCGGCTGCGCGGGCCCGGCGGCGGTGTCGTCGTCGTCCTCCGCGTCGGGGTCATCGCCAGCCAGGGCGTACTGTCCTCGGTTCCCCGGTCCAGCAGTACGGGGGCGTACCGCCCGTCGAGCCGGGTCAGGGCCTCCGCCTCGGCGTCGATCAGCCGGGCGGTGGCGGCGGGCAGATCGGGGCGGGGCACCCGCAGGACCGCCTTGCGGCCGGTCCTGGTCTCGCCCCGGTAGACGACGGTCCGCCGGCCGCGGCGCCGGCCCGACAGCCGGTACGGGCCGAGCCGCTCGGGGTCGTCGGGGCGCAGGGGGCGCCAGCCGCCGCCCGCGTTCGGGCCCTCGGTGCCGGTACCGTCCCCGGGCCGGGACGACGGGGGCGCGAGGCGCCGCGCCGACGGGTCGAGCGGCACCCCGAACCGGCTCAGCAGCCGCCGTTCGACATGGGTGAACGGGCGGCGGCCCGCGGGCAGGTCCGCGATCCCCGACGGATGGGCCAGCCAGGCGGGGAAATCCGGGGAGCGGCCCGCGAGCCGTTCCAGCTGGTGGCCGATCCGGCGGCCCGTGAGCAGGAGTTCGGCCTGCGGGACGGCGTCCAGCAGAGCCGTCTTGGACTCCTCCGTGAAGTCGAAGATCCGGTGTTTGGCGGGGAGCGGTTCACCGGCCGGGACGGGCGCCGGGTGCGGCCGGATCAGCCCGCCGAGGAAGACCTCCGCCAGATGCGCGGTCTCCGCCCGCCACGGCACCGCCTCCTGCACCAGCCGCATCACCGGTACCGACAGCGGGGCGACGGCGGCCAGATGCGCGGCCAGCCGGTACGCCTCCGGGGTCGCCGCGTCCCGGAAGTGCTGGGCGCTGCCGAGGGAGACGGCGGAGGCGACCGGGGCACGGCGGCTGGGCCGGGCGAGCAGCGACAGATCGACCGTGGTGCCGGGGGAGACCAGCAGCCGGGACCACTGGGCGAGCGACTGCGGGGTGGATTCCAGGACCGGTACGGGTACGCCGTCGAAGTCGGCGAGGTCGCGGGGGAGGATCGGGTCGGCGATCTCCCACGAGGTGTTGGCGCCGCCGGTGGCCCGGGTCGTCACCCGCCAGCGGTCGGCGTGGATCCCGGAGGCATCCCACATCTCCGTCGGCAGGGTGTGGACGACGGCGACCGGGCCCCGGGTCGCCCAGGAACGCAGCAGCCGGTGCATGTCGCCGGTCCGCCAGGCGGGGCCCATACCGTCGCTGACGACCAGGACCAGGGTCCGGCCCGACGGGTCGTTGACGCCGGTCAGCGGCAGTTCCGTGCTGTCCTCGCGGAACGGGCGGGCGCGCAGCCGGGGGCCGCCGCGGGCCCGGGTGTCGAGGCCGTGGACCCGGAGCGACGCGAAGGCGCCGAGCCGGACCAGCAGGCCGCGCAGTTCGGCGCCGAGCCGGTGCCAGAGCAGCATCGACAGACCGTCGTCGACGAGCAGCGCCAGCCGTAGCCAGCGCTCCCGGACCGGGCGCTGGACGACATCGGGCACCCGGGTCTCCGCCAGCATCGAGACCGTACGTTCGACATCGATCTCCAACCGGTCCCGGCTGGCCCGGCGGCGGCGCAGGGGGCGGAGCGCGCGGCCGAGTTCGAGCTGGTCGGTGAGGGCCTTGCTCTCGGGGACGAGTACCGGCAGGGCAGGCCGGGGCCGGGGCTCGGCCGGGCGCGGCTCCGGTTCGGCCGGGGCGCGCGGCACGGGCCGCTGCCGGGCCGAGGCGTAGAGCGCGGGCGGCGTGAACCCGGGCGGCAGCCGGTCCTCGGGGGTCGCGGCCGGGTCCTTGACGTCCCCGAGTCCGGGCCGTTCCGGGACGGCGGGCGCGCTCGGCGACGGCTCGGCCCGGACGGCCATCGGGGCGCCGTCGCCACCGGCGGGCAGCAGCCGGGCCAGCCACAGCACGTCGAGCGCCTGCTCGGCGTCGAGCTTCCGCCCGGCGCCGCGCAGCACGGCCAGCAACTCCCCGATCCGGGCGCCGGGTTCCGGGGGCGGGGAGGGGGACGGCGAAGGGGACGGGGGCGGGGGCGCGGCCCCGGGAAGGGGCGCCGGGGGCGGTACGGCACCGGGCTCGGGGTCCCGATCCGTACGCGGCGGCTCCGAGGCGGCCGACAGAGCGGCCGGGCCGGGCGGGGGCCGCGACGACCCGAAGTCCGGAGGCGGCGCGACCAGTGGCGCGGCAAGGTAGGGGAGTTCCGGTACGGGCGGCGGCTCGGGAACCTCCGAAGCTTCCGGAACCTGCGGCGGCTCGGGAACCTCCGAAGCTTCCGGAACCTGCGGCGGCTCGGGAACCTCCGAAGGCTCCGGAACCTGCGGCGGCTCGGGAACCTCGTGCGGACCGTGCGCGTCTGTGGCCGCCAGGAGACCGGCCCAGTCGTCGTCGGTGAAAGTGGCGAAGCCGGGGACTCGGTCGTCGGGCGCCGTCAGCCCGTCCCACCCAGGGCCCTCGTCCGCCTCCCCGGTGTCGTACGGCAGGACGGCACCGGCACTGCGGCCGTAGGCGCTGTGATACAACTCGCCGCCGATCTCGAACGGGCCGTCGTCCGCTTCCTCCGCCGCCCGGTCCCGGTCCCCGTCCTCATTGGCTTCGTTCACCCCGGACGGATGCGGGCCGACGGGAGTCCAGGCGACACCGGTATTGCCCACCCCGCCGTGCCAACGGACACCGTCCGTCCCCGGCCCGCCGCCCTGGGCCTCGTCCCGCTCGTCCCGCTCGCGCGGCTCCCGGGGGTCCTCGTCCCTCCCGTCCCCCGGGCCGTCCGACCTCGTCATCGCCGACTCCGCCCCGCCGCCTACATCGATCCGGTCAACTGGTGGAGCACCGCGTCCAACAGACCGTCCGCATCGAGGTCTACCCCGCCGATCCGGAGGAATACCGCGTTCAGCAGTTGATCCGTGGCCAGCTCCCCCGGCGCGCGACGGCGCAGGAACGTCTCGATCAGGTCGTCGGCCTCCCGGAGCGCCGACCGGCCGAGGTGGGCGGCGACGATCGCCCGCAGCCGCTCCTCACTCGGTACGGGGAGGTTCAGCCGGACGCAGCGGCGCAGGAACGCGGGCGGGAAGTCCCGTTCGCCGTTGCTGGTGATGACGACGACCGGGAACTCGTGGCACTGGACGACACCCCGGCGCACCCGGACCGGTTCGCCCCGGTCGGCGGTCTCCACGTCGATCTCCGCGAACTCTTCCGGGAGCCGGGTCAGCTCCGGGATGTCGAAGACGCCTTCCTCGAAGACGGTCAGCAGATCGTTGGGAAGATCGACATCCCCTTTGTCCATCTCGTCGACGAGCAGGGCGCGCGGTCTCTCCGCCGGGACCAGGGCCGTACCGAGCGGGCCGAGCCGGATGAACGTACCGATGGACGGCTCCTCCTCACCCCGGTCCCGGTGCAGGGTCGTCTCCCGCAGCCGTCCGATGGCGTCGTACTGGTAGAGAGCGTCCCGGACCGTGGAGCGGCTGTTGACCGGCCAGCGCAGCAGCTCGCCGAGTTGGAGTTCGTACGCGATCGCCCGCGCCAGGGACGACTTGCCGGTCCCGGCCGGTCCGGTGACCAGCAGCGGGCGGCGCAGATGGAGCGCCGCGTTCACCACGTCCGCGTGCCGCGGTTCGATCAGATACGGCAGGGCCGACCGGGACCGGGGACCGGCGCCCGCCTCGGCCGATGAGTCCTGGCCGCCGCCCGCGTCGGCCTCCTCGGGGGGAGTGAAACGGCGCCAGGGCGGGGCGGTCGGGAAGTCCACGGGACGCGAGCCGCCGTCGCCCCGGAACAGCCGCCAGTCCGGTGCCCCGCCGTCGGGGGCCGGTTCGGCGTGGGCGGGTTCACCAGGAGGCCGTTCGCCGGAACCCGGTTGCGGCTCCGGTTGCGGCTCCGGCTGCGGCTGCGGCTCCGGTACTTCCGAAGGTCGTGTGCTCATGCGCTCTCCACGGGTTCGGACAGATGAAGTCGCGGTACGGTCCGGTCCGCGTCGGCCCAGGCCAGCACCGGCCGCCCCGGGTACTCCCGGGGCTTGCGCACGGTCTTGGCCCGGTAGGACCGGACGACGTCGGGCAGTTCGCGGGTGGCGGCCTCGGCCATCTGGCCCACCGCGTGGGAGGCGTCGCCGCGTTCCCGGTCCCAGACCACCACCGGGACGCCGACGGCGAGACACACCTGCACGATCTTGTCCCGCAGTTCGGCGGGGACGTCCACCGAGACCCGTACCGCGTCGAGCTGGTCCATCAGCGTGCCGTAGATCTCCCGGGCGTCGAGGCCGGGGTTGGAGAAGACGACCGTCGTGCCGGAGTCGAGCTGCTGCCACCGGCGGCGCCAGTCGGGCAGGAACCGCTCGTGCCGGCGGAGCAGTTCGGGGCAGTGCACGACCAGCGGGAACTCCGCGCCGAGCACACCCGGCACGATCTCCCCCGGGCTCATGCCCTCCCATTCGTCGATCGGCAGATTCAGCCCCGACGGATCCACCAGCACCTCCACCAGCGGGCGCTGTTCGGCGACGGCGGCGGGGGCGAGGGATTCGAGTACCCGCAGCAGCTCGCGGGCCGCCTCGGGCGCGGTGTACAGCGGCGTGGACGCGGTCGACACCTGGCGCGGCCCGCCGCCCTCGTCGCACCAGATCCGCAGCCGGTGCAGATCACGGCCCTCAATGTCCCGGCCCTGCGGGGTGACCTGGACCAGGACCCGGACCCGGCCGGTCCTGGTCCCCAGCACCCGCTTCCACTCGTTGGCGTCCGCGCGCCGCTCCACCAGGGCCGAACGGGGAATGCCGAGCCGGGCCGCGACACTGTCCGACCAGATCCGGAACTGGGCGCACTGGTACGGCGAGCACAGCGTCGCGAAGTACTCGACGACCCGCAGCAGCGCCGGGACCCGGGGGCCGTCCGCCTCGGTCCGGCTGTCGCCGTGCAGGGTCTCCAGATGGTCGATCAGTTCGTCGAGCGTCGGCGTCCAGCCCGTCGCGCCGTCCGACCGGCCGTCGGACCAGCCGTCCGCCGGGTCACCGCCCGCAGGTCCGTCCGCCGGTCCGTCGACCGATCCGTCGGCCGTACGGGCCTCCGGGGCCGTACCGCCGCCGCATCCGTTACTGTCGGTGCCGTTCACCGGGCCGGCGGCGGCCCCCGCGCCGCCGCCGGCCCGGTCCGGACCGGAACCGTCGCCGTAAGCATCCGCCCCCGGCCGCCGGGTCGCCCTCAGCGGCGCCGCCATCGGCAGCGCGGCCCGGACCGCCTCGCCGAAGCGGGCCCGTACGACCCGGTCGGTCTCGTGCAGATACCGGTAGAGCCTGCGGTGTTCCGCCGCCGACAGCAGCTTCGGCACCGGGGAGAGCGCCCCCGCCGCCAGGATCCGGTCCGTCTCCTCGGGGTTCCGGCGCCGGGTCGACTCGGTGAACGCGGCCAGCGACCGGGGCTCCTGGAGCAGCAGCCGGGCGAACTCCTCCGCCGTCGGCGCCGCGATCTCACTCGCCCCGCGCATCCCCAGATCGCGCGCCAGCCGGTGGCCGTGCTCGGACCGGCTGCTGGACGACGGCATCAGATCTTCGAGCGCCTGGGTGAGCAGCAGTTGCGCCGGGTCGTCCTTCTCCACCTGCGGCGGCCTGGCCGGGGGCAGCGCGCCCACGGCCCGCAGCTCGGTCTCGATCCGCTGCCAGGGCACCGCCCAGCTGCGCCGGATCAGCTGCTGCGGGTTCGCGGGCAGCGGATGTCCTTCGGCGTCCGTCGGGGGCATGAAGTGGGCGACGACGATCCCGACGAAGGCCAGGTCGTCCAGGGACCACATCGGGCCGCCGCTGTAGCCGCTGTCGACGGCCATGCCGGTGGACTTGCCGTCGACATAGCCGATGTACGGGCCGACGTCGCCGACGGTCGCGTCGGCGAAGGTGCTCGCCTTGACGCTGCCGTGCCAGAGCCGGACCTGCTGTCCTGCCTCCATGTCCGTACGGTCCGCGAGCCGTCGTCCGGCCGTCGGACCGCCCGCGTCCACGGTCGGCGGGGTGAACCGCAGTACGGCGAGGTCGCCGTGCCACTCCCGGGCCCCGGAACGGACCGGCCCCTCGCCCATGACGGGTCGGGGCGGGATCCAGTGCGCGACCCGGGCGGGGTACTCGGCCCGGTCGCCTTCCCCGCCGCCTCCACCGCCTCCACCGAGGACTACGGGAACCTCGTACGCCCCCGGCACCCGGGGGTCGAGCATGGTCCGGCCCAGAGCGTCATTGACCACATGGGCGCAGGTGAGAACCGTGTCGGGGGCGAGGAGCAGCCCGGCGCCGGACGCTTTGCCGTCGACCGTGCTCCGTACGCTCACGACACCTGCGAGCGGCTCCTTCGTCGATTTCGACGCCCCCGGGAGGAACCAGCCCATGTGTCACTCCGGTCCGCGGCCGGCGCCGTTCGCCGCCAGACCGGGCGGAGCGGGTGGCCCGGGGGGAGCGGGCGGTCCGGCCTGGGCGGGCCGGGTGGCCTGGGCGCCGGTCAGGCCGCCAGGGCCGTCGCCGGTCCCGGGCGGCTGCCAGTTGGCGGTGACGGTGATATGCGCCAGAGCGTTGCCGCCGACGATGCCCAGCTTCAGATCCTCGCCGATCTGGACACCGAAGCTGACGCTGATGTCCGACGGCGGCACCGGCGCGGCGGAGACCGCGTGGTGGACCTCTTCCAGCAGGGCGCCCAGCGGACGGAGCGCGCCGCGCAGGGCGCCCGCGGTGAAGGAGGCGACCGTGGGGCGGGAGCCGGGGCGCCGGTCGCCCCGGGCCACGGGTACGGCCGGGCCCATGCCCGCCGGGAGATCGTCGTCGTCGGAGTCCCCGTAGATTCCGGCGGGATCGGCGGCGGACCCGTCGCCCGGTGTCCCGTACCCCGGCCGGGGGCCCGGCGGTTCGGCGGCCGCCGGACCGGATGCGAGCAGAAATCGGACGGGCGTACCGTCCTCGAATGTCAACTCCGCGGATTCAGCCACGTACACATTGTGCCGATCGGTACGGCTCCGTACCAACGCAATGGCCCAACTCGCGCCCCGTGGAACGGAGATGAACGTCACCCTCCGGATCCGGCCGCCTTGGGGAAGAGGGACCGGAAGACCTCCGCCGACTCGGTGCCGGAGCGGCCGAAGGGCGCGTCGAAGTCCCAGACCAGGAACAACAGGAAGGCGATCAGCGCGCTGAAGAAGCCCGCGAGCAGCAACTCCTGGTAACTGCGGCCGATGTTCATGGTGAAAATCAGTCCGACGGTCACCAGGGCGCCGACGATCAACCCGAACCACACCACTCCCGGCAGGGTCGCCCCGGCGCTCTGGACCCGGGAGTTACGGGCCTCGTCGGCGATCGCGATCCGGTCGAGCATCGGCTGGTAGGCATGGGACTGCAACTCGCCCTCGGGGGCGTGCGGGGCGACGTCCGAGCGGATCTCGGCGAGGAGTTCGTCGCCCCGGCCGTCGACCTCGCCGCCGTCGACCATCCGGGGCCACTCGCGGTGGACGACATGGGAGACGTAGGCGTCCACGTCGTTGGCGAGCCGGGCCCGGTAGTCGGCCGGGAAGACCTCGGCGCGCTGGACGAGTTCGTAGAGGGACTGCGCCTCGCGGCGGGCGTCGTCCTGGGCGGCGCTCCGGGCCTCCCAGACGCCCGCGATGGCGAGGCCGAGGACGATGGCGTAGACGACGCCGACCATCATGGTCATGTATTCGAGGACGTCGGGCGTCTCGACGCCCGCGTCGTCCAGCGCCTCGCCCCGCGCCAGCTTCAGATTGCGTCTGCGCTGGTTGAGCAGGGTGACGGCGACGACGACCGCGATGGCCGAAGCCATCGCGATTCCGAGGACCAGCCATTCGGACATGGGGCTCTGTCTCCAGTTCAAAAGGTGCGGGAACGGCCGGGATGGAGAGGTGCCGGGGGTCGTACGCGATGTACGTGTGCCGTACGGGACGTACACGGCGCGTACGGGGCGTACGGCCCCGCCACCTCGGGGGTCAGCGGCCCCGGCGCGGCTTGAGCAGCGCGGCGGCGAGCACCGCCGGGGTGGTGGTGACCAGGACGAGAGCGACGATGGACATGCCCTCGTGCCGCTGGGCGGCCGTGGGCGGCCGGTAGGCGGGGACCTCCTGCGCGGCCGGGACCGGCCGGACGGGCGGCCTGGTCGGGCCGGGCGCCGGGGCGGGCCGGGGCGCGGGGGTACGCCGGGCGGCGGGCGGTACGGGCGGGGCCGCGACGATCCGCTCCGGCGCCGGGGGTACCGGGGCGGGTGGCACGGGAGTCGGGGGCGGGGGCGGAGTCGGGGTCGGGGTCGGGGTCGGGGTGGGTACGGGGGTGGGACTCGGCGTCGGAGTCGGCGTGGGGGTAGGCGTGGGACTGGGGGTCGGCGTGGGACTGGGTGTGGGGGTCGGCGTCGGCGTCGGCGTGGGAGTCGGCGTCGGGGTGGGTGTGGGCGTGGGGGTCGGCTTGGGGCACTCGGTGAGTACGTCGATCCGGATCCGTACGGAGACCCGGACCGGGAACGGCCCCGACGCGGCGGCCCGTGCGCAGACACAGACGACGCCCGGAACATCGATCCGTACTTTCGCCCCGGCGGAGAACGAGGGCCGCGCGCCGGGTGCCGCCTTGTGGAGGGCCTTGTCGTGGGCCTTGCCGATGACCTCCGCGGGGGCTCTGCGGCTCCGTTCGCCCGCCGCGCGGAGCACGTCCCCGGCCGCCGGGCTCGCCGACGGCCGGGGGACGGCCGCGTACCCGGGCCGGTCGGCGAGGGTCCGGGACACGGGCTCGGTGGCGGGTGCGGTCACGGGCCGGGCCGGTATCGCCGTCTCCCCCGCGTCCCCGGCCGCGGCGAAGGCCGTACCGCCCGCCGCCGTGCCGAGAAGAACCGCCGCGATCGCCACTGCGCTCCACTGCTCCGAACGGGCCACAACAGCACGCTATGGGCGTAGTACGGACACAGGTAGCACTATCACTTCGACTGATGAATCAGACATTTGTCGGATCGGTCACCCACACACGTAACACCGCTGGTGGGGCGGTGGCTCCGAGGCCGTCGGCGTCCCCGTGCCGGACGGAGCACTCCGGGATGCGGTGACCGGTGGTGCGTGAGACCTTCGCCGGGTGAGGGAATCACTGATCGACGCGGTACGGTCCGGCGCCGGGTTCACGGTCGCCGGACTCACCTTCGTCGCACTGCTGCTGATGGCCGTCTCCGCGCTCCGCCTCTCCAGCGCCGGCCGCACGGAACCGTCCGACGAGGCGGGGTCCCTGCGGCTCGCGCTCTACGGGGCGGTGCTGGCGGTGCTCTCGCTCGGCCTCTTCGTCACGGTCATATAGCGCCTCGGCGCTCCGGGGCGCTGCCCCGAACAAACCGGGCCGCGCCCGGTCTTCGAGGAAGTGGGGCCGTCAGAGCCAGCCGTTGCGGCGGAAGCTGCGGTGGAGCACCACACAGACCGTCGCCATCAGGCCGATGACCAGCGGATAGCCGTACCGCCACTTCAGCTCCGGCATGTGCTCGAAGTTCATCCCGTACACCCCGCACACCATCGTCGGCACGGCGATGATCGCGGCCCAGGCGGTGATCTTGCGCATATCGGCGTTCTGGACGACCGTCACCTGGGCGAGATGCGCCTGGAGTATCGAGTCCAGCAGGCTGTCGTATCCGGCGATCTGCTCGTTGAGCCGGGTCAGATGGTCCACCACGTCCCGGAAGTACGGCTGGATCTCCGGGCCGACCGGCGGCTCCGGTCTGGTCGCGAGGCCGAGCATCGGCCGTTCCAGCGGCCCGGCCGCGCGGCGCAGTTCGAGGAGTTCGCGTTTGAGCTGGTAGATCCGGCCGGAGTCGCCCCGCTGCGCCCGTTCGCTGAAGACGACGTTCTCCACGTCGTCCACATCGTCCCGAACCGCGTCGGCGACCGCGAGATAGTCGTCGACGACCTGGTCGGCGATGGCGTGCAGGACGGCCGCCGGGCCCTTGGCGAGTTGCTCCGGCGCGGCTTCCAGCGATTCCCGCAGCGGGCCGAGCGATCCGTGTCGCCCGTGCCGGACGGTGATCACGAAGTCGGGTCCGGTGAAGACCATCAGTTCGCCGGTGTCGACGATCTCGCTGGTCGGCGTGAGTTCGTCGTGGGGGACGTAGACACAGGTCTTGAGGGCCGTGAAGAGGGTGTCCCCGTACCGCTCGACCTTGGGCCGCTGGTGGGCCTGGACGGCGTCCTCGACGGCGAGCGGGTGGAGGCCGAACACCTCGGCGTAGCGGGCGAACTCCACCTCGGTGGGCTCGTGGAGGCCGATCCAGACGAAGCCCCGGCCGCGTTTGCGCACCCGGCGCAGGGCGTCGGCCGCGGTGCCGTCGCAGGGCTGCCGCCGCCCGTTCTCGTAGACGACGCAGTTGACGACCGTACTGCCGAGCGGGGAGCGCCGCGGATGGGAGAGGTCGACCTTTCGGCGCACGGCACGGCGTACGACACGGCGCAGTCGGCGGATGACGGGCACTGCGGGCTCCTTCGGACCGGTACGGAACCGGCGGGGACGGGACAGTGGGGCGGCGGGCTGAAGTAGGGGCGAGCGTACGGACCCGGCCCGGGCGGGGACAGGGCCGAACGAGAACCAGGGCCGAACGAGGAACCGGGCGGGGGCGGTGACGACCGGAGCGGCGCGGCCCCGGAGGCACGAGCACCGTTCTCCTGAAACGGGTGTCGCCGGAGCGATCCCGGGAGCAGGAGGTGACCTGAGCCGGGCCCCGCGTCAGCGGTCGTTGAGCATCAGCGGTTCCGAGACCGCCGTGCCCCCGGCCGCGTACTCCACCTCGTAGTGCACCCGGGTCGCCGACGACGACAGATACGGCTTGGCGATCCGCACCCCGAAGGCACCGCCGACCCACGGTCCCCGGATCCGGACCGGCTCCCGGTGGAGCGTGCCGAAGGCCGCCCAGTGGACCGTGACCACATCATTGGCCGCCATCCCCGGATACGGGGCGATCGACACCGTCAGCCGGAATATCTCCTCGTCGTCGTAGAAACCGTCCGGTGCCTCGGGCACGGACGGCGGCGGGAGCCGTGAGCCCCCCGCCCGGTCCGGTTCTGCCTCATCTTCGGAGTCGTCGGTCACGAGGAGAACTTGCCCCCGGGCCCACCCCCGAATCCCCCGTGGCGACCACCCGCCACTCCCCCACCGTACGGCCCGGCCCGCGCCCGGCCTCAGGACGGCAGCGGGCTCTCCGGTACCCATTCCAGCGGCCCGTCGTCCGCCTTCGGATGCCCGGCGGGGAACTTCCGGCACGGCGTCTCCAGATCGATCTGGACCGTACGCCGCGAAGCCACCCACTGGAGGGTGAGCGTGTAGCCGGTGTCCGACCGCTCGTACCGTCCGCCCGCGCCGCCCCGGCCGTTCACCTCGTCGTCGTAGCGGAAGGTGTTCTTCCAGCCGTGGCCGCCGAGCCGTTCCCCGGCCCGGTCGATCGCCGTCCGCGCGGTCCGCCCGTCGAAGCCGTCGACCTCCCACACATGCCGCACCCCGACCGCCGTCCGGTCGATCCGCTCCGTGGCGATCATCGCGCGGGCCCGGCAGCTCGTGGCGCGCAGACTGTTGAAGACCGGCTTGCGGTCCGCCGCGGCGCCCAGGGCCGTATGGATCCGCCGGGACTCGTCCCGTACCCGCTCGGCGACCGTGTCCGGGTCGGCGACCGGGTAGGGCTTCCCCCGCCACAGATGGTCGCCCGGCGGCCCGGTGATCGCATAGACCACCGCCGCGCCCAGCAGGGTGAGGGCGGCGAAACAGGAGAGCACCAGGAACCGGAGGTGACGGCGGCGCTCGGGGCCGGTACGCATGGCCCGACGATACGGGCGGCCCGGCGCGGCGCGCCTGAGTAGTGGTACTCAGCCCTCGACCGCCGCCCGTTCCCGATCCCCGGCGCCCGGGCCCGCGACAACCCAACGGTTCTTGACGGCAACTTCATCGGTCCTTCAAAGGTCCCGGCCTACCGTCCTGGCGTCCCGAGAAACCTGCCGAGGAGTGGTCTTGATGAACGGACGTCGTCGTGGTCGGAGCGCGGCACGGACGGCGGCCGGCGCCGCCGCTTTGGCGCTGTCGGTCCTGCTGACGGGCTGCGGCGGGGGCGGAGACGAGCCGGAGATCGAAGTCGCCTCCGTGGACGGGCAGAAGGCCTCCGCCAACGAGAAGAAGAAGGCCGACTCCGAGCTGTCGGTCTACCTCGACGGGAAACGGAAGCACGTCGCTTGTATGCGGCAGAACGGCGTCGAGGTCTCCGACCCGGATGCCATGGGGCGGGTGAAGTACGACATGGGCGCCTCCAACAAGGAGCTGAAGAGCGACCCGAAGTTCCTGAGGGCGAACGAGAAGTGCGCCGGCCTCCTGACGGTCGTCCCCGACTCCGTCGAGCGGGAGATGAACCCCGAGCCGACGCGGAAGGAGATCGAGGACAAGAAGAAGTACGCCACCTGTATGCAGGAGAACGGCGCCCCCGACTTCCCCGACGCCCGGGACGACGGCCATTACGAGGACGTCCCGTGGGATGCGTCGACCGCCGGTGCCCGGCGCGCGAGCCGGAAGTGCGGGCCCGTCCTCGGCCCGGTGCCCGAGAACGTCACGCCGAAGGGCTGATCGGCGGTGTCGGCGTACGAGAAGGCGTACGGAGAACCTGAGACGGCGGAGAGGCGGGCCGGGGCCGGTCCCGAGGTCCTGGTACGGGAGGAGTCGGCGGAACCCGCCCCACTGGCAGAGGCGGCGGCCGACGGACGGCACCGGGCCGGTGGCGGCGGCGGACGGACCCGGGGCCGGGCCGCCCTGCTCACCGGGGCCGGTGTGGTCCTGGTCGGCGCGGTCAGTACGGTCGCCGCGCTCGGCCTCGGCGGCGGCGAGGGTGACGGCGGCGGATCCGGCGCGCCCGACCGGTCCGGGCGGACCGTCGCGGTCGCCCGGACGACCCTGGCCGAAAAGGCCGAACTGGACGGCCGCCTCGGATACGGCCCGGCGGTGCCGTTCGCGATCCGGGCACAGGGCACGGTGACCCGGCTGCCCGCCGAGGGCGCGGTACTGCGCCGGGGCGGCGAGGTCCTGCGGGTGGACGACCGGCCGGTGACGCTGCTGTACGGCGCCCTGCCCGTCTACCGCGAACTGGGCCTGCGCCCGGCCGGAGCGGGCGAACCGGCCGGCGGAGGGCGGATCGGTGGCGGAACGAGCAGCGGAGGAGGCACGGGTGACGGATCCGGGGTGGGGGCTACGGCCACCGGAGGTACGGTCAGCGGCGGCGGTACGGCGAAGGGCGCGGGCACATCAGGCGGCGCGGCCCCCGGAGCCGGGGGCGGAACCGGAAGCGGGGGCGGGGGCGGGCAGGCGGGCGGCCCCCAGGGACACCTCGAAGGACGCCCCGAAGGACGGGCGGCCGTACCGGGGTCGGCGCCCGGGCCCCGTACCCGTACCCCCGCGTCCGCGCCCCTGCGCGGCCAGGACGTCCAGCAGTTCGAACGGAACCTCAGCGCCCTCGGGTACGGCGGGTTCACCGTCGACGACACCTTCACCGAACGCACCGAGGCGGCCGTCGAACGCTGGCAGCAGGACATCGGAGTGCCGCGCACCGGCCGGATCGCCGTCGGGGACGTCGTCTACGCCCCCGGACCGGTCCGGATCTCCGGAGTCGGCACCCGGCCCGGCGCGCAGACCGGGGGCGAGCCGGCGACGTACACCAGCACCACCCGGATGGTCACCGTCGACGCGAAGGCGGCCGAGCTGACCTGGGCGGCGCGCGGCCGTGCGGTGAGCGTCGACCTCCCCGACGGCCGTACGGTCCCCGGCCGGGTCGCGAGCGTCGGCACATCGGCGACGGCGGCCCCGGCCGCCGGACCCGAGGGGGGCGGCGGTGACGGGCCGGGTGATCCGACGGTCTCCGTGACGGTCACCTTCGCCGACCCGGACGCCGTGGGCCGGATCGACAGCGGGCCCGTCACCGTCCGCTACACCTCACGCGAGCGCAAGGACGTCCTGGCCGTTCCGGTCGCGGCGCTGGTCGCCCTCGCCGAAGGCGGCCACGGACTGGAGCTGGCGGAGGGCGGCGGGGCCCCGGACGACGGCTCGGGCCGGTTCACCGCCGTCACCACCGGACTCTTCGCCGACGGCCGGGTCGAGGTCCGGGGCACGGGCGTACGCGAGGGCACGAAGGTGAGGATCCCCGAATGACGACGGCCCCGGCGCCGAGGCCCGCGCCCCTGCCCGCGCCCCTGGTCGAACTCCGCGATGTGTCGAAGACGTACCCGGGCCGGGTGACCGCCGTCGACGGCGTGAACCTCGCCGTCGGCTACGGCGAACTCGTCGCCGTCGTCGGCCGGTCCGGCTCCGGCAAGTCGACCCTGCTCCATCTGATGGGCACCCTCGACCGGCCGTCCGCCGGGCGGATCACCGTCGACGGCCACGACATGGCCCGCCTGTCGGACCGCGAACTCTCCGCCCTGCGCGCGCAGCGCGTCGGCTTCGTCTTCCAGCAGTTCCATCTCGCGGTCGGCGTCCCCGTACTCGACGCGGTCGCCGACGGCCTGCTCTACGCGGGCGTCCCCCGCCGGGAGCGCCGCCGCCGGGCCGCCTCGGCACTGGCCAGGGTCGGTCTCGACCACCGTACGAGCCATCTGCCGAACCAGCTCTCCGGCGGGGAGCGGCAACGGGTCGCGGTGGCCCGGGCGGTCGTCGGCGAACCGGCGCTCCTGCTCGCCGACGAACCCACCGGCAACCTCGACTCGGCGTCGGGCGCGGCGGTCCTCGGACTGCTCCGGGAACTGCGCGCCTCCGGTACGACGGTGGTCGTCATCACCCATGACCGCGAACTGGCGGCGCGGCTGGACCGCCGGGTGGAGATCCGCGACGGCCGGGTGGTCGGGGACACGAGCGGGGTGCTCCGGCCCCGGGCGGGGGTGATGTCGTGAACGGACGCGACGACGGCGGGTGGGAGCCGGGCGTACGGCCTCACGGGCGGCGCCCGGCGCCCCGCAGCGCCCGCCGGTCACTGCGCCCGGCCCGGCTCGGACTCGCCGACCTCGTCCGGCTCGGCGGCGCCGGCCTGCGGACCCGCCCCCTCCGGGTCTTCCTCTCCGCACTCGGCATCGCCATCGGCGTCGCCGCGATGACCGCCGTCGTCGGTATCTCCAGCTCCAGCCGGGCCGAGGTCGACCAACTCCTCGACGAGCTGGGCACCAACATGCTGAAGATCGCACCCGGCGAGACGGCGACGGGGCAGCAGGCGAAGCTCCCCCACGAGACGGTCCCCATGATCCGGCGGATCGGCCCGGTCCGGCAGGTGGCGTCGGTCGGCGCGGTGCGGGACGCGGCGGTCTACCGCAACGAGCACATCCCCGAAGGCCGTACCAACAGCGTCGGAGTGGCTGCCGCCGGCCCCGATCTGCTGCCGACGACCGGGGCGTCGATCCGGGTCGGCCGGTGGCTGGACACGGCGACGGAACGCTATCCGGCGGTCGTCCTGGGCGCGAAGGCGGCCCAGCGGCTCGACGCGTACACCCCCGGGACGCGGCTGCGGCTCGGCGGCGAGTGGTTCGCGCTCGTCGGAGTGCTGCACCCGGTACCGCTGGCGCCCGAACTGGACGAGACGGCGCTGGTGGGGTGGGACGCGGCGCGGACGTACCTCGGCTTCGACGGCCATCCGTCGACGGTCTACGTACGGGCCCGCGACGACCGGGTGAGAACGGTATGGAACGTCCTCCCGGCGACGGCGAACCCGCCGACCCCGGGCACGGTCCTCGTCTCCCGCCCCTCCGACGCGCTCGCCGCCCGGGAGGCGACGGAATCGGCCCTCACGGGACTGCTGCTCGGCCTCGGCGGGGTGGCGCTGCTCGTCGGCGGGGTCGGCGTCGGCAACACCATGGTCATCTCGGTCCTCGAACGCCGCCCGGAAATCGGCCTGCGCCGGGCGCTGGGCGCCACGAGCGGCCAGATCAGAGGCCAGTTCGTGGCCGAGTCACTGCTCCTCTCGGTCCTCGGCGGCCTCGGCGGCACACTCCTCGGCACCCTGATCACGGCGGGCTACGCCACGGCCCGGGGCTGGCCGACGGAAGTCCCGCCGTGGGCCTCGGCGGTCGGCATCGGCACAACCCTGGCGATCGGCGCGCTGGCGGGCCTCTACCCGGCGGTCCGCGCGGGCCGCCTCCCCCCGACCGAGGCCCTGACCACCTCCTGAACCCCCGGCGGCGCGGGCCCCCTTGCCCCGCCGCCGGGCCTTCTTCATCCGACAGCGCGAAGACGGGCACGACCGCGTGCACGGCGGCCGGTACCTCTCCATAGGGTCGGGGTGACGCCCCGTGCGGGGGTGCGGGACAAGGGGCTTCCTCCCCTTCGAGGAGTACCCGACCCCGAGTGTCCGAAGCCGCGTAAGCGGGCCCCGGTCCGGCCCCGGCGGGCCTGATAGCTCCCGGGTTCGGTGGCCCAGCGTCCCGGGCCCGGGAACGGGTCCCTGCTCCGTACAACCGTCCCCCGCGGCACGGAGCCGGGACCACCCGCCCCACAGAAATGCAAGACGCCCCGACCGACCGTATGCAGCGGTCACTCGGGGCTCAACCGACCAGCTTTCTCAAGGAGCTGGCCTGTGTCGTATGCGTGACCTTGTCCCCAGCCTCGTCACCGCCGTACGGGCTTTACTCAAGCCGTGCCGGAACCGACCCACCGTCATCGTGGTGGTCCGGCCCTGGACCAGCCCCACCCGGGCCGAAGCCCAGGTCATCCTCCTGGCCCGCGCCACCGCGACCACCACCGGAACCAACGCCCCGCCCGGCGCCCGACGGCTGATGATCGCCCGGAACGGGCGTCACTTCGAACGGCCCGTCGCCGTACGAGCCGCAAGGCCCGGGCCCGCCCGGACGTGGATCCCGTGACCCGCGACGGACTCCTCACCGAGCCGCCGCCCGAGCCCGACACCGCCCAATGCCTGCTCTGCCGGAGAACCCACCGCACCCGTCGAAGTCCACCCCGGGCGCGTCACCTGCCCCGACCACATCCTCGACGCCCTCACACCCCGAGGAACCCACCCCTGACACAGCGGCGACATCCATCGAACGATGCAGTGCGGAATCGTTCGGACGGGCGAAGACCCCTTGCCTCGGGCTTCCTACGCTGAAGTCATTCCTTTTGCCGTATCCGACCGCAGAGAAGTGCGCCGGGAAGAAGGGTTCAGCCATGAGGACAGCCAGGAAGAATCTCATCGAAGGATCCTCGACCGCCCTCGTCGGGCTCGCTCTCGTGCTGTTCGGCGACGGGGTCGGGATACCGGTCTTCACGCTCACCAAAGTCGGCGTCGTGATGCTGGCCGTCGGGGGTGTCATGGTGCTCGTCGGGCTCGTTCGGAGCAGTCGGGGATCCGCCCGCAGCTAACCGCTCGGTGCCCGCACTCGCCGTCGCGGCCTTGCCCCCTCCCCCGGCGGGCCCGGTCGCTACGCCGTCTTGACCCCTCCCCCGTCGATGCGATGGTCCGTGCCCGTCGTCGCCGCCGCGAGCGGGGAGGCGAGGTAGGTGATCAGGGTCGCCACTTCCACCGGGTCGATCAGGCGGTCGATCAGCATGCCCGTCGCGCCGGGGAGCGCCGACAGGAAGGCGTCCTGGGGGACGCCGGCCGCCGCCGCGAGTTCGGCGCCGTAGCCGGTGGGGCTCTCCCAGAGGGCCGTGCGGACCGCGCCCGGGGAGACCGTGTTGACCCGGACTCCCCGTCCGCCGACCTCTTCCGCGAGTGCCTTGCCGAAGGCGGTGAGCGCGGCCTTGGCCGTCGTATAGGCGATCGGGCCGCCGGAGGGGACGCGGGCGCCGACGGAGGAGACGTTGACGATCGCGCCGCGCGCGGACAGCAGGGCGGGCAGGGCCGCCCTGGTGACGCGGACCGAGGCGAAGAAGTTGAGGTCCACCAGCTCCGCCCACTGCTGGTCGGTCACGTCGAGAAAGCCGGCCGCGCCGCCGCCTCCGTCGCCGCCGCCGACGTTGTTGACCAGGATGTCGAGCCCGCCCAGCTCCGCGACCGCCTCGGCGACCAGGCGGTCGGCGGCGGCCGGGTCGGAGAGGTCGGCCGTGATCGGGACCGCGCCCGTCGCGGTCAGTTCGGGGCCGGGTGTACGGGCCGCCGCGACGACCCGGACGCCCTCCGCCGTCAGGGCGCGGACGGTGGCCAGTCCGATGCCCCGGCTGGCGCCCGTGACGAGCGCCGTCTTGCCGTTCAGTCGCAGATCCATGAGGTTCCCCCTCGCTCAAATGCATCTCTGATGACGCAATCAAGCTAGAACATGCATCATCGATGTTGCAAGTTATTGATGAGTTGCCGCACTGGCGTAACCTCGGATCGTCGTCCCCTCACCGGTAAGGACCCTCATGGCGCCGTCCACTCCCGCACAGGCCAAGCCGATGCGCGCCGACACCGAGCGGACCGTACGGACGATCCTGGAGGCCGCCGAGCGGGTGCTCTCCGCCGATCCGGCGGCCACGATGGAGCAGATCGCCGAGGCCGCCGGGGTCGCCAGGACCACCGTCCACCGCCGGTTCGCCTCCCGGGACGCGCTGATCGCGGCCCTCGCCGCCTGGGCCGCCGGGCGGCTCCGCGAGGCCGTCGAGGCGGCCCGCCCCGACACCACCCCGCCCGCCGTCGCCCTCTACCAGGTCACCGCCAACGTGCTGCGGGTGAAGCTCGGCTGGGGCTTCGGCATGGGCGCCCTGCCCACCGACGCGCCCGAGGTCGCCCGGGTGCACGCCGATGTACTGGCCGCCTGCGAGCGGCTCTTCGCCCGTGCCCGGGACGCCGGGCTGCTCCCGGCCGGCGCCGATCTCGACTGGGCCCGCCGGGTCTACTACGCCCTCCTCCACGAGGCCATCGCCGAGGGCCCGGAGGGCGATGCCGCCGTGGACGCCCTCGCCACCCGGGTCGTTGACACCCTGCTGCACGGCATCGGCACCGGCACCGGCACCGGCACCTGAGCCGGGCTCACAGCTCCCGTTCCGGCCAGTCCAGCAGCCGCGCGCCGATCACCGCCGTCTGGAGCGTGTAGCGGTGCACCGGATCGCCCGGGTCCGCGCCCGTCAGCTTGTGGATCCGGTCCAGCCGGTACGTCATCGCCCGCACGCTCAACGAGAGCCGCCGGGCCGCCTCCGCCGCCACGCACCCCGTGTCGAAGTAGGCCGTGAGCGTGTCGACCAGGGGCCGCGCGCCGCCCCGGGCCGAGCGCAGCGGGCCCAGGACCGTACGGACCAGGTCCGCCATCGCCTGCCGGTCCCGGGTCAGGACCGGATAGACCAGCAGATCCGCCGCGTGCAGTACGGGCGCGTCCAGATCCATCCGGGCCGCCAGGTCGAGCGCGTTCAGCGCCTCCTCGTACGACTGCACGACACCCCCCGGCCCCGGATGCGGGCGGCCGATCGCGATCCGGCCGCCGTCGGTCGCCGCGTACGCCTGCTTGGCGAAGAACCGCAGGACCTCCGGCTGGTCCCCGGGCGCCACACAGATCAGCCGCCCGTCCTTGGTGGTCAGCAGGATGTGCCGGTCCCCGAACCGGGCCACCAGCGCCGCCTCGATCCCGCGGGTCGTCGGATAGCCGTCGTCGTACGGCTCCGGGCCCTCCGCGACCGCGACCGCGTGCGCCTGCGAGAGCAGCAGCCCGAACCGCTCGGCCCGGGCCGCCAGCCGCCCCAGATCGCTCCGCCCGTACAGCAGATCGTCGATGAACTCCCGGCGCGCCGCCTCCTGCCGCCGGACCGCGAGCCGCTGGGCCCGCTCATGGCCCTCCGCGAAGGCGTCGACCGCCTCGGCGACCACGGACAGCAGATGGTCCGCCTGGGCCCGGGGCAGTCCGGCGCGTACCGACTCCGCCTCCGCGAGCTGGTCCCGGACCAGCTCCCGCAGCCCCGTGCCGGACTCCGCCGCCCGCTCGCCGCCGTCCCGCAGCGACTCCCGTTCTTCCCGGGTCAGCCGCCGACCGGTCGCACACGCGTCCGCCAATATCCGGGCATATACGTCGAGTCGTTCGTCCAGCATCCGTCCGCCCCTCCCCCGCGCCTGTCGTTCACCGGCATCGCTGTCGCTCACCGGCATTAAGGAAGCGTAAAGACTGCCGGTGGGCGGCAGTGCGGAGGGGCGCATTCCTACGGCATGATCCCTTTCGTTGGCCGGGCACGGGAAACGGAGACGGAAGGAGGGCCCGGGATGGACGACTTCCTGGTGGCCACCACCGCCTTCCCCACCCTGCTCCTGACCGCCGCGCTCACCGTCGTCCTCGGTTTCTGGCTGCTCGTCCTCACCGGACTCATCGGCCACGACGACCTCGATACCGATATCGCGATGCCCCTCATCGGGCTGCGCGGCGTCCCCGTCTCCGTCTCGGCCTCCCTCGTCATCGCCATCGGCTGGTTCATCAGCCTCACCTGCACCGCGCTCTTCCCCGGCATCGGACCGCTCAGGGGCCTGCTCGTCCTCGCGGCCGCGCTGATCGGCGCCTACGACCTGACCCGGCTGATCATCCGCCCCCTGGCGAAGCTCTTCCCCGACGAACCCGGGCCGTCCCGGCAGGACTTCATCGGGCTGACCTGCGTGATCCGTACCGGACGGGTCGACGCGGGGTTCGGCCAGGCCGAGGTCACCGCCCGGGACGGCTCCACGGCCGTCGTCCAGGTCCGCCAGTCCGCCGACGACTCCTACGCGCTCACCCACGGCAGCACCGGGCTGCTGTACGCGTACGACGAGTCCGGCGAGTTCTTCTGGGTCGCGCCCGCCTGAGCCCCGTCCCGTACGGCGCACGGGCGGACCCTTCCGCTCCGAAAACACCCGGGATACCCCATGGATGCCATCACCACCGGCGCCGCGCTGCTCGTCGCCGTCCTCCTGATCCTCGCCGTCGCGATCGTCCTCGTCCTCGGCCGCCTCTTCCGCAAGGTCGAACAGGGCAAGGCCCTGATCGTCTCCAAAATGAGAAAGGTCGACGTCACCTTCACCGGGCAGGTCGTCCTGCCCGTCCTCCACAAGGCCGAGATCATGGACATCTCGGTGAAGACCATCGAGATCTCCCGGACCGGCCGCGACGGGCTGATCTGCCGCGACAACATCCGCGCCGACATCCGGATCTCGTTCTTCGTCCGGGTCAACAAGACCGTCGAGGACGTCGTCAAGGTCGCCCAGGCCATCGGCACCGCCCGCGCCAGCGACCAGGCCACCCTCCAGGAACTCTTCAACGCCAAGTTCTCCGAGGCCCTGAAGACCGTCGGCAAGCAACTCGACTTCACCGACCTCTACACCATGCGCGACGAATTCCGCGACCGGATCATCCAGGTCATCGGAACCGACCTCAACGGCTACAGCCTCGAAGACGCCGCCATCGACTATCTGGAGCAGACCCCGCTCGTCCAGCTCGACCGGGACAACATCCTCGACGCCCAGGGCATCCGGAAGATCACCGAACTGACCGCCGTCGAACACGTCCGCACCAACGAGTACCAGCGGGACGAGGAGAAGGAGATCACCCGCCAGAACGTCGACGCCCGCGAGGCCATCCTCGAACTCGAACGCCGCCAGGCCGACGCCGAGATCCGGCAGCGCCGCGAGATCGACACCGTACGGGCCCGCGAGGAGGCCGAGACCGCCCGCGTCGTGGAGGAGGAGCGGCTGCGCGCCCAGACCGCCTTCCTCAAGACCGAGGAACTCCTCGGCGTCCAGCGGGAGAACCAGAACCGCGAGGTCGCCGTCGCCGCGAAGAACCGCGAACGCGTCATCGCCGTCGAGAGCGAGCGGATCGAGAAGGACCGCCTGCTGGAGGTCATCGCCCGCGAACGGGAGACCGAACTGACCCGGATCGCCGCCGAGAAGGAGCTGGAGGCCGAGCGCCGCGACATCGCCGAGGTCATCCGCGAGCGGGTCGCCGTGGACCGTACGGTCGCCGAACAGGAGGAATCCATCAAGCGGCTGCGGGCCGTCGAGGAGGCCGAGCGGGACCGGCAGGCCGTCGTCATCGCGGCCGAGGCCGCGGCGCAGGAGAAGCTGGTACGGGACATCAAGGCCGCGGAAGCCGCCGAGCAGGCGGCGATCCACCGCGCCGCCGAGGAACTGACCCTCGCCGAAGCCCGCAACAAGGCCGCCGACCTCGACGCCCGCGCCAAGATCCGCCTCGCCGACGGCGTACGGGCCGAGGCCGCGGCCGAGGGCCTCGCGGCGGTCGCCGTCCGCGAGAAGGAGGCCGACGCCGTCGAGAAGGCGGGCCGCGCGGAGGCCGTCGCCATGGCCGAACGCCTCAAGGCCGAAGCGGACGGCGTACGCGACCGGATGGCCGCCGAGGCCGCCGGACTCACCGAGAAGGCCGCCGCGATGGCCGCGCTCGACGAGGCGTCCCGTGGCCACGAGGAGTACCGGCTCCGGCTGGAGGCCGAGAAGGACGTCCGGCTGGCCGGCCTGGAAGCACAGCGGAAGGTCGCGGAAGCCCAGGCGCAGATCATCGCCACCGGTCTCGAGCACGCCGACATCGACATCGTCGGCGGGGACTCCGTCTTCTTCGACCGGCTGGTCGGGGCGGTGTCCCTCGGCAAGGGCGTCGACGGCTTCGTCGAGAACTCGACGACCGTGCGGCGGCTCGCGGGACCGTGGCTGGACGGCTCCGCGTCCTTCCCGGACGACCTGAAGTCCCTGCTGGGGTCGGTCTCCACGGCGGACGTCCAGAACCTGACGGTGTCGGCGTTCCTGACGAAGCTGATGCGGGACGGGGGCGGGGACGCGCGCCTCAACGGGTTGTTGTCGGCGGTCCGCGACGCGGGCCTCGCGGACGTGTCCCTGGAGTCCCTGGCGCCCCTGGCGCCTCTGAACGGCACGCCGTCTCCCTAATGCCCGGTTCCCGGGGCCGCGCCGGCTCTCGGGGGCGCCCCCGACCACCTCTCGGGACCGGGGCGCCCCTCCGGGCGGGACGGACAGTGCCTCCTCCGGAGGAGTTCCGACCGCGCGCCGTCGGTGGCTGGTCGCGCAGTTCCCCGCGCCCCTGGGTTGCCCTCGTCGTCGCCCTCGTAGCGAGGCGGGCCCCTCTCAGGGAGCGGTGCCGGGGAGAGCAGTTAGGGGCGCGGGGAACTGCGCGACCAGCCACGCACGGTCCGCGGACCGCGAACAAGATCAGGGCGCTGGGCGGGACCCGGGTTGTTCGGGCGGTGCCGTGGAGGGCCAAGGCGCTGGGGGTCCCCCATCGCCGAAGGCACAGGGGGCTGAACCGCGCGACAAGCCAGAGACGGGCCGCAGGGGGAAAGACTTCGCGGCTGCCGCCCCGGGGGACGGCAGCCGCGAGGCCGCAGCGTGCGGGCCGGGGCCACGGGGGTGTCCCGGTCCGCGCGCCGCACGGCCGACATGGATCGAAACGGAAAGGCGAGACGACGATGGACGCGGGTACGTACGAGGTGTTGCGTGACCGGCTGCGGGCGCGCGGGGCCGAGTTGGCGCGGCGGGCCGAGGCGCTGGACGCGGCGCGGACCGCCGAGTTCGGGACCGCCGAGGTCGCGCTCGCCGCGTCGGGGCGGCTGCGGACCGGGAGCCCCGGTACCGCCCGGGACCTCGTCGCCGTCGGGGACGTACTCCTGCTGCTGCGGGACGCGCCCGCGCCCCTGTCGCCGGCGTCCGTCCCCGGGGACGTCTTCGCCCTGTACGGCCGGGATTTCGAACCGCTGCCCGAGGACGCCGTGCCGGGTCTTCTCGACGATCCGGCTTTCGTCGCCGAGTTCGCCGCGCTCTGCCGGTTCTTCCAGGGCGCGCGGCCCGCCCGGCTGCGGCTGACGCACGACCGGCTGCTGGCGGTCTTCCATACCGGGAAGAACGACGACGTACGGGTGCTGCGCTGGCAGTTGGCTCCGCTGCGGTTCCTCGACGGCCGGGGCGAGCGGGATCTCGCCGCCGCGCCCCCGCCGGGGGACGTGGTGTGGACGCCGACGTCCCGCGACGACCACACCGCGGGCCCCGAGCCGCGCATCCGTGTCACGGACGGCGTCTATGTGTCGACGGTCGGCGGCACCCTGACGGTCCATCCGGCGGCCGACGGTTCCGAAGCCCCGGACGCGCTCTTCACCGAGCCGGTCGCCGAGCCGCTCCAGTCCCTCGCGGACGCGGATGTCTCCTGGGCCCGGGTGGGGCCGCTGGTGCTGCTGCGGGTGCGCCCGTACAACGAGACCGTCGTACGCCATCTCGTCGTACACACCCTGACCGCGTCGGTGACCCGGCTCGAAGGCGTCGGCACGGGCGAGGCGATCCGCCGGCTCCCCGACGACCAGGGGATCGTCTTCCCCGGCGGCTACTGCCCGGCGGGCGGCGCGGTGAAGGCGTTCGAGGATCCCCGGCCGGACGCCGCGTTCGAGCGGGCGGTGCGGTCGCCGGGCGGTGAGAGCGTGCTGTACGCGTTCCGGCCCGCCGACGGGGGCCCGAGCGTGCTGCTGCCGTACGACACCATCCGCAAGGAGGTCGTGGCGCCGCTGGCCTGCGGGGGCTGGGCGCTGCTGGGCGACGGCACGATCGTGGTACTCGCCGAACCGCCGTCGGCCGTCGGCGAGCCGACCCGTACGCACGAGGTCCGGGTGTGGACCAGTCCGTACGTCTCCGACGACCATCCGGCGCCGGAGGGGACCGGGCCGCTGGCGCGGATCGGGAACGCGGCGCTGGTCCGGGCGGTCGCGGACGTCCTCGCGGTGGCCGGTACTGCGGTCGAGCTGGACCCCGCGCCGGTCGCCGACGAAACGGGGACGCACGCGCGCGCCGCGCTCTACGAAGCCCTGGCCGCCGACTGCGAGCGGACCGCCGACCGGCATCCGTGGCTCGGCGACCCCGAGGCCGGGGATCTGCGGTCGCCGCTGGAGGAGATCCGGGTCACGGCCGTCCAGGCGCTGGAGGAGTTCGCGACGGTCCGCGAGCTGACCCGGCGCGCGGCGGGCGCCCTCGCGGACGAGGCCGCCGGGATCGCCCGGCTGGTGCGCCGGGTGCGCGGCGAGTCGCCGGGTTCGGCGGAGGAGTGGATCGTACGGATCACCGAACTCCGGGCGGCGCGCGGCCGGCTGCTGGCGCTGAAGGAGCTGCGGTACGCGGACACGGCGGAGATCGACGCCCTCGCGGAGGACCTGACGGCCGATACGGCGGCGGCGGCCCGGCGGGCGGTCGCGTTCCTCGGCCGGGACGAGGCGTTCGACGGTTACCGCGCGGAGATCGGCGCGCTGGGCGCCCGCGCGGCCGAGCTGACCACGGCCGCCGAGGCCGCCGGGGTGGTCGGCGAGCTGGACGGGCGGGCCGCCGGGCTGCGGGAGCTGACCGAGGTCGTCGCCGGTCTCGATATCGCCGACACCACGGTCCGTACCGGCATCCTGGAGCGGATCGCGGCGGTCACGGGCCTGGTGAACGGGGCGCGGGCGGTGCTCGTGGCCCGCCGCCGGGAGCTGGCGGAGGGCGAGGGCCGGGCCGAGTTCGCGGCCGAACTGGCTCTGCTGGCGCAGTCGGTGACGGGCGCGCTGGCGGCGGCCGGGACGCCGGAGGAGTGCGACGAGCAGCTCGCCGGGCTGCTGCTGCGGCTGGAGAATCTGGAGTCCCGCTTCCCCGGCCACGAGGACTTCCTGACCGAGCTGGCGGGGAAGCGGACGGAGGTGTACGAGGCGTTCTCGGCCCGCCGCCAGTCGCTGCACGACGAGCGGGCCCGGCGGACGGAACGGCTCGCGGAGTCGGCGCGCCGGGTGCTGGACGCGGTGGCCCGCCGGGCGTCGGCCCTCTCCGGCGCCGACGAGCTGCATGCCTTCTTCGGCTCCGATCCGATGGTGGCCCGGCTCCGGCGGACCGTGACCGAACTGCGGGAGTTCGGCGACTCGGTACGCGCCGAGGAGTTGGCGGGTCGGCTGAAGGCGGCCCGCGACGAGGCCGTCCGGGCGCTGCGGGACCGGCGGGACCTGTTCGGGGCGGACGGCGGCACGATCCGGCTGGGGCGGCACACCTTCGCGGTGACCGCGCGGGAGCCGGAGCTGACGCTCGTACCGGACGGCGACGGCATGGTCTTCGCGTTGACGGGGACGGACTGGCGGGGCCCGGTCCGCGACCCCGGGTTCGCGGCGACCGCGCCGTACTGGGGCCGGTCCCTGGCGTCGGAGTCGCCCGGCGTCTACCGGGCCGAGTATCTGGCGGCCCGGCTGCTCCCGGCGGCCGTCGCGGGCGGCGACCCGGCGGAGCTGGTGGCGCGGGCGGTGGCCGAGGCGTTCGACGAGGGGTACGAGCGGGGGGTCCACGACCGGGACGCGGTGGCCGTCCTGCGGGCGGCGGCCGGGCTGTGGCGGGACGCGGGCCTGCTGCGGTACGGGGGCGGGGACCGGGCCGTGGCCCAGCTGTTCTGGGTCCGGGAGACGGGGGCGGCGGACCGGGCGCGCTGGACCCGGCAGGCGGAGTCGCTGATCGCGGCCCGGGACCGGTTCGGCGCCTCCCCGGCGCTGGCGGCGCTCCGCGCGGAGCTGGCGGCGACGACGGGCTCCCCCGGGGCGGCGGCGTATCTGGTGGAGGAACTGGCCCTGGGCCGGGGCTTCGTGGTGTCGCCGGAGGCGCGGGAGCTGGTGACGGGCTTCCGGGAGGCGGTGGGGGGTGAAGTGCCGTACGAGACAGAGGCGTACGGGGCTCATGGGGCGGGTGCGGTGGATGGGGTGGCCGGAACGTCCGGAGTGCCCGGGGCCGGGCGGGACTCGGCTGCCCGGCTCGGAGCCGTAACGGCCGCCGGGGGAAGCGACGTGGCCACCGGGCCCGGGGGCCGGGGCGCGCCCGGCGGGACGGCCGCCGGGACCGAACCCGGCGGCACCGACGGAACGGGCGGCACCGGGACCGGCATTCCGGACGGCTTCGGCCACCCGAGCGGGCCCGGCGGTCCGGCCGCCCCCGGCGGCACCGACGGAACGGGCGGTGCGGCGGGCGGCGGCCTTCCCGCCCCGCACACCCCCGCCCGCCCCGACGCCCGCCTCGTCGAGGGCTGGCTCGCCGCCTACGCCGAATCCACCGGAGCCGACGTCCCGCCGGGTGTCCTCGCCGAGGCCGTGGCGCTGGAGCTGTGCCCGGAGCTGCCCCGGTACGAGCCGAAGGCCCCGGCCGGGACGACGGTCGAGGGCCTGCTGGGCACGCATCCCCGGATCACCGGGGGCGCGCTGCCGCTGCGGCTGGACGAGTTCCTCTCCCGTACCGCCGCTTTCGCCGCCGACGACGTCCCCGGTTTCCGGGCCTACCGGGCCCTGCGCTCCCGGCTGGTCGACGCGGAGCGGGACCGGCTGCGGCTGGCCGAGTACCGGCCGAGGGTGATGTCCGCGTTCGTCCGCAACCGGCTGGTGGACGAGGTGTATCTGCCGCTGGTCGGCGACAGTCTCGCCAAGCAGATCGGCGCGGCGGGCGACGCCCGGCGGACCGACAGCGGCGGTCTGCTGCTTCTGCTCTCCCCGCCCGGATACGGCAAGACGACCCTGGTCGAGTACGTCGCCGAACGCCTCGGGCTGCTGCTGGTGAAGGTGGACGGACCGGCGCTCGGCCGGGACACCGTGTCGCTGGACCCGGGGCGCGCCCCGGACGCCGCCGCCCGGGCCGAGCTGGAGAAGATCGCGTTCGCGGTCGCGGCGGGCAACAACGTGCTGCTGTATCTGGACGACATCCAGCACACCTCGCCCGAGCTGCTGCAAAAATTCCTGCCGCTGTGCGACGCGAGCCGTACCCTCGGCGGCCGGGATCTGCGCGGCAAGCGGTTCGGGGTGGTGATGGCGGGCAATCCGTACACGGAGGCGGGCGAGCGGTTCCGGCTGCCGGACATGCTGGCGAACCGGGCCGATGTGTGGAACCTCGGTGACGTACTGACCGGCAAGGAGTCGGCCTTCGCGCTCAGCTTCGTGGAGAACGCGCTGACGTCCCACCCCGAACTGGCGCCGCTGGCGGGCCGGGACCGGTCCGATGTCGAACTGCTGGTCCGGCTGGCGTCGGGCGACCCGACGGCGGTCCGGGACCGGCTGACGCATCCGTACGGTACGGGGGAGCTGGACCGGATCCTGGCCGTACTGGGCCATCTGCTGACCGTCCGCGCGACGGTGCTGGCGGTGAACGCGGCGTACATCGCGTCGGCCGGGGTGTCGGAGGCGTCCCGTACGGAGCCGCCGTTCCGGCTCCAGGGGTCGTACCGCAATCTGAACCGGATCGCGCAGCGGCTCAGCCCGGCGATGACCGCCGCCGAGGTCGCGGCGGTCGTCGGCGACCACTACACGGCCGAGGCGCAGACCCTCCCCGGCGACACCGAGGCGAGCCTGCTGCGCCTCGCCGAACTGCGCGGCACGCTCGACGAGCCGGGCGCGGCGCGCTGGGCGGCGGTGAAGTCGGCGTACGTCACGGCCCGCGCCCGGGAACGCGACCCGTTCGCCGCCCTCACGGACCGGCTGGCGGAACGCCTCACGGCGGTGGAGCGGGCGATCGCCCGCGCGGCGGACTCTCCTGACGCACTGTCCTGACGGGCCGGGAGGCGGGCAGGGAGGCGGGCCCGGGGCGTACGGACCCTCGGCGCGGCCGGGGCGTGCGGGCGGGACGTGCGGCCGGGGCGCTCGGAGTCGGCCATCCGGACCGGCCGTCACCGCCAGGTCGCCGTCTCCGGGTCGATTCCGTGCGCCCGCGCGCTCGCGTCCACGATCCGGCGGAACCAGGCGGCGAGTCCGGGTCTGACGCCGTCGTAGTGGGTGGCGAAGCCCGGCTCGGACTCGTAGCGGCGGGCGAGGCAGACCTGCATCTCCCGGGTGAGGGGGAAGTAGGCGGAGAAGACCTCCCGGTGCCGCTCCACCAGCCGGTTCGCCTCCGGTCCTCCGGGCGCGGACCCGGCGGCCATCGCCTCCCCCAGTTCGCGGTCGAAGCGCGCGCCGGCCTCGGCGACCGCCCGCCACTCGGCCGGGCCGCGCGCGGCGGAGCGTTCGGCGTACTGCGTCCACTGCGCCGTATCGCCGTACTGCCGGCGGGCCTCGGCGGTACGGTCCGGATCCCAGTCCGGCCCGAACACCTCGGTCTGCTGCTCGGCGGTGAGCAGCGGGCCGCGTTCATGGGCCTCGATCATCCGGTCCAGGTCGGCGCCGAGCCGCCGGAGCCGGTCGATCCGCTCGGTGACCCGGGCGCGCTGGGCGCGCAGCGCGCCGGGTACGTCCGTGGTGGAGTCGTCCAGGACGGTGCTGATCCGGTCGAGGCCGAGGCCCAGTTCGCGGTAGATCACGATCCGGTGCAGCCGCTCCAGGTCGGCGGGGGTGTAGAGCCGGTATCCGGCGGCCGTACGCAGCGACGGCGGGGCGAGCCCGATCCGGTCCCAGTGGTGCAGCGCGCGGACGGTGACACCGAGCCGGGCGGAGACCCGGCCGACGGTCAGCCCGCCGTCGTGCTCACCCTCCTCATAGTGACCGTCTCTGTCAGTGGGATCGGGCATGCTCCTCATTCTGAACCCGGCCGTTCCCGCTCGGGGCGGCGGTGTCGGGTGGGGTGATTCCCATGTCCGCGAGATTCCGGGCCTCCTGGGTGTCCGGGTCGTAGACCTTCGCCGCCGTGAGGACGACCCGGGTGCGCTCGGGGGTGATCACGGTCAGATCGCGGGTGTTCCAGGGGGTGTCCCGGGGCCCTTCGACGGCGTCGGGCCGTAGTTCGCGGCAGGCCGCGACGATGGAATCGAGCTGTCCGAGGACGCACGCGAAGCTCAGGCTCAGCGCCGCCGGGCGGTCCGGGACATCGGCCGCCGCGACGAGGAGTACGTCCTGGAAGGCCCAGCGGCGCAGATGGACGAGCTGCCCGGGAACGGCGAAGAGTTCGAAGAAGCCGAGCCCACGGGTCCAGAAGTCGACCGAGGCCGCCAGATCGGCCGTGGGCACGGTGGCGAACGCGGGCATGCCGTAGATCCCCCGGTACGGCTCCGGCGGCACGGCGTCGGGGCCGGGCACGGGGACGGGGCTGATCTCGAAGGCGTTGTAGTAGTCGCTCACGCGGATCACCCTCAGGGCTTACGCAACGTCAGGGTCAAGCCGGTCCGGGCTCGCGGTTGTGGTACGCGGCCAGGGCGTCGCGGTCCACGGTGCAGGCGGCCGGGTCCGGTTCGGTCAGGCCGAGGTGGTCGCAGATCAGCCGGGTCAGCCGGCGCTCGTAGCCCTCGTCCTCCAGGTCGATGCCGGAGGCGGCGATCAGGGGCGCCATCTCGTTGGGCCAGTACTCGCCGGACCCTTCGGGGTCCTCATAGTCGATACAGGTCACGGCCTCCCCGTCGCGGTAGTGGAACGCCTGGGGGCCATGCGCTTTGGCGGCGCACGGCTCGGGGACAAAAATCATCAGCTGGGCGCCGGGGGGACAGAGTCCCCGGTAGTCGATATCGCCGAAGCCGCCGTGCGCCGGATCGCACATGGGGTGGACGACGACGCCCCAGCCACCGGGCGGGACGTCACCGCCGTAGGCGAACGGTGTCCGGTGCCGGGCGATCAGCCCCTCGCGGATCTCGGCGGTACCGATGCCCTGGTAGAAGACCAGGACGGTCTCCTCGTCGTAGGGGGCCTCGCCCAGCCATGCCATGGCGCCTTTGTCTATCCACTCGGTCATACCGCCGAACCGTAAACGGCGGCACTGACAGGGCCGGGGGCCGTGGGCACCGTTCCGGCCACCCCCATCCCTTCTAGAACGAGCGCTCTATTTGCTGCTACAGTCACCTCCAGTGCGCTAAATAGAGCGCTCGTTTTAGAACGTCGAGGCCGAGGAGGCCCCTATGTCCGCGTCCACCACCGCCCGCACCGCCGCCGCTCCCGTCACCGTGATCGGGCTCGGCCCCATGGGCGCGGCCATGGCCGGCGCGCTCCTCGACCAGGGGCACGAGGTGACCGTGTGGAACAGGACCCCCGCCCGGGCCGAGCCGCTGGTGGCGCGCGGAGCCGTACTCGCCGGCAGTGTCGAGGAGGCGGTCCGGGCCAATGAGCTGGTGATCCTCAGCCTGACCGACTACGACGCGATGGACGCGCTGCTGAAGCCGGTCGCGGGCGCGCTGGCCGGACGGGTGGTCGTCAACCTCAGCTCCGACACCCCGGAACGGACCCGCGAGGGGGCCCGCTGGGCCACCGGGCAGGGCGCGGAGTTCCTCGCGGGCGGGGTCACCACACCGCCGTCGGGGATCGGCAGCCCGGAGACCACGTACACCTTCTACAGCGGTCCGCGGACCGCCTTCGACCGGCACGAGCCCACCCTCGGGGTGCTGACCGGGACCGACTACCGGGGCGAGGACCCCGGGCTCTCGGCCCTGATGTACCAGCTCGGCATGATGATGTTCTGGACGTCGATGCTCAGCTACTGGCAGGCCGTCGCCCTCGCCGACGCCAACGGCCTCAAGGCGGCCGACGTCCTCCCCCACGCGCGGGAGACCTTCGCCTCCCTCGACATGTTCACCGGCTTCTACGCGGAGCGGATCGACGCCGGGAACCACGAAGGGGACGTCGACCGGCTGGCGATGGGCACCGCCAGCGTCGAGCACGTACTGCACACCATGGCCGACGCCGGGGTCGACACGACCCTGCCGAACGCCGTCGTGGACCTCTTCCGCCGGGGCATGGCGGAGGGCCGGGCCGCCGACAGCTTCTCCGGCCTGCTGGAGCTGATGAAGGCGGGCCCGGCCGGGAAGTGACGTACCCCCGGAGCCCGGCCGGAGCGCGTACCCCCGACCGATCCGGCGGAGGTACGCCCCCGGGCCCGGAACCGCGGCCTCAGCCCCCGCAGGCCGTATCGCGCGCGGGCCGCTCGCCCGTCTTCAGGAACGTGGTCACCACCGCGTCACCGCAGGCTTTGTCCGGCTCCAGGTACACCCCGTGGCCGCCCCGCTCCACGGTCACCATCCGGGCCCGGTCCCCCAGTGCCTCACGCATCTTCAGGGCGCCGAAGTGCGGCGTCGCCGGGTCGCGCCGGTTCTGGACCATCAGGATGTTCGACGGTCCGTCGTCGGTGATCCGGATCGTCGGCTCCCGGTCCTCGTTCTGCCAGAACGAGCAGGGCGTGATGTTCACGGGCAGCCCGCCGGTCAGCGGATACCTCGCCCGGTCGGCGGTCACGTCCCGCTGGAAGGCGGCGGTGTCCGGGCCGGGCCAGCCGGCGTCGTTGCAGATCACCCCGACCCATACGGCCGTGTCCCGGTCCGGGAGCGCCCCCTTCAGATCGTTCGGCAGCGCGACCCTCGCCGCCGGGTCGGCCGCCTGCGCGATCAGGGTGCGGAGGGCGGGGAAGGAGGCGTCGGAGAAGAGTCCGCCCAGGACGGAGTTGCGCATCGCCGCCCCGTCCAGCGGGATCCCGTCGGTACGGGTCTTCGGCTCGCGGTCGAACCGTTCGGCGAGGTCGATCACCAGCCGCCGGACGTCCTCGGGCCGTTCCCCGAGCCGGTCGGCGCCCCGCGCCGGATCCGAGGCCCAGGCCGAGAAGTCGGCGAACCGCCCCTCCACCGCCGGACCCTGATTGGCCAGCCAGCCCCGGGCGACCCGCCGGTGGTCCGGGTCGCCGTTGCTGTCGAGCACGATCCGGTCGGTGCGGTGCGGGAAGAGCTGGGCGTAGAGCAGGGTGACGTACGCCCCGTACGACGTCGACCAGACGGACACCTTCCGCTCGCCGAGCGCCGCCCGCAGCCGGTCCATGTCCCGGGCCTGGTTCGCCGAGCTGAGGCCGCGGATCTCGGCACCGCCGTTCGCCGCGCACGCCTCGGCGATCCGCCGCGCCCTGGCGGCGTTCTCCGTGATGTCGCCGCCCGAGCCGGGCCAGGCCCGGACCCGGTGCAGGTAGCGGTCGCCCTCCGCGACCCCGCACTCCACCTTCGAACTGGCGCCGACGCCGCGCGGATCGTAGGCCACCAGGTCGTACGTACCGCCCAACTGGGCCCGCAACGCGGTCCCCCTGTCGTTCATCCGCTTCAGCCCCGAGCCGCCGGGGCCGCCCGGTACGACCATCAGCGTGCCGCGCCGCTCGCCGGGGGCGTCGGCGGGGATCCGGGTGACGGCGAGGGACATGGTCTTGCCGTGCGGCTCGCGGTAGTCGACCGGGACGGTCAGGGTGGCGCACTCCTGGGTCGGGGGGCCGCCGGGTTTCGCGCACGGTGTCCAGTTCAGGGCCGGGACCTTCGGCTTCGCGGCGCCCGGGGGCGGGGCGGCACCGGCGTTGGTGGTCGTGGCACCGGCGGCACCGGCCGTCAGCAGGGAGGCGAGCGTCGCCCCGGAGATCAACAGGGCCGTACGGGAGCGGCTTCGGCGGCCGTCGCGCTTGGTATCGATCATGCGTCCCAGCCTTCCGGGGCCGGGCCGGGCCGCCCATCCGGCAGCCGGGCGGAGCGGTGCGGGGGCTAACCCCCGAATATCGATCACCCCGCTATCACCCGCCGACATTCCCGGCGGAACGGACCCGTCGCCGGGCGCGCGGCCCCAATATTGAAGGCCCTGTGAAGCGGGGGACACCCCGCCGCGATCCGGACCGTAGAGTCGCCCGACACACGGGGAGTCCACCACGGGAGGGGCCGTGACATCGCGCATCCTGGTCGCCGAGGACGACGTCAAACAGGCCCGGCTCATCCGGATCTATCTGGAACGCGACGGCCATGACGTCCGGATCGTCGCCGACGGGCGGTCCGCGATCGAACGGGCCCGCGCCACCAAACCCGACCTGGTCGTCCTCGATGTGATGATGCCGCTGGTCGACGGGTTGAACGTCTGCCGGGTCCTGCGGATGGAGTCCCGGGTGCCGATCCTGCTCCTCACCGCCCGCACCACCGAGGAGGATCTGCTCCTCGGCCTCGACCTGGGCGCCGACGACTACATGACCAAGCCGTACAGCCCGCGTGAACTCACCGCCCGGGTCCGCGCGCTGCTCCGCCGGGCGGGCGGCCCGGCGGCCGTCCCGCCGCCCGCCGTGATCCGGGCCGGCGGGCTGGAGATCGACCCCGAGCTGTACGAGGTCAGGGCCGACGGCCGCCCCGTCCGGCTGACGGGCAAGGAGTTCGCGATCCTCCAACTGCTGGCCCGGTCACCGGGCCGGGTCTTCACCCGGGGCGCGATCATCGACCAGGTCTTCGGCTTCGACCAGCTGGTCCTCGAACGGACGGTGGACGCGCATGTGATGAATCTGCGCCGGAAGCTGGAGGCGGACGGGCGGTCCCCGAGGATGGTGGAGACCGTGTACGGCCGGGGCTACCGCCTCTCGGTCCCGCGCGCCGACGGTACGAGCGGTACAGACGGGACGGACGCCCCGGGCCGCTCCGGGGCCGGCACCCCGGACCACTCCGGGAGCCCGGGAGCCCCGCGGTGAGCTTCCGGCTCCGCGTCCTCGGCCTGCTCCTCTTCGTCGCGGTCGCCGCCACCGCCGCCACCGCGTGGCTCACCTGGCGGCAGGCGACGGGCGCGGTGGAGGAGAGCGTCACCGCGAGCCGGGCCGAGACCGGCCGGATCACCACCGGACTCCGCGACTACGGCTATACGCGCGGGACCTGGCAAGGGGTCTCCCCGGCCGTCCTCGCCCTCTCCCGGGACACCGGCCAGCGGATCCGGGTATCGACCGAGGACGGCGTTCTGCTCGCCGACTCCGACACATTGGCGGGTCGCAAGCCGCGCCAGGTGAAGGCGGAGCCGCCGCTGCTGGTCGACCCGGCGCCCCGGTTCCGGGTGCCCGACGCGACGTTCCCGGCGTCCGCCGCCAAGATCACGGCATTCGAGATCGGCCAGTACGGGCACAACATCCGCTACACGAGCTGCCTCACCAGGGCCGGAGCCGTACCCCGGGTCCGTACGGACGAGTTCGGCACCCCGGCGCCCGTCTACGACCCGGCCCGGCCCCAGTGCCGTCGTACCGAGGAGACCCGGATCGCCGACGCGGCGATCCGGTACACCCGGACGTGCCTGGCGGAGCAGGCGGCTGACGGCATCAACGCCTGCCTCCAGCGGATCTTCCGGGAGCGGACCGCCGGAACCGCACCGCCCCGGCTCGAAGTACGGCTCGGGGTACGGAACGAGTCGCCGCCCGGACTCGACATCGCCCCCACCGTCGTGGTCGCGGCCGGGGTGGCGCTGGCCGTCGCGGCGGCGGCGCTGCTGCTGAGCCGTACCGTGCTGCGGCCGGTCCGGGCGCTCACGGCGGCGACCCGCTCCCTCGGCGAGGGCGACCTGGCCCGCCGGGTCCCGGTCACCGGCCGGGACGAGATCGCGGCCCTGGCCCGCGACTTCAACCGGATGGCGACCTCACTCCAGCGCTCCGAGGACCGCCAGCGCCGCCTGACCGGCGACATCGCCCATGAGCTGCGGACCCCGCTGGCCAATCTGCGGGGCTATGTGGAAGCCCTCCAGGACGGCTATGTGGAGGCCACGCCCGAACTGCTGGACTCCCTCCACGAAGAGGTGATGCTCCAGCAGCGGATCGTCGACGACCTCCAGGACCTGGCCCTCGCCGAGGCGGGCGCCCTCACCTACCACCGCGCCGACACGGACCTCGCGGAGCTGCTGGAGACCTGCCGTACGGCCCAGTTGCCGCGCGCGGAACACGCGGGCGTCGGCCTCGCCCTCTCCTACGAACCGGACGACGGCCGCCCGGTCCTGGTCCACGCCGACCCGGACCGGCTGCGGCAGGCGATCGGCAACCTCGTCGGCAACGCGATCCGCGCCACGTCCGACGGCGGCACGGTCACCCTGGCCCTGGTCCCCCACGGCGAACTGGCGATCCTTTACGTCCGCGACACCGGCCACGGCATCCCGCCCGACGACCTCCCCCACCTCTTCGACCGCTTCTGGCGCGCGGACGCCGCCCGGGGCCGCGCCACGGGCGGCAGCGGCCTGGGCCTGTCGATCGTCCGCCAGATCGTCCGGGACCACGACGGCACGGTCGACGTCGAAAGCACGGTCGGCGAGGGCACGACCTTCACGATCGTCCTCGACCGGGTGTGAATAGCTCAGTGGAGCAACAGCGCAATCCTACCGAAGGCAGGATTCGTAGCATGAGTGATCCTACCGACAAGTACTCGATCACCATGCCACGCGATATCGCCGAAGCGGCCAAGGCCCGCAACGGAACGTCCGGGCTGTCCGCCTATGTGGCTGCGGCCGTCGCCCGACAGGTCGAGCGGGACAACCTGAATGAACTGATCGCGGTCGCCGAAGCCGAGCACGGCCCCATCTCGGACGACGAGGTCCAGGCGCTGCGCGAGGAGCTCGCACAAGCCCGGCGGGAGCAGGAACACCCCCGGGCGAGTGCCACGTGACACGAGCACCCGCGATCCCCGGCGGCGCCCTGGTCCTCGACAGCGAAGGCTGGCCAAGGCCGTTCAGCGCGACCGTAAGGTCACCGGCTGGCTGGCCATGGCCCGCGCCGGCGATCTGGGTGTGATCACCTCGGCCGCGACCTTGGTCGAAGTGATCCATCCTCGCCTCAATCGCCCGGCACTGGAGTGGGCAGTCTCCCGCATTGTCGTCGAACCGGTTGACGAGCGGACCGGTCGGCGGGCCGCTGCTCTGCTCGCGGACACCGGACTTCATGGACACAAGTACGCGATCGACGCCATGCTTGCCGCGACCGCGCTGGCCGCTCCCGGGCCGGTCACGATCCTCACCTCCGACCCCGACGGCCTCATCGCCCTGTGCGGCGGGCGGGTCACCGTCGTCAAGGTCCGAGCTGGTCGACGGGTAAGCCAAAAAGGGCCCGGTGAAGAGGTCGTACGTCCTCTTCACCGGGCCCCGCTCATCGGGCCGGTACGCGCCCGGTTCAGCCCTTGCGCTTGTTGATCTCCTCGGTGAGTTGGGGGAGGACGGTGTGGAGGTCGCCCACGACGCCGTAGTCCGCCAGCTCGAAGAT
>NZ_JBEYIS010000037.1:0-81491 GCF_040635975.1 Streptomyces sp. NPDC006798
AGCAACCCAGGGGCGCGGGGAACTGCGCGACCAGCCGGCCACGGTCCGCAGACCGCGAACAAGCATTAGCCGCCGGGCGCGGCCCGGATCGTGGAACTCACCCGGAGGGCCAAGGCGCTGGGGGTCCCCCCATTGCCGAAGGCGCTGGGGGTCCCCCCATTGCCGAAGGCACAGGGGGCGGAAGGCGCGGGCCTCACCCGAAGGGCCGGTCCCCCCATCGCCGGAGGCATAGGGCGCGGAACCGCGCGACAAGCCGCAGACGGGCCGCCGGGCGGCGCGGCCCGGAGAGTGGCGGGTCCTCCCCGGAGGGGGTCAGCGGCCCTGGTAGGTGGCCGATGTGGTGCGGATCGTGGGGAGGCGGTTGTAGAGGCGGGTGCCGGGGCAGTCCGTGGAGACGCCGTCGCGGTGGCCCGAGATCACATGGAAGCTGACCTTCCGGCCCTTCTTGTACTTGCCGCTGCCGCCGGACGTCAGGGTCACCTTGCCCTTGGGGTTCGCGTTGAAGAGGCCCAGCTTCCAGGCCGTCAGTTTGGCGACCGCGGTGGAGACCGCCGCCGGTGGGGTCGTACCGCTGAAGCTGCCCAGGACCGCGACGCCCATGGTGTTGGAGTTGAAGCCGAGGGTGTGGGCGCCGAGTACGGCCTTGGTGACACCGCCCGCCCGGCCCTCGTAGATCGTGCCGCACTTGTCGACCGCGAAGTTGTAGCCGAAGTCCCGCCAGCCGCTGCTGACCACGTGGTAGCGGTAGATGCCGCGGAGTACGGACGGCGCCTGGCCGCAGCTGTAGTTGTTGCCGGTGGAGGTGTGGTGGACGAAGGCCGCCTTCACCGTCGAGGTGTAGACGTAGCCGCCTTCCCGCAGGGACTCGTTCGCGCCCCAGCCCTTGCGGCTGACGATGCTCGGGCGGGGGCCGACGTACTTCTTCGCCGCGAGGAGTTCGGTGTACGGGTAGCTGAAGGCGCTGGGCAGCGCCCGGGGCTGCGGGGCGGGCCCGACGGCGCGGCTCGCGGGAGAACCGGCGCGGCTCGCGGGAGCCGGGGCCGCGGCGGGTGCCTCGCCCGGGTCGACGAGTTCGAGGCGGAGGCCGCCGGGCAGTTCGGTGTCGGGGGCCCGGCCCCGTACCCGTACCTCCACACCGTCGGACGCGCCCACCCACAGCGGGGCCGTGGCGCCCTTGAGCCGGGCGGACTCGGCCTCGGCGGTGCCGGGGTCGGCGCCGTGGCCGTCGGTGTGGGTCTCCACGTCCTGCCAGCGGGTCCAGGCGCCGGAACCGGTGGCCCGGGTGCGGATCTGGACCGTGCCGGGGAGTTCGGCGTCGGCGTCGTCCCAGACCACGCCGACGAGGGAGAAGGGGCGGACCCGGGGCTCGTAGCGGGCCCGCTCGGGGAGCGCCGGGACGGCCGGGGAGACGGAGCGGGTGGAAGGGGTGTCGGCACCGGGGCTCTCGGCCAGCGGGAGCGACTGGGTGGTGCCGGGGACGTCGGGTACCCGGGGCTGCCCGGGCGCCGCCGCGAGGTGGGCGCGGGGCACCGGTGGGACGTCGCGGGCGGCGGTCGCCGCCGACGCGCCCGAGGGCAGCGAGAGCGGGAGTACGAGCGCGGCGCATGCCGCGACACCGGTCGAGGAAGCCAGAAATCCACGCATGCGAAAGATCCTGAGGGCCCGTCGGGGAGTCCGCTCGCCCGGACCGGGCCGGGAAAGCCGGAGTACTGCGGGCCGACCGGAGGACACCGTCACCGGTACGAGGGACGCCGCCCGGAGGCCGCGCGTACCCTTGCGGGGATGAACGCCAGTGACCGCACCCCCGCCGACCTGCTGCGATCCGCCCTCGCCGCGGACCCGGGGCGCCCCTTGATCACTTTCTACGACGACGCCACCGGTGAACGGGTGGAATTGTCCGTCGCCACCTTCGCCAATTGGGTGGCTAAGACATCGAATCTGCTCCAGGGCGATCTCGCCGCCGAGCCCGGTGACCGGCTCGCCCTGCTGCTGCCCGCGCACTGGCAGAGCGCCGTCTGGCTGCTCGCCGCCGCGTCGGTCGGCGTGACCGCCGAGATCGGCGGCGACCCGGCGGACGCGGACCTCGTGGTCGCCGGACCCGACGCCCTGGCGGAGGCGCGGGCCTGCGGCGGGGAGCGGGTGGCGCTGGCGCTGCGGCCGCTGGGCGGGCGCTTCCCGCAGCCCCCGGCCGGATTCGCGGACTACGCGGTGGAGGTGCCGGGGCAGGGCGACCGGTTCGCCCCCTTCGCAGCCGTCGACCCCGCCGCCCCGGCGCTTTCCGTCGGTGGAGACGTGCTGACCGGCGCCGGTCTGGTCGAGCGGGCCCGCGCGGACGCCGCCCGGCTGGGGCTCGCCCCGGGATCGCGGCTGCTCACGGGGGCCGGCTACGACTCCTGGGAGGGGCTGTCGGCGGGGCTGTACGCACCCCTGGCGGCAGGCGCTTCGGTGGTGCTGTGCCGCCGTCTCGACCAGCTTCCCGCGGCGCAGCTGGCCCGGCGGATCGAGAGCGAACGGGTCACGGTGACGACCCTGTTGCCGGTTGGTGACACGGGTCTGGAAGACTCCTCGAACACCGGGGACGACGCCTGACGCAGGGGTCACGGCGACCGCCCGGATATCTGCCGACTTTTCGCACCACCGCGCAGCTCACGCACTTCGGGCAACTCCAGCAGCACGAGCACCAAAAGCACCAGAAGCACTACCGGATGCCGTCGGAGCCGGACGGACGACGGGCCCGAGGCCCTGTCGCGTACGGCCCCGGCGGCACCGGCCGTATCGCGCGGGACCGTACCGAGGCGGGCGAGCGCCCGGCCCGTACGGTCCACGACGAGCGACGGGCCGGGCGTACCGCCCGGGGCCCAACTCCGTTGGCCGACCGGCCTTTGCCGCCGATCGCCCCCGGATTCCGCACAACCAAGCGCCAGGCCCAGCCGTCTAGCCCTGCGATCGGCGGTCCAGCGCACCGCTGACGCCGTGAAGGATGGACGCAAAGTGACGGACAGTGCCGGCACACCGACGGGCTCCGACGGGCCGGGCGGCGGAGACGGCGGAGACGGCGAGGACACAGCCGCCGGTGACCCGAAGGGCGGCGGTACGGAGGACCGCATATCGCCGCCGACCGAGGCGACCGACGCGGCCGGGGACGGCCCCGCGAGCCCGGTGGACCCCGGGAACCCCGCGGAGGAGGGGCGTACCGACCCCGGTTCCGAAGCCGCCGAGGACATACCGGCGGCCGGTACGACCGCCACTCCGGACCGCTCCCCCGGCGGCACGCACACCGCGACCGCGACCAAGACGGTCACCGCCACCGAGTCCGACACGGCCCCGGCCGCGCGCCCGCGCAAGCGGCGCCGGTGGCTGCGCTGGACCGCCGTCGCCGTCTCCTTCGTACTGCTCGCGGGTGCCGCGACGGCCTGGTGGTTCTACCGCAAGCTCGAAGGCAACATCACCACCGACACCGCGACGGCCGTCGAGCTGCGGACGTACGAGAAGGAGCGGCCCGTACCGATCTCCCTCGACGCCAAGAACATCCTGCTCATGGGGTCGGACAGCCGCCGGGGCGAGGGCAACTCCAAGTACGGCCGGGACGACGGCGGCAGCCAGCGCGCGGACACGGTGATCCTGCTGCACGTCGCGGCGGACCGGCAGAGCTCCACCTCGGTCTCGATACCCCGGGATCTGATGACGACGGTCCCGTCCTGCCGCCGCGCGGACGGCACCCGGACCCGGGAGCGGCTCGCCCAGTTCAACTCGGCCTTCGAGACCGGCGGCGCGGCCTGCGCGATCCGTACGGTCGAGCTGATGACGGGCGTACGGATCGACCACCACCTGGTGGTCGACTTCCGGGGCTTCACCGACATGGTCGAGGCGGTCGACGGGGTCGAGGTCTGCCTGAAGGAGCCGGTGGACGACCCGGACGCGCATCTGGTCCTCCCGGCCGGGCGGCAGACGCTCGACGGCGAGGAGGCCCTGGGTTACGTACGGGCCCGCAAGTCGTTCGGGAACGGCAGCGACACCGAACGGATGGACCGGCAGCAGCAGTTCCTGGGCTCGCTGGTGAAGAAGGTGCAGAGCGACGGGGTGCTGCTCAACCCGGGGAAGCTCGTCCCGGTCCTGGACGCGGCGACCAAGTCGCTGACGACCGATCCGGGGCTCGACTCCCTGAAGGAGCTGTACGACCTCACCCGTTCGCTGCGGAACATCCCGACCGAGAACGTCCAGTTCCTCACGGTCCCCCGGCAGCCCTGGGCAATGGACCGCAATCGGGACGAACTGGTGCAGCCGCAGGCTTCGGAGCTCTTCCGGCAGCTACGGGAGGACTCCCCCATCACCGTGTCGGCGCGCGACTCCGGCGCGGCGGACGGCGGCCGTACGGACGGCGGTACGGGCCCGAGCGGCTCGCCGACCGGCGGAGCCCGGGACGGGACCCGCGGCACCGCCGACCCGATGGCCGGAACCGAACGTGCCGGTACGCCCGGCAGCCCGTCGGGCTCCCCTTCCGGCACCCCCGGAAGCCCGGTCTCGGCCTCGCCTCCGGGGTCTCCTTCGACCTCTCCCTCCGGCTCACCGTCCGGTGCGTCCGGTAGCAACCCCGGCTACACCGGGACGAACGCGGCGGTGGGCGTATGTGACTGAATGGTGTGGTGTGAGTAAAGCGATGCCCAAGCAAGTGCCCAGGCCACACGGATTGGGCAGATTGCCCCTTGTAAGGGTCGTGGAATTCGTCACCGGCGTCGCTCCGCACTGACCTGGGCGGTTAATGTGACGCGATCCGGTGCTCGGACCCGCGTCCCGCACCGCTGAGATCGAGACACCGGGCGCCCTCGGGGGGAGGCGCTTCGCGTGGCCACCCGACGGAGGACTCAGAAAACCGTGGATGCGCAGAGCCGCGGCCGGGGAGACGACATCGACCCCGCCGACCAGTGGGTGTTCAACCCGCAGACCGGCAATTACGAGTTGCGACTGGACCATTCCGGAGCGCAGTCCTCGCCTTCCGCGGCACCCGAGCGTCCGAGAACCCCGGGGCCGCGCACACCGTCCGATCAGCAGAGCGGGGGGCACGGTGGCCGGGGCGGTCGCGGTGGACACCGCGGCGGCGCCGCGAACCGCGGCGCCGGGCCGGGCACGGGTACCGGTACGGGCGCCGGGGAGACCGAGACCGGGATCCCCGGCCAGGTCCCCGGCCAGCGGCGCAGGTCGCGGGACGGCTCCGGCGGCGGTACGCCGCCCCCGCCGGGCCGCCGCAAGCGCAAGCAGGGCGCCTCCCGGAAGAAGAAGGTCCTGATCTGGACCGGCGGCGGCCTCGCCCTGGTGCTCACGGCGGGCGCCATCACCGGTTTCGTGATCTACCAGCGGCTCGACGGGAATCTCAACACCGTCGACGTGGTGGGCGGTTCCAACACGTTCAAGAAGGACCAGGCCGTCAACATCCTGGTGATCGGCACGGACAAGCGGACCGGCAAGGGCAATACGGCCTACGGCGACCGGAAGAGCAAGGGCCATGCCGACACCACGATCCTCTTCCATGTCGCCAAGGACCGCTCGAACGCGACGGCGCTCTCCATTCCCCGGGATCTGATCACCGACATCCCGGACTGCCAGGTCAAGGTCGACGGGGAGATCACCACCATCCCCGGCACGTCGGGCAAGCGGTTCAACGAGAGCCTCGGCGTCGCGGGCCGCGACCCCGGCTGCACCATGCAGACCGTGGAGGAACTGACCGGCATTCCCGTCGACCACTTCATGATGGCCGACTTCAACGCGGTGAAGGAGTTGTCGACGGCGGTCGGCGGAGTCGAGGTCTGCCTCGACAAGCCGATCAACGACAAGGACTCCAAGCTGAACCTTTCGGCGGGAAAACACGTCGTCAAGGGTGAGGAAGCCCTGGCGTTCGTACGGACCCGCAAGTCCGTGGGCCACGGCAGCGATCTCAGCAGGATCGAGATCCAGCAGCAGTTCCTCAGCTCGATGATCCGCAAGATGAAGTCCGGCGACACCCTGACCAGCCCCACGAAGATGTGGGATCTGGCCAACGCGGCCACCAAGGCGCTGACGGTCGACACCGGCATAGGAAGCATCAAGAAGCTGCAGAGCCTCGGCCTGGAGCTGGCGAAGGTCAATACGAAGAACATCACCTTCACGACGGTGCCCGTCAAGGACAACTCCGACGGCGCCACCGTGCTGCTGGAGGAGTCGCAGGCCGGACCGCTGTTCTCAATGATCAAGAACGATGTGTCGCTCACCGAGGTGGAGAAGAAGGAGAAGGCGGCCCAGAAGAAGACACCGGGCCCGCTCGACGGCCCCCGGGCGCAGCCGTCCGACGTCCGGGTCGCGATCTACAACGGGAGCGAGACCCAGGGCGCCGCGAGCGCCACACTGACCTGGCTCCAGGCCCAGGGCGTGAACAAGTCGAGCAATGAGGCGAACGCTCCGCGGAACATCGCCAAGACGACTCTGGAGTACGGCCCCAACCAGGCGGATCAGGCGCGCAGGCTCGCGGACCTGATGGGACTGCCGGCCGCGGCACTGAAGCAGAAGGCGGAGAACTCGCAGGGACGTGAGCCGATGGTGCTCACGCTCGGCGCCGATTTCACGGGCGCCGGGATCCCGGTCTCTCCCGAGAAGGCCAAGGTGCCCGAGGGCGTCAAGAAGGTCGAAGCAGACAAACAGACGTGCGCCGGATGACCTGGGCACACCCGATCGGATCCCGGTCCCCTCGGCGCACCTGGACACAGGGGACTTTGGGGTGGGACAGAACCACGCACGGGGGAGGGGAACCCGGACCGGCGGCGAGAACCGCCGTACCGGGGACTCCGGCCGGGGCGCGATACCCGGCCAGGGTTCGGTAGGGCACGGAACAGGCGGCCCGGCCGACGGGGGCGCGCCCGGTGGCACAGACCCGGTCGGCGGCCGGGCGGCACGGCGGAAGGGCGGCTCCGGCGACGGCGCCGGGACCGGCCGGGCGGCGAACCGGCGGGGGCGGCGCAAGCGTGTCCTCGTCTGGACCGCGGGGGTGCTGTCGTTCCTGGTGCTCGGCACCGCGGGCGCGGGCTATCTCTACTACGAGCACCTCAACGGCAAGCTCAAGAAGGACGATCTGAACCTCGGCTCGGACATGGGCGACCACAAGCCCAACGCCGACGGGCAGACGCCGCTGAACATCCTGCTGATCGGCTCCGACGCCCGGAACAGCCCCGCGAACAAGCGGCTCGGCGGCGCCAAGAAGTCCTTCGACGCCCCACCGCTCGCCGATGTGCAGATGCTGATCCACGTGGCCGCCGACCGCTCGAACATATCGGTACTCAGCATGCCCCGGGACACGATGCTGGAGATACCCGAGTGCCGGGACAAGAAGGAGAACAAGACCTATCCGGCGCTGTCGTTCGCGCCGACCAACGAGTCGCTGGATCGCGGCGGCCCGGGGTGCACGGTGGCGACCTGGTACAACCTGACCGGGATCCGGATCGACCACTTCATGATGATCGACTTCGCGGGTGTGGTCTCGATGGCCGACGCGATCGGCGGCGTACCGGTCTGCGTCGAGGAGAACATCCACTCCCTCACCCGGGACGGCAAGGGTTCCAATCTGAAGCTGGAGAAGGGGACCACGTACGTCCAGGGGGAGCAGGCGCTCCAGTGGCTGCGGACCCGCTACGGCTTCGGTGACGGTACGGACCTCTACCGGGCCAGGGCGCAGCAGATGTATATGACCTCCATGGTCCGGGAGTTGCGGAAGAACACCAAGCTCACCGACCCCAACAAGCTGCGCAAGCTGGCGGAGGCGGCGATCGACTCGCTGACCGTCAGCGACACCGTCAACTCGGTGAAGAAGCTGCTGGACATCGGGAACGATCTGAAGAAGGTCCCGGCGGACCGGATCACCACCGTGACGATGCCGAATGTCTACTCGACGCGGCGGGCGGGGAAGGTGGAGCCGGAGCCCGGGGCGGCCGAGGAGGTCTTCCGGAAGATCCGGGAGGACATCTCGCTGGACGGCAAGGGCGAGGCGGCGAAGAAGCCCCCGGCCGAGAAGACCCCGGTGTCGAAGGATCCGGCGGCCCCGGCCGGGGAGATCGCGGTCCGGGTGCAGAACGGTACGGACGGGGACGGTGCGTCCCCGGCGCCGGGCCGGGCGGCCGAGATCGCGGGCGCCCTCGGCGCCAAGGGCTTCACGCGGACGGTGACGTCGTCGGTCCGGAACCCGAAGGAGAAGACGGTGATCCGGTACGGCGCCGACGATCTGGCGGGGGACGCGCAGGCGGTCGCCAAGGCGCTGGGGGTGCCGCTGTCGGCGGTGGTGAAGGCCCCGGCGGCGGACGGGCTGACCGGGATCACCCTGACGGTCGGCGCGGACTGGCGGACGGGCGACAGCTTCCCGAAGGCGAAGCCGGTGAGCAAGGAGCTGCCGACGTCGGCGAAGGCGCTGAACGGCGCCGACGACAAGGCGTGTATGCCGGTCCAGAAGGGTTTCACCTGGTAGGGACCCGGTGAACCGGTATGACGATCGGGCCCGGTGGCCGGCCGGCCACCGGGCCCGATCGTCGTATGTCGTCATCGGTACGCGGGGAGGGCTCCCCCGGCGCCCCGCCCGGACCGAGGGCGTCGCGGGCTCGGCGGGCGCGAGGTCCGTCGCCGTCACCGCCGGGCGGCGGCCGGCCACGCAGCTCGCGGAGAGCGTCCCGCGCCCGTCGACGCGTACCACGATCGGGTGAGAGGACGCTTCGACGGCGGCGTCGAGCGCGGCGGGCGTCCGGCCGGCCGGATCGGGCACCGTACGGACCCGGAGGTCCTCCCGGTCCGGTTCGGCGGCGATCTCGTCGGCGCGGTCCGCGGACGGGGCCGGCGCGATCACCACCTCCGTCCCGCCGTCGGACTCCTGGCCGGGGATGTGCCGGACCGTGTCGCGCGGCTGCCGCTCCTCGTCGGGAACCGGCATGATCACGGAGGCGGTGGGCGTGGCGTTCACCGTCCGCCGCGTTACCGCGAACGGGGGACACGGACGCGCGGCGGCCGTCCGGTGCGACGGACCGTCGATCGTATGGGCCTACGGTGTGCTGGATTCGCCCTTGTAGCCGCATCCGCCCTCACCCGTCCGGGAACGTTCCGCGAGGTCCGTCCCCCTGGAGGCCGTACGCCCCATGAAGTCACCCCGAGTAATCATACTGTCACTCGACTGAGCCGGTCGCCCGGCTCGTCACCCGTTCGCCGCTTCCCGTACTCACCCGTTCGGACCACGGTCCCCCGACACCCGCGGAGTGTCCTCCTCGTGCCCACACCGCCCCGCTCCCCCCGCCCCCGCCCGCCGCACCCCGCAGGGCCCCGGGTCAGGGCGGGGGTCAGACGCCCGGCGCCGCCGCGCCGGCGGCCCCGGTGGGCGCTGCGGGCCGTGACGGCGCTCTCGGTGCTGGTCCTGGGCGCCGGGGCGATCGGGCACGCGCTGATGTCGGGGATCGACACCGGGATCGCCCGGGTGGACCCGTTCCGGGACATGAAGAACCGCCCCGAGGGCGGCCACGGCACCAATCTGCTGGTGGTCGGTACCGACGGCCGGGAGAAGATCACCGGGCCGCAGAAGGAGCGCTACCGGCTCGGCGGGGCGCCCTGCAACTGCACCGACACGATCATGCTGGTGCACATCTCGCGGAAGCGGGACCGGGCGAGCGTCGTCAGCCTGCCCCGGGACAGCTATGCCGAACTGCCCCCGCACACCGACCGGACCAGCGGCCGGAACCACAAGGCGCATCCGGTGAAGCTGAACGCGGCCTACGCGGAAGGCGGCCCGGCCCTGACCGTACGGGCCGTGGAGCGGCTGACCCGGGTGAAGATCGACCACTATCTGGAGGTCGACTTCACCAGCTTCATGAAGACCGTCGACGCGGTCGGCGGGGTGGACGTCTGCACCGCCGGGCCGATGAAGGACGAGTACACCGGGCTCGACCTGCCCGCGGGCAACCACCGGCTCGACGGCGGGCAGGCGCTCCAGTACGTCCGTTCCCGCCATGTCGACGGCGCGAGCGACCTGGGCCGGATGCAGCGCCAGCAGAAGTTCCTGGCCGGGCTGGTCAAGGAGGTCGGCAGTACCGGGATCATGCTCAACCCGGTGCGGTTCCGCCAGGTCGCGTCCACGATGCTGGGCTCGGTCCGGGCCGACCGGAACTTCGGTACGGACGAGCTGCTGGCGCTCGGCCGGGCGATGCGCGGCTTCTCGGCGTCGTCGTCGGAATTCGCCTCCGTACCGGTCGCCGCCGGGGGCCGCCGGGTCCCGGGCGGCGGCTCGGCCGTGGTCTGGGACCGGGCCAAGGCCGACCGGCTGTTCCGGATGATCCGGGAGGACCGGCCGCTGGCGGGCGCGGGCCTGCGGAAGGGCCAGCGGCGGACCCTGGTGGAGGTCGCGCCGCAGCAGATCCGGGTCCAGGTCTACAACGGGACGGGGACGGCAGGTCTGGGCCGCCGGGTGGACGCGGCGCTGCGCGGTACGGGCTTCGCCACGACGAAGACGCCGCTGAACGGGACCGGCCCCGAGGTGGACCGTACCTTCGTCTCCTACGACCCCCGCTGGGACCGCTCGGCGAAGGCGCTGTCGACGGCGCTCAAGGGCTGCGAGACCCGGCCGGTGAAGGGCCTCGGCCGGACCCTGCGGGTGACGGCGGGCAAGGACTTCACGGACGTGGTCCCGGTCCGGGCCGAGAACACGAACGAGGGCGAGTTCGGGGCCGTACGCGGGGACGAGGTGGTCTGCCCCTGAGAGACGGGGGCGGTACGGGGCCGGGGCCGGGGCTCTCCGGGGCACGGGCTCCGGACCGGCGCCGGGCGCCCCCGTCACGTACGGATGGCCGGTCCCGTGGTCAGTCCTGCATGCCCTCGGCGGCGCGCTGCTCCCGCAGTTCCTTGATCGCCCGGCGGCGGGCCAGCCGGTGCGTCCGGCGGATCTGGGCCTCCTGGTAGCGCCGCTTGTCCCGCTCGCTCTCCGGGACGACCCGCGGCACCGGCCGGGGCTTGCCGTCCCCGTCGACGGCGGCGAAGACCAGATACGCGGAACCGACCTGCTGGGCCGGGGTGGACTCGTTCCACCGCTCGGCCAGAACCCGGACCCCGACCTCCATGGAGGACCGCCCGGTCCAGTTGACCTGGGCCTTCACATGCACCAGATCGCCGACCCTGACCGGCTCCAGGAAGACCATCTCGTCCATGGAGGCGGTGACGGCGGGCCCGCCGGAGTGCCGCCCGGCGACCGCGCCCGCCGCGTCGTCGACCAGCTTCATGATCACCCCGCCGTGGACGGTACCGAGGAGGTTGGTGTCACTGCCGGTCATGATGTGGCTGAGAGTGGTGCGGGAGGCGGCGGTCGGCTTGGCCGGGATCGCCGACTCCGCCTCCTCCGCGTACGAGACCTGGTCTGTCATGCCTCCACCCTAAGCGGGACATGCCGCACATCCGTCCGTATCCCGGCCCCGCTCGGCGCCCGCGCAGGGCCTCCGCGACCTTTTCGCGGACACGCTTCGGACATCCGGCGACGAATGCCACAGCTCTGCTACGGCCCCGGCCCAGAACCGCACCCGCACTGTCGGGCGGGCCCTGTGATTCGGCACACTGATCACATGAACGATTGGCCCGATGGGTACGGACGAGGCAGCCGGGGCGAGCAGCCCGAAGGCGCACGCGCGATGCGCCATGTGCAGCGCCCGCAGGTCCCGCCGCAGCAGTCGCAGGGGTACGACGACCAGCAGGGACAGCCCCCCTACGACAGCGGGTACAACACGGGCCAGGTCTACGGCAACCCGTCGGGACAGGGCCGGAACCAGCAGCAGGGCGGCCCGTACGACCCCCAGGGCCAGGGGCAGGGCCCCGCTCAGGGGCAGTACGGCGGACCGCCCCAGGGACCGCCCGGTCCGCCGCCCGGCTCCCAGCCGTACCGGCAGCCGCCGGACTGGCGGCGCCGGATAAAGATCGGCTCCCTGGTGCTGGTGGTCTCCCTGCTCGCGGTCACCATCGGGACGTACTTCTGGGCCGACTCGAAGGTCAAGCGGGAGGTCGACCTCTCCAAGGTGATCGAGCGGCCGAAGGGCGGCGAGTGCACCACGTATCTGATCGTCGGTTCCGACAGCCGCGAGGGCATGTCCGCCGAGGAGCGGAAGCGGCTGCGGACCGGCTCGACCGCGGGCAAGCGGACCGACTCGATGATGATCCTCGCCGACTGCTCGCGCGGCCCGGTGATGGTCTCCCTGCCGCGTGACTCGGATGTGGAGATCCCGTCCTTCAAGGGCTCGGAGTCGGGGAAGACGTTCCCCGCCCGGGGCCAGCGGACCAAGCTGAACGCGGCGTACGCGATGGACGGCCCCGAGCTGCTGGTCCGTACCGTCGAGCACAACACCGGGCTCCGGATCGACCACTACGCGGAGATCGGCTTCGGCGGCTTCGCGAAGATCGTGGACGCGATCGGCGGGGTCGAGATGGACATCCCGAAGGCGTTCAAGGACAAGAAGTCGGGCGCCGACTTCCAGGCGGGCAAGCAGACCCTGGACGGCGAGGAGGCGCTGGCGTTCGTCCGGACCCGGTACGCGCTGCCGGGCTCCGACCTGGACCGGACGAAGAACCAGCAGAAGTTCCTGGCGGCCCTGGCCGGCCAGACGGCGACGCCGGGCACGATCCTCAACCCGTTCAAGCTCTATCCGACGATGGGCGCGGGCCTGGACACCCTGGTCGTCGACAAGGACATGTCCCTGTGGGACCTGAGCCAGATGTTCTTCGCGATGAAGGGCGTCACGGGCGGCGACGGCACCTCGATGAACATTCCGCTGTCGGGCACCAGGGGCGGCAATCTGACCTGGGACCGGGCGAAGGTCGACAAGCTCATGGAGCAGATCGAGAAGGACGAGAAGATCACGGTCACCGGGAACTGACCCGGGATCGCGGAAGGGGGAGCCGACACCGTCGGCCTCCCCCTTCTTCCTTTCCGCACGCGGGCCTACGGCGGGCCGGACCCGTGCAGCCAGAAGGCCCCGTAGACGGCGGACCCGGTGGCCAGCACCCCGGCCACCGCCCACACCACCGGCGCCTTGGCCCGGGCGAGGGCGAGGGCCGCGGGGATCAGCAGCGGGAAGGCGGGCATCAGCAGCCGCGGCTTGGAGCCGAAGTACCCCGAGGAGCAGAGGGCGAGGGCGGTGACGATCCCGCAGTACACCAGCAGCGGCGCGGGCTGCCCCCGGCGCACCCCGAGGACGTAGAGCCAGAGCACCCCGGCGACCCCGGCGGCCAGCGCCAGCCCCGCGGGCGGGGTGGTGACGACCAGCTCCCCGACGAAGCGGGCGAAGGCCAGCCCGCCGTCGAAACCGTTCCCCCAGGCGCCCTGGACGTCGAGATACCCGAAGAGGGGGCTGCCCTCGCGGATCCCGACCCACAGCACGTACCCGGCGGCCCCGAGCGGCGCGACGAGTACGGCGACGGCCGTCCGGAACCGCGAGCCGGGTTCCGGGCCGCGCCGGAGGGCGGCGTACGCCCCGGCCCAGACGGCGGCGGCCACCGCGAGCCCCACCGGCCGGGTCAGCCCGGCGAGCGCCGCGAGCAGCCCGGCGGTGAGCCAGTGCCCGCGTACCACCGCGTACAGCGACCAGGCGGCCAGGGCGGTGAACAGCGACTCGCTGTACGCCATGGACTGCACGATCCCCACCGGCAGCGCGGCCCACAGGACCACGGTCAGCACCCCGGCGCGCCGCCCGTACAACAGATCCACCAGCCGGAAGATCCCCCAGGCGGCGGCGACCGACGCGACGGCACTGACCACCAGCCCCGCCGGGCCCGGCGCCAGCGGGGTGATCGCCGAGACCGCCTCCTCCAGCCACGGCAGCAGCGGAAAGAACGCCATGTCGGAGAGCACACGCCCGTCGGGGGCGGTGAGGGTGAAGTCGTAGCCGTGCTCGACGACGCGTACGTACCAGAGGGAGTCCCACCGCCCGGCCAGCAACGTCCACGCGTCCCGCCCGGCGACGGCGGCCCACAGAAACAGCACACCCAGCCCGAGCAGCCGGATCGCGGCATAGCCGAGGAGCGCGGGAGCGGCGTACCGCAGGGCGTCCCCGGCCCGCCGCCGCACGGTCGTCGATTCCGGCACCGGGGCGGCGCTGCTGGTGGGGCTGAGGGTCACGCCTGGTCCTGGGGTCGGTCGGGGTGGGGGACCCGACCAGTATCCGCGACGGGCGGGGGCGGGTTCCCCGGCCGGACCGGGCCGGAGGCCGGGTGTCCCGGGGCTCCGGGCCCGTGACGGGTGGCGGTCGGGCGTTACGGCAGGTTGCGGGCCATGACGATGCGCTGGACCTGGTTCGTGCCCTCGTAGATCTGGGTGCTTTACCGGTCATACGACTCTGACCTGCATGGATGGACCCTTACAAGGGTGCATCCCCAGCATTTCCCCATGATCGCCCAACCTCGCGCCCCGTCCGCACGGCCACGGGGGCAGCGCGCACGGACGGGGCGTCGGGGATCTCGCTAGACGTGCTGGGGTGCGTTCAGGGAGCGCAGCTCGGTCAGTCGCCGCTGGTACAGAGGTCCGGCCACGTGGGCGGCGCGTGCCTCGCTGGGGGCCGACTGTTCGATCAGGTGGTGGGCGACGGCCTTGAGGTGGGCCGACCACGCCAGCACGTGTTGTTGCGCGGTGCGCCCGCACTCCTGCGGTTCCCCGGGCAGACAGAGCGGAAGCGTGGGACCGACCTTGTTCGCGGCGTGCCGGATGTACCCGGCGATGACGGCCCACTCCTCGTCGCTCCGCTGGACGGCGTCGGGGGAGGCTTCCGTCCCCCACCGGCCGAAGTCGTCTCCGTGGTCGTCCATCTGCGCACCCCAGGGTTCTCGGAGGGTCAAGCGGGTGCGCCGATGCTAGCGGCTTCGGCCGACGGGTTCGCCTCCTTCGGGTCGCAGTGCCCCACCGAGGGAACGCACGGCCCGCAGGGTCCGCACATGGGGAGGAACTGCGGGGGTGTGCACGACTGCACTCCCTCCCCGTGGACGGCCGCGATGTCAGCGGTCACCGTGGCCATCTGCGCGCCGCCCCAGATGTCGGCGAGCGGCGTTTCTCGCACATTGCCGAGGGTGAGGAACCGTCCCAGGACGCAGGGCCACACGTCCCCGGTCGGGCCGATGGCGCACTTCTCATGGGCGCAGTGCCCGCACAGGTCGGCGATGGTCGGCGCGGCTCCCTGACTGGCCCGGCCGAACGCCCGGGTCCTGTCGCCGCCCACCGTGCCCACGCCGAGCGCCGTAAGGTCCCGTGCCGCCTCTTGGACGCGCTGGCCTTCCCGGACTGCCACGACTCCGCCGCGAAGCGGGATGTCCAGGCTCAGCGCCTTTTCCACGTTCGCCCGGGTCCGCTTGTGAGAACCCCGGAGCCGGGTCACCGCGTCGTGGTCCTCCGCGCTGTCGGAGTAGTACGACGTTGCGAGCTTGACGCCGCACTCAGTGAAGGTCTCCCACAGCTCTTCGCGGATGTGAGTCAGGTTCGAGAACACCTCGATCCCCAGCCCCGCCCCGTGCGCGTGCTCGATCAGCTCACGGAGGTGCGGGTACAGCGTCGGCTCTCCGCCGATGAACTGAACGTCCTGTCCCCCCATGGCCGAGAGCTGGTCAATGGTGATCTTCCAGTCCGGCACGGTCATCGTGCCGTGCGTCCCCTTGGGGGACGAGTCGGCGTAGCAGTGATCACAGAACTCGTTGCAGAGTCCCGTCACCTCTAACCACGCGAACTTCAACAGGTTCTGGGCAGCACTCATGGGAGCCTCCTTAAGGCTGTCTTGGGGGTGGTGGTTCTCCGCTGAGCAGGGAGCGGATTTCAGAGGTTGTCCGTGATGGCGAGCGCCACGGTGGCGAGGCACAGAACGACCACGCTGAACGCGAACGTCGGCCACGCGGCGCGACCAAGGAACCGCTTGACAACCGCCCATGTCCCCCGGGCGGAAAGCCGCGCGGTTCCGCGTCGCCGCTCGGCGACCGGCTGTTGGATCACGGCTTGCCCCTGCGGCTTCTCTGGTTGACCTCCGCAAGGCTGCTTCGCAAGCCGTTCCCGGCCTGTTCGGCCGAGGGCGCATAGTCCGGGCACCGCTTTGATCCACACCGGCACTTCGGCCACCGCAGGGCATCCCCCGGAATGAGGTCTGCTCCCTCCGGGCCGGGGTCGGCTTTCTGCACCAGGAGCACCCCCACCACTCCGCGTGCTCCGGAGAGACGGGACAGGAATCGTCGGGCCTCAGTGCTGGGATTCATGCCGTTCAGCGTCCGCCTGCGGAGGATAGGTATCCATTGGCCCGACATGGGCCCGCGTGAAGGCCAACATGTAGGCCACACTGGTTAGATGACCACCGCGATCGGGGCCAACATCAGGCGTCTACGGAAACAGCGCGGATGGACCCAGGCGCGTCTGGCCTGGGAGCTGTGCCGTGCGGCGGGGGTGCAGGGCAAACCCGTCAGCGCCCAGGAGATCAGCAGGTGGGAGGCAGGCAGGCGCACCCCCCGTGACTGGCTTCCCTTCCTCGCCGCTGTTCTGGGGGTTTCCGCGGAAGTGCTCACAGGCCCTCCAGTGCCCCCAGATGTGGCGATGCCTTCGCTGGCCGACTACCTGCCCGAAGGTGACCCTCTCGCTCCTCTCGGTGCCAAGAACGGGCGTCGTATCGGAGAGGGGGTCGTGCGTGACCTGCACCAAAGAGTCCACGGGCTGCGCCTGGCCGACGATGTCGTCTACGGGATGGATCTGATCGGCCGGGCTGTGCGGGACCTGCGTGCCGCCATCACCCTCTACCGGGAAGCCCTGCACACCGAGGAGACCGGCCGCCACCTCTTGAGTCTGATCGGAGAGTTCGCTCAGATCGCCGGATGGATCGCCAGCGACGCTGGACAGCACGCCGACGCCGAGCGCATCTACCGGCTGGGGCTCAGCGCGGCCCAGCAAGCCGAGGACCACACCCTGGCCGGGAACCTCGCCGGGTCGCTGGCCTACCAGCTCAGCAACACCGGCCGCGAAGCGGAGGGCCTGGATCTCGCTCGCGCTGCGCTGGCCGAAGCCGGGCCGGAGGCACCCCCGAAGGCACGGGCGCTGTACCTCGACAGGGTGGCATGGGCCCACACGAAAGCCGGGGGACCAGAGACCGCGCAGCACGCCATGCGGGCCCTCGGAGAGGCGGGGGATGCGCTGGCCGAGGACAGCGAAGGAACCGAGTCCCCGACCTGGCTGTATTGGGTGGACGCTGGCGAACTCCAGGTCATGGAATCCCGGGTCTACACGGAGTTGCACCGACCACTTCGGGCTGTGCCGCTCTTGCGGGATGTGCTCAGCCGGTACGACGCGACGCACGCCCGGGAACTCGCGCTCTATCTGTCGTGGCTAGCCGTGGCCTACGCCGACGCCAACGAACCGGAGGAAGCGGCGGCGACCGCCGAACGGGTGCTCAGCCTGTCAGCGGACGTGGCCAGCGAGCGCACAGCGGAACGGGGCCGGATCGTGCTGGCCAGGCTTGCTGAGTACGCCCACGTCGCAGAGGTTCGGGCGGTACTCGACAGCGCGGCGTGAGCAGGCAGACCACTACCTGTTCGGCGGACCGGTCAAGCTCGTTCGTGATACGGCCTCAACGCCTGATGAGGGGCACACGGGTCCGAACTAACCTCGCTCCCTCTTCCTCTGAGGCGGGGTTCTCGCATGAGGCCGTCAATGCCTGCTCTGCGCCTTCCGCGCCGGACCAGAACGAGTAAGCCCCGACGCGATATCGGGCGGCCGATGGCCCGGCCGGAATGCTCCGACCGGACCCATGGGTTTGTTGGTTAGAGGAGTGCGCGGAACGGGTTGCTGTCAGCTACCGGTGCGGGTCGCTTCCGGATCGGCGCGGGTGCCGGGGCTGGGGTGAGGGTGGGCCGGTAGGCGTCGATTTGGACGACGGTGGCGCGGTTCTCGTGACGCTCCGCGCTGGCCGGCCGCGACTCAACGTCAGGAGAATGGTGGCCTCCGTTCTGGTCACGCTCCGCGCTGGCCGGCTGGGGTTCTGAGTGACGGGACGTGTTCTCGCTGAGGGTGAAGACGGTGGCGGGTCGGCCGCTCTTTCCGTTCCGTTCCACGGTCACTGTGATTCCGGGCAGTGCCCGGACGTCGTGGGCGGTCGCTCCCACATAGGGGAGGACCTGGGAAGAGGTGGCCCGGCCGCCGTGGAGTTCGATCCGGGCCCGGACCTTGTCGGCCAGGCTGGGCGGCTGACGCTTCACCTTCGGGGCCGTGGCCCCTTTTGTGATCCGTACGGCGTCCTGGACGGAACGGCGAACCAGGGAGAACGCGGCCGACAGCATCCGGTCCGTGATGATCTCCGAGCGCTCGGAGGCGGCCAGGCACGCGGCCGTGCGAAGGGTCTGTTCCGCCGTCCGCTCGATGAACACGGCCTGCCCTTCCGGCAGGGTCTCCCCCAGGATGCGGGCGTATCGGCGGATGATCCGCCACAGGGGGCGGGCGTCGTCCGAGAGTGTGATCACCCGGGGCCGGGCGGTGGCCCATGCGTAGGCGTCGGACAGTTCCCGTCCGTCCACGGTCGGCAGGCTGATTCGGTCGTCATCGAGCATTGGCACCGATCCGAGTAGGAACGGGAGGATGCGGTTGTACGACCCTCCGGCCGCTTCCGATTCGCCGACGTACCGTGCCCAGTCGGACGGGGTGATGTGGGAGTGGAGGACCATGGCGGGGTCGCGGACCTCTTGCGGCCCCTCTTTGGTGGTGTTGCGGAGGGTTGCCCCGTCCCATGCGGCCCGGAGTTTGGTCGTGAACGACGGGTCACGCTTGACCCGCTTCAAGACCTCCGTCCACTCCTCTTCGACCACCAGGGCCCGGACGTCCCGCCCCTGTTCGGTCTCTTCCGTTGCTTCCTGGCGTTCGAACAGGGCGTTCACCAGGGCTGCGCCTGACGTGATCCCCGATGTGGTGTGTGTGGCGACGAACCGGCCAAGGGACCTGTCCAGGATCTGAAGCGCGGCCCGGAGCGCGGTCCCCTTTCCCCGTCCGGTACCGGCTACCAGCGCAGACCACAGGAGAACCGGCCGGGCGTTGCCACGGGAAGAGACCTTGACGGTTCCGCCAATGGCGGCGGACCACATCGACAGAGCGGCCACGTACACCCCCAATGCGTCGGTCTCCAGAAACGGGGTGACCTTACGGACCGCACGGCCGATCGGACCATAGAGAACGGGGGTGTTCATGCTGCCTCTATCTCAGGGAAGGTTAGTTGGGTGGCCTGTGGCCGGGGGTGCCGGGCGCGCTCCGCGCCCGGCACGGTGGGAGCGGCGCTCAGGCCGCTGCCGCTTTTCCCTCCGGGGCATCCCGGTGAGCCATCTCGTACGCGTGTCGCACGTGCATCGGGATACGGCCCTGGGCGGGAACGGTGAAGCCCTGAGCGCGGGCCCACGACCGGACCAGCCGGTTGCGCTCCCGGTCACTCATCCCCGGCCGGTCCGCCTTGACAGGCTGCGGAAGCGGGTCACCTCCTGTGAACTGTCCGGCCCGCACCGCGTCACGGAACCGTCCCGGGGTCCGCACGTCCATGCACGAGATGCTTCGCTCTGCCGCGTCCCGCAGCTTGGTTCCGTTGCGCTCGCCACCCTCACCCAGGATCAGCAGAACCGTGCTGTCGTCCGCCCGGCCCACCACCTCGTACCCGGCGTTCCGGACCGCCTCACGGGCGGTGTCCCACTCGTACCCCGGTATCTCCCCCGCGATCATCACGGACAGCACCGGTTCCGGCCCGGAGTCATCCGGGCCCGCCTCACACACGGCCGTGTCCGCTTCCGCTGTGGTCTCGATGACAGGTTCCGGCCCGGCCGGGGCCGCGTCGTCATCGTCCGGCACGGGCTCGCCCACCGGCCCGTGGTCATCGTCCACCCCTGCTCCCAGGGCGTCCGTCAGGTAGCGGTCGAACGTGGTGCGGTGCTCCCCGCACAGGTCCCATGCGCGCTTCCCCAGGGTGAGTGTCGCCGTGGCCTCATGCTCGCTCCCGTCCCGCGCTATGTGAGCGTCGCACAGGGTCTTGAGAACGGGCACCAGAACCGTCTTGCGCATGATGCTGCATTCCTTCGTTCGTGAGGGACAGTCAAGTCTCTTGTTCGACCGGAGCGATTCGCTCTGACGGCCGACCGCTTTCACTTCTGCGGTGCGAGATCAACACTGCCCATAATCAATCACGAAACAATCACGTACAGATAAATGATGTGTAACTCACGGAAATGCGAGAGGCGGGGGTAATGGGTTCTTAGATTGAGATAGGGACCACCGGGGGTGCCTTTCTCGAACCGTGTACGGGTATCAAATTATCGAGAATTCTCGATTACCTGTTGCGATTCGCAGGGAAAAGCATTCCCCTTGACCTTGACGGCATTCCTTTTGGCCCCGTTGATGCCCGAATGGGGGTGGAGTTCACCACCTCTTCGAACTGCACCGTAGGGAGATTCGTGAATTTCACCTAGCAGCCTTCGGGCGGAGCTGTTTCCGTCACTCTGGGCTGGTGGCCGGCACCCGTTAGGTTCGACGGAGGGTGAACGGGCGGGTCCCGCCGATCGGCGGGACCCGAACAAACCGCCGCTGTCAGGCGGCCAGCGCCCATTCCACGGAAGCCTTCACGATGCCCTTCGTGGGCTTGGACTCATCAAAGGAACTGTCCGCCTTCTTGGTGTCCATGTCGGGGTAGCGGACGATCTTGCCGCCGTACAGGTGCAGCGTGTCGATGTAGTCCGCCCGGTACTTCTCCGACTGACCCTCGCGGAAGCCGGTGAACTGGCTCGCGTACGTGGCGAATTCCTTGTGTCCGGCCACGATGTCCACGCCGGTCGGCATGGCCGTGGTCGTGAGGATGGTGAACCCGGCCAGTCGCGCCACGACACCGTTCGCGGTCACGCCGCCCTCACCGTACGCGGCGGCGTTGGCAACGGCCGGATGCTCGACAAGATGCCGCTTCACGCGGGGCGATACGACGACGTAACGGCCTGCGGGAACGTCGTTGTCGTCCAGGGCCAGCATCATGTCCAGGATCGCGCTGTAAAGCGCCTGGGGCACGTTCGCGGCAGACGCCTTGACAACGGGAAGGGCCGTCGCTCCCTTGGCGATGATGTCACCCATGAAGGTGTCGGCCTCACGGGCAAGGGAACGGATCATCTGCTGATTGATCGGCGAGTTCAGATTTCCGGAGTTGAGCTGTACCCGCTCCGCGTCCTCGATCAGAACCTGAAGGTACTTCGCCTCAGTGATGGCGAGCTTCTGATCAACGGTCTCCGGACGCTGGGCCGTCATCCCGTCAGGGAGATTGTAGTCCCCGACAGTCGGGCGGAGGAGGCTGTTGATGTGGACCACATCGCCCTTCTGGCGAATATTCCCCTCGTACTTGTTATTCGAGACGATGGGAGACGCCCACACCAGGAGAGGATCAAAGGCGGTGAGGAGTTCGGCATCCCAGACTTCTGGAACGAAGGTGGTAGTGCCGGGGGACTGATACGAAAGGGTCATACAGGTACTCCAGTTCAGCGCTTGCGAACATCAAGGGACATGCGGGGCTCCGGCGACATCGGCTTGTAATTGCCTGCGCCCCTGAGCTGGGGGAACTCAGGCTCCTTCGCCGCCGCCCAGGGGGCCAGGACCCTCCCGATAGCTTCAACCGAGGGCGAGCCGTCATCCCCGACAAGCTTCGAAGAATCAAGGAAATCGGTGAACCCGTCCGGAAAGGTGATTCCATCCTTGGCGGCCTGGGTCCTGAGTTCAGCCGCGGCAAGCTTGGCGGCGTACTCCCGCTGGATCTCGGCCCGGATGGAATCAGCCGGTTCGGCTGGCACCAAGTCCGGGAACGGGGAATCGGTCGGGTGGTCGCTCACGGCGACACCTCCTAAAAATCTAACTTAAGACAGGAAGTAGAAGGAAGGGAATGGGCCGCTCTCAGGGCGGCCCTACCCCCTCACAAGAGGACAACGTAAGAGAAGACACTGCCCCCCTTACCCCCCACTGAGATCAAGACAGCAGGAAGTAAGGGAGGGAGTGTTTCTCTACGCTGTCCCTCTCACAGGGAGGTGTCCGCAGAGCCCCATGACGACTTGGGAACTGCCCGACCCGCTGGCCGTGCCAGAGGCACACCGCCGAGTGTGCATGGCCCCGGAGGATCACTCCTCCACTGTTCTGAATTATTGCGACACAGCAGAGAATCCTCCGGAAGCGGTCTCCGGCGCATCATGATCCGGCGACGTTGACCCGGCCCCACAGTTCCCGGTAACCCGATAGATCCTGCTCCTTCAGGCCGTCGAAGTCGTACACGAGGTTCCTATTGCGCCCCACCTGAATCCCCGCATACCTCAAACGCCGCGTACGAGCCCTGGCGGGCTTCTGGTGAGCCTCGCAGTACCTCCGAGGACGCCCCCGTTTCCGCGCCCCCTGCGAGGCGTGCAGAGGCTCACGGCAAGCAGTCCACCGGCACAAATCCGGAGGGTAGTTCCGGCGCTCCAGCGTAAAGCCGGTGCCGTGGTGCGCGCCGTCCCTCTCCGCTTCGGAGAGTAGAGAGAACAGTTCGGCGTAGCGGTCCGGCTCACATTCTCCGGGGCGCTGTTCCATGACGGATTGCACGTCCCGGTAACGCAACTCCGGATCGCAGGAAGGAAGCATCGCCATGATCGGGGTCCAACTCAAAGGGGTCATCCCGGTGTGTGCTGCCGCTATCCGATCGAACTCTGTTTCCGCCCGCTTCGGCCAGAACCCCGGCCACCCCTCGTCCGCCTCTTCCCCGGCTGCCTCCAGCAGCGCATCCGCCTGCCGCTCCCACTTGGCTCGCTTCGACTCGTCCAAGGGTGGGATTGTCTCGTCCACACAGCCCTCTCATCAAAGAAAAAGCCCCCGATTACCTCGGGGGCTCTGCCGGTCCTGCTGTTCAGTTCTGGTCGTCCAGCCACTCTTGCAAGTCGGCCGGTCGGCAGCGGAGCGATTGCCCTACCTTCCGGAACGGGATCTGCTCCGTCCTCCAGTTTCCGTACACCCACGATCGGGGCTTGTTCAGGTATTCGGCCACGTCGTCCACGGTCATCAGCCTGCCTGCCGCGATACTCCTCAACCCAGGTCCCGCGCTTCCTCTTCCAGTGCCTCGAAGTCGATTCCCTTGAGCGCTTCCGCCGCTTTATCAGTCAGCTCGCCCCCGGCCTTTCCTGCGAGCGTCGTGAGATAGCCGTCCCGGCGCGCTTGCTTCAAGTGACTCTTGATCGTTTCCGGACGTCGGCCGACGAGCTGCGCCAGCGTAGGCACCAGAGCCTGAGCCCCGCCGTCGGCCATGATCTTGTACGCGGTTGCCAGCACTGCCAGATAGGCAGCCGACACCCCGTCTCTTTCGAGCAACAGGCGGGCCATGGTGCCGAAGCCCCGAAACGTCCCCGCCAGGTCTTCCCCCTTCGCCATCGCTTCGGGTGCCTGCTCCTGCGCCTGCTTGATAGCGCCAGAAAGGTCCAGCCTCCGAAGCACGGTCGTGGAGATGCCACGGGCCACGTCCCGGGCGGGCGCACCATCCGCCGTCTCGATGGTGATGCGCTGCGGCCCTCCGGTGATGGGACCGGCCGGCCACCACAGGCGGACGGTCCACGCCCCCTGCTGCTGGGTGATCTCCAACCCACTCTCTCTGTCTTCCATACCCACAAGGTACCACGCAGGGTTGCCCACCCCGTGTTGACAACCCTGGGGTGCCAGTGGTCAAACTTGCGCCACAAGGCAGCGCACGGCGGCCCAGCAACGGCAAGGAAGACCAGGTCACATGGCAAAGGCATGGATAGCGCGCTCCACAGACGATCCGAAGAAGTGGACAACCTTCTGGTACGACCCGGACGGCAAGCAGAGACAGAAGTCGTTCGAGACGAAGACGCGCGCCGACGACTACCGGAAGAAGAAGGAGCGGGAGCTTGACGCCGGAACCTACTTGGACGACAGGCTTGGGAAGCAGCCGGTAACGGCGGTCTGGGAGCAGTGGACGAATCAAAGGAAGCTGGAGAACAGCACGAAGAAGCAGTACCGCTCGATCCAGATGACGACACTGGAACCGTTCTTCAAGGCCCGCACCATCGTGTCCCTGAAGGTGGCTGACATCGAGCGGTGGCTGTTGTGGATGGAGACGGAACGCAAGCTGTCAGCGCGGACCAGACGCCAGCGATTCTCCTTCTTCTCCGGGATGATGGAGTGGGCTGTCGTCAACGAGATCATCGGGCGCAACCCGTGCAAGAGGATCAAGCACGCGGGCAGTCGCGCCAAGGAGATACGCGAGCACAAGAGCACCGCCCGGCGGCTGACCACTCGGGAAGTCCTGGCGATGCTGAACGGGGCCCCACCCCGGTACAGGGCGATGCTTTGGCTCATGGCTGGCTGCGGACTCCGCATCGGTGAGGCCATGGCCGTCTCGCGGGACCAGATCGACTTCAAGGCCGAAGTGTTGCGCGTCGATTTTCAGATCGCGGAAGACGGCGAATCCGAGTCAGGCAAGAACAGCGCTCTACAGCGACGGCACATCAAGGCTCGTGACGAAGAGGAGCCGGGGCGGGTCGTGCCGCTACCGCCCAACGTGGCATTCGAGCTGCGGAGGCACATCAAGAATCACGGGGTGTGGGGGCCTGAACGGCTTCTCTTCCCCAATGTGACCCGGACCGGGTACGTGTACGCCTCGTACTTCTACCGGCAAATCTGGATGGTCGCCCTGTCCAAGGGCGAGGTGGCGTACTGCAAACCGCACTCAATGCGGCATTACTACGGATCGCGCCTGCTGTACGCGGGTGTCCCTGAGAACGACGTGGCCGACTGGATGGGCCACAGCAGCACTGACGTGTTGCGCGAGCACTACCACTACATCTTCGAGGGAGCCGAGCAGCGGGGACGTGCGGCCATCGCAACGATGCTGACACCGGGGGCGGACGACCCATCCGACAAGACAGAAGTGGCCTGAGCAAGCACGCACCAACGGCCCCCGGTGTCATGCCGGGGGCCGTGGTGTTTATGCAGCTCAGAGGCGGTTCCAGTCCCAATATCCGCCCAGGATTCCCCCAGCATGACGCCCAGGATCACCCCGAAAAGGGCTCGAACGGACCGGAACCCAAGCTGGTGTCCCTGACCGAGACACAGGGCCGCTGACCTGCGAAAACCCAGCTACGGCAGGTTCCTCGCCATGACGATCCGCTGGATCTGATTCGTGCCCTCATAAATCTGGGTGATCTTGGCGTCGCGCATCATCCGCTCCAGCGGGTAGTCGCGGGTGTAGCCGTAGCCGCCGAGGAGCTGGACCGCGTCCGTGGTGACCTCCATCGCGACGTCGGAGGCGAAGCACTTGGCCGCCGCGCCGAAGAAGGTGAGGTGTTCGCCCTGGGCGCCGGCGGAGACGCGTTCCGACCTGGCCGCCGCCGCGTAGGTGAGCTGGCGGGCCGCCTCCAGCTTCATCGCCATGTCGGCGAGCATGAACTGGACGCCCTGGAAGTCGCCGATCGGCTTGCCGAACTGCTTGCGCTCGCGGACATAGCCCTTGGCGTAGTCGAGCGCGCCCTGGGCGACGCCGAGGGCCTGGGCGGCGATGGTGATCCGGGTGTGGTCGAGGGTCTTCATCGCGGTGGCGAAGCCGGTGCCCTCGGCGCCGATCATGCGGTCGGCGGGGATGCGGACGTTGTCGAGGTAGACCTCGCGGGTCGGGGAGCCCTTGATGCCGAGCTTCTTCTCCGGGGCGCCGAAGGTGACGCCCTCGTCGGACTTCTCGACCACGAACGCGGAGATGCCCCTGGAGCGCTGCTCCGGGTCGGTGACGGCCATGACCGTGTAGTACTCGGAGACGCCCGCGTTGGTGATCCAGCGCTTCACACCGTTGAGCACCCAGTGGTCGCCGTCGCGGACCGCGCGGGTCTTCATCCCGGCCGCGTCGGAGCCCGCGTCCGGCTCGGAGAGGCAGTACGAGAACATCGCGTCGCCCTTGGCCAGCGGGCCCAGGTACTTCGCCTTCAGCTCCTCCGAGCCGGAGAGCATCACCGGGAGCGAGCCGAGCTTGTTGACGGCGGGGATCAGGGACGAGGAGGCGCAGACCCGGGCGACCTCCTCGATCACGATCACCGTGGCGAGCGCGTCGGCGCCCGCGCCGCCGTAGCTCTCGGGGACGTGGACGGCGTGCAGATCATTGGCGACCAGCGCGTCCAGCGCCTCCTGCGGGAAGCGGGCCTGCTCGTCGACGTCGGCGGCGAACGGGGCGATCTTCGCCTCGGCCAGGGAGCGGACGGCGTCGCGGAGCATGTCGTGCTCATCGGACGGGCGGTACAGGTCGAAATCAGCCGATCCGGCCACGTTCTCTCACTCCCCAATGATGTTCACTACCGTTAAGTAACTCATGGTAGGACCGCCGCCCCCGCAGGCATAGGTGACCTGCGCGACAGGTGGCGAACGGCCGCCCCGGCCGCGCGGTTATGCTCGGGCCGTCCGCCCGGATAGGTATTTGGAGTACGCATGGCCCTGAAGATCACCGTGATCGGTACCGGCTATCTCGGTGCCACGCACGCCGCGGCCATGGCCGAGCTGGGCTTCGAGGTGCTCGGGCTCGATGTCGTACCCGAGAAGATCGCGACCCTGGCCGCCGGGCGCGTACCGATGTACGAGCCCGGCCTCGAAGAGCTGCTGGCCCGGCACGTCGCCGGGATCGAGGGCTCCACCGGGCGGCTGCGGTTCACCACCTCCTACGAGGAGGCCGGGGCCTTCGGCGACGTCCACTTCGTCTGTGTGAACACTCCGCAGAAGTACGGCGAGTACGCCTGCGACATGAGCTACGTGGACGCCGCTTTCGGGTCCCTCGCCCCGCATCTGAACCGGTCGGCGCTGGTCGTCGGCAAGTCGACCGTGCCCGTCGGCAGCGCCGAGCGGCTCGGCGGACTGCTGCGCGAACTCGCGCCCGGCGATGTCGAGCTGGCCTGGAACCCCGAGTTCCTGCGGGAGGGCTTCGCCGTCCAGGACACCCTCCACCCCGACCGGATCGTGGTCGGGGTGGAGAGCGAGCGGGCCGAGAAGCTGCTCCGCGAGGTGTACGCCACGCCCGTCGCCGAAGGCTCGCCCTTCGTCGTCACCGACTTCCCCACCGCCGAACTCGTGAAGACCGCGGCGAACTCCTTCCTCGCCACGAAGATCTCCTTCATCAACGCCATGGCGGAGGTCTGCGAGGCCGCGGGCGGCGACGTCGCCCGGCTGGCGGAGGCCATCGGGCACGACGACCGGATCGGGAAGAAGTTCCTGCGCGCCGGGGTCGGCTTCGGCGGCGGCTGTCTGCCGAAGGACATCCGCGCCTTCATGGCCCGCGCCGGTGAGCTGGGCGCCGACCAGGCCCTGACCTTCCTGCGCGAAGTCGACTCGATCAACATGCGGCGCCGGACCCACATGGTCGAGCTGGCCCGGGAGACCGTCGGCGGATCCTTCCTCGGCAAGCGGGTCGCGGTCCTGGGCGCCACGTTCAAGCCCGACTCGGACGACGTACGGGACTCCCCCGCGCTCAACGTCGCCGGGCAGATCCATCTCCAGGGCGGCCAGGTCACGGTCTACGACCCCAAGGGCATGACCAACGCGCGGGCCGTCTTCCCCACCCTGGGGTACGCGGACTCCGCGCTCGACGCGGTCCGGGGCGCGGATGCCGTCCTCCACCTCACGGAGTGGGCCGAGTTCCGCGAGCTGGACCCCGCGGCGCTCGGCGAGGCCGTGAGCAGCCGAACCCTCCTCGACGGCCGCAACGCCCTCGACCCGGCGGTCTGGCGCGACGCGGGCTGGACGTACCGGGCGATGGGCCGCCCGACGGCTTAGCGCCGGGCTTTCAGGGGTGCGGCGCGCCCGGCCCGGGCGGGGTTGCCGGGCCCCCTAGCGCCTCGGCCCTCCGGGTTGCCGCCCCAAACTACCCGGATCCCGCCCGGCGACCTGATCTCGTTCGCGGTCTGCGGACCGTGCGTGGCTGGTCGCGCAGTTCCGCCCCCTATGCCTTCGGCAATGGGGGGACCCCCAGCGCCTTGGCCCTCCGGGTTGCCGCCCAAACCCGGGTCTCGCCCGGCGACCTGATGTCGTCGGCGGCCTGCGGCCCGCCTGTGGCTGTTCGCGCAGTTCCCCGCGCCCCTAAGGGCTCTCCCTCGCGCCGAGCCTGGAAGGGGACCCGGCCTCGGTAACAGGGGCCGCCACTTCCCAAGGGCGGGCGGGAAGGCAGCCAGGGGCTCGGGGAACTGCGAGACAAGCCACAGGCGGCGCGCGGGCGCCCGGCGAGCGGACCCAGGCGGGCCTCGCGGGCTCCGGGATCGCTACGCGGGACGCGTTCGCGCGCGGTAGGTGCGCATTTTCGCGCGGGCGCCGCAGACCGACATGGAGCACCAGCGGCCGCGGGACGCCGGGCTGCGGTCGTAGTAGGCCCAGTGGCAGGTCTCCGCCTCGCAGCACTTCAGGCGGTGCCAGACCCCCGCGAGCAGCGCTTCGGTGATCGCGGCGGCCACCCGGGCGGTCAGGGCGGGAGCGCCGGGGGCCGTGGGGGACGGGGCGAGGGTCGCGCCGCCGTCGGGGGCGATCGTGATGGTGAGCGGCGCGGCGGTGAGGAGCCGGCCCAGTTCCGGGGGGCGCGGGCCGGTGGCGGGGTGGTGGCCCGCGTGGGCCAGCAGTGTCGCGCGCAGGGCTTCGCGGAGTTCCCGGGCTCCGGGGGTGTCGGCCGGGGTGAGGCCGAAGCGGGTCCGGTTCTCCTCCGTGTCCAGCGCGTCCGTGCCGGATTCCACGTCGAGTGTGTTCACCAGCGCTTCGATCAGCGCCAGTCCGCCGGGCGCGGGCTCCTTCTCCTCCATGGTTGCGACGTTACCTCCATGGGGGCAGTATGAGGTCACCGTTACCCATAGGACCGGCTAGTCGGTAACCCAGGAGAGTCATGAGTATCGCCACCGTCCAGATGGTCACCATCGACTGCCCCGACCCCGTCGCGCTCGGCCGCTTCTATCAGAAGGTCCTCGGGGGCGAGTTGGACACCGGGGAGGAGGGCTGGGCGGTGCTGCAGCCGGTGGACGGGCCTCGGCTGGGGTTCCAGGGCGTGGCCGGGCACACCGCGCCGACCTGGCCCGAGGGGCCCGTACCGCAGCAGTCGCATCTCGATCTGACCGTCGCGGACCTGGAGGCCGCCGAGAAGGAGGTCCTGGCGCTGGGCGCGACTCTGCTGGAGGCCCGGCCGGAACACGGCTGGCGGGTCTACGCGGACCCGGTCGGGCACACCTTCTGTCTCGGCCTCTGAAACGGCGGAGGGCGCGCGGTCCGATGACCGCGCGCCCCCGGCGTGACGAGAAAGGACCGCGTCAGACGGCGTCGAGTCCGGTGATCGTCGCGTTCGACGGGCCCCGCCGGGACTGTTCGTCGCGGGCGACCGCCTCCGCGTCCCGGAGTACTCGTACCGCGTTCGACCAGGTCAGCTTGGCGATATCGGCGGTGGACCAGCGCCGGTCCAGCAGTTCGGCGATCAGGTCGGGGTAGCCGGAGACGTCGTCGAGCCCGGCCGGGGTGAAGGCCGTGCCGTCGTAGTCGCCGCCGATGCCGATGTGGTCGACGCCCGCGGTCTCCCGCATGTGGTCGAGGTGGTCGGCGACGGTGGCCGTCGTGGCGACCGGGCGCGGGTGGGCCGTCTCGAAGGCGGCGTGCAGCCGCATCGCCTCGGGCGAGGTGTCGAGGTGGTGCAGGCCGTGGGCGCGCAGGTTCTCGTCCGCCGCGGCCGTCCAGTCGACCGCCGCCTGGAGCACGAACTTGGGGACGAAGGTCACCATCGCCACGCCCCCGTTGCCGGGGAGGCGTTCCAGTACGTCGTCGGGGACGTTCCGCGGATGGTCGCAGACGGCCCGGGCGGAGGAGTGGGAGAAGATCACCGGCGCGGTGGAGGTGTCCAGCGCGTCCCGCATGGTCGCCGGGGCGACATGGGAGAGGTCGACCAGCATCCCGCAGCGGTTCATCTCCCGGACGACCTCCCGGCCGAAGGCGGTGAGCCCGTCGTGCCGGGGGGTGTCGGTGGCCGAGTCCGCCCAGTCGTTGTTGTCGTTGTGGGTGAGGGTCATATAGCGGACCCCCAGCCGGTGGAGGCTGCGCAGGGTGCCCAGCGAGTTGTTGATCGAGTGGCCGCCCTCGGCGCCCATCAGGGACGCGATCCGGCCCTCGGCCCTGGCCTTCTCCAGCGTGTCGGCGCCGTCCGCGGGGGCCAGGTCGGCCGGGTAGCGGGCGATCAGCTGCCGTACGGCGTCGATCTGCTCCAGGGTGGCGCTGACGGCCTCGTCCCCGGTGAGGGACGACGGCACGTAGACGGACCAGAACTGGCCGCCGACGCCCCCGGCCCGCAGCCGGGGGATGTCGGTGTGCAGTTCCCCGGACCGGTCGGCGGAGACGTCGTACCGGTCGAGGTCGTAGCGGGCCCGTTCGCGCAGGGCCCAGGGCAGGTCGTTGTGGCCGTCGACGACGGGATGGGCGGCGAGGATCTCCCGCGCCCGGTCCCGCCGCTCGGCGGCGGAGGTTTCGGTTGCCATGGCCGTTCTCCTGCCCGCGGGGTTACTTGCCGAAGCCGAAGGAGTCCTGGCCGCCGGTCTTGGCCCGGAGCCGCTTGCCCTTCTCGGTGGCCTGCTGGTTCAGCTCGGTCTGGAAGTCCCGCATCCGGGCCAGCAGCTCCGGGCTGTGGGCGGCGAGGATCCGGGCGGCGAGCAGTCCGGCGTTGCGGGCGCCGGCCACGGAGACCGTGGCGACGGGGACGCCCGCGGGCATCTGCACGATGGAGAGCAGGGAGTCCATCCCGTCCAGGTACTTCAGCGGTACGGGGACGCCGATGACGGGCAGCGGGGTGACGGAGGCCAGCATGCCGGGGAGGTGGGCGGCTCCCCCGGCGCCCGCGACGATGACCTTGAGGCCGCGGGCGTCGGCGCCCTCGCCGTAGGCGATCATCTCGTGCGGCATCCGGTGCGCGGAGACCACGTCGACCTCGTACGGCACCTCGAACTCGGTCAGGGCCTGGGCCGCGGCCTCCATCACGGGCCAGTCGGAGTCCGAGCCCATCACGATGCCAACCAGCGGGGTGGTGCTGCTCATTCGGTGATCGTTCCTCTGAGGTAGTCGGCGGCGTGGCGGGCGCGCTCGCGGACCTCCGCGAGGTCGTCGCCGTAGGTGTTGACGTGCCCCACCTTCCGGCCGGGCTTGACGTCCTTGCCGTACATATGGATCTTGAGCCGCGGGTCGCGGGCCATGCAGTGCAGATACGCCTGGTACATGTCCGGGTAGTCGCCGCCCAGCACATTGCACATCACGGTCCACGGCGCGCGGGGCCGGGGGTCGCCGAGCGGCAGGTCGAGCACGGCCCGGACGTGGTTGGCGAACTGCGAGGTGACGGCGCCGTCCTGGGTCCAGTGGCCGGAGTTGTGCGGGCGCATCGCCAGCTCGTTGACGAGGACCCGGCCGTCGGCGGTCTCGAACAGCTCGACCGCGAGATGTCCCACGACGCCCAGTTCGGCCGCGATCCGCAGGGCCAGCCGCTGGGCCTCGCCCGCCAGCTCCTCGCCGAGGCCGGGCGCGGGGGCGACGACCGTGTCGCAGACGCCGTCGACCTGGGTGGACTCCACGACGGGGTAGGCGACGGCCTGTCCGTGCGGGGAGCGGACGACATTGGCCGCCAGCTCGCGGACGAAGTCGACCTTCTCCTCGGCGAGTACCGGGACCCCGGCGGCGAACGGCGCGGCGGCCTCCCGCTCGTCGTCGACGACCCAGACGCCCTTGCCGTCGTAGCCGCCGCGGACCGTCTTGAGGACGACGGGGTAGCCGCCGCCCTCGGCCGCGAAGGCCGTCACATCGGCCGGGTCCGCGACCACCCGGTTACGGGGGCACGGGACGCCCAGCTCACCGAGGCGGGCCCGCATCACCCCCTTGTCCTGGGCGTGGACGAGCGCGTCCGGCCCCGGCCGGACGGGGATACCGTCCGCCTCCAGGGCGCGCAGATGCTCGATCGGGACATGCTCGTGATCGAAGGTGATCACATCGCAGCCGCGGGCGAACTCGCGGAGGGTGGCCAGATCGCGATGGTCGCCTATCACGACATCGCTCACGACCTGAGCCGCCGAGTCCTGCGGAGTGTCACTGAGGAGCTTGAAACGGATGCCGAGGGGGATGCCCGCCTCGTGGGTCATTCGGGCGAGCTGACCGCCACCGACCATGCCGACTACCGGGAACGTCACCCTCACAGGGTATCGGGGGCGGCGCCGGGGCGGACGGCGGTGTACGAGGGGCGGGCGGGCGGGGCCGTACGGAGCCCCGGACGGCGGCCGGGCCGGGGGCGGGACCGGACCGGCCGGGGGCGGAGCCGGCGGGGGTACGGCCCGGCGGCCACCGGCCGCTCCGGTGACCGTGGGTGACGGAGACGGCGGCGGTACGGCTCCGGCGGCTCGGGCGGCGGACGTCCGCCGGGGCCGGTTCGGACCGGTTCGGGCCGTGTGCGGGGTCGATCTTCGGCCGGATTTTCGATCTTCGGTACAGATCGGTCAGGGTTCCGGAAAAAGCCAAGGAATTCGATCACCTTTGATCGTTATGTGTCTTATTTACGCCACTCGCCGACCTGTTCTGTATCTTCTTGCCCACGGTCGGGTTCGTCGCCGGTGTACTCATCGGCGAGGTCCCCGGGCGCGCGGGCCGACCGCTGGTTAGCATGATTGAAATGACGCTGTCAACGAGACGGGACTGAACTCTCACTATGGGTGAACGAGGCGGAGCGTTGCGCGGACAGCTCGACCAACTGTTGCGCGAAGTCGCCAAGTTCGGGGCGGTCGGGGGCGTCGGAGTCCTCGTCAACCTCGCGGTCTTCAACCTCGTCCGGGCGACCACCGAGATCCCGGTGGTCCGGGCGTCGATCATCGCCACGGCCGTCGCCATCGGCTGCAACTACCTGGGCTTCCGGTACTTCACCTACCGCGACCGCGAGAAGACCGGGCGTACCCGGGAGATGTCGCTCTTCCTGCTCTTCAGCGTGATCGGCCTGGTGATCGAGAACGGGATCCTCTACACCGCGACCTACGGCTTCGACTGGGACAGCCCGCTGCAGAGCAACTTCTTCAAGTTCTTCGGCATCGGCGTCGCGACGCTCTTCCGGTTCTGGTCCTACCGCACCTGGGTCTTCCCCGGCCAGCCGGAGACGGCGGCCGGGCCGGTATCCACCGTCGTGGCGTCCGGGACGGGCGGCGTGGGCGCGGCGGGCGCGGCCGGGGACACCGGGGAGCCGGGAGGCGTACGGCCCCCGGAGGAGCCCGTGGCGGAGCCTGTGGGGGTCGTACTCCCCGGGCACCAGGGCGTACGGTCCGCGTCGGCCGCCCGGCCGTCGGCGGACCGGCTGACACCGAGGCGCTGACGGCGCGGCCCGGCGGCGCGGTCGGTCCGCGCCGCCGGGCCGCGCCGCCGGGCCGCGCCGCGGCCTCTCAGCGGACCGTCGGGGGCTCGTCCTCCTGCTTGCGCGCCACCCGGCTCAGAAAGAGCGCGAACACCGGCGGATGCTGCTGCAGCAGCTCCAGCCGGCCGCCGTCCGCCTCCGCGAGATCCCGGGCCACCGCCAGCCCGATACCCGTCGAGTTCCGGCCGCTGATCGTCCGCTCGAAGATCCGGGCACCCAGATCGGCCGGAACACCCGGACCCTCGTCCGTCACCTCGATCACCGCCTGGTTCCCCACCACCCGGGTCCGGATCGCGACCGTACCGCCGCCGTGCATCAGCGAATTCTCGATCAGCGCCGCCAGGACCTGGGCCACCGCGCCCGGAGTGCCCACCGCGCGCATCCCCTGCTTGCCCGAGCGCACCACCGCCCGCCCGGCACTGCGGTACGCCGGACGCCACTCCTCGATCTGCTGCTTGACGACCTCGTCCAGATCGAACGCCAGCGCCGAGCCCTCCCGGGGGTCCCGGGCGTTCGTCAGCAGCCGCTCCACGACATCCGTCAACCGCTCCACCTGGGTGAGCGCGATACTCGCCTCCTCCTTCACGGTCTCCGGATCGTCCGTCGCCGAGATCTCCTCCAGCCGCATCGACAGCGCCGTCAGCGGTGTCCGCAGCTGATGCGAGGCGTCCGCGGCGAGCCGCCGCTCCGCCGTCAGCATCCGGGCGATCCGCTCGGCACTGGCGTCGAGGACGTCCGCGACCCGGTCCAGCTCCGGAACGCCGTACCGCCGGTGGCGGGGGCGGGGATCGCCCGAGCCGAGACGCTCCGCGGTCTCGGCGAGATCCGTCAGCGGGGAGGCGAGCCGGTCCGCCTGCCGTACCGCGAGTACGACGGCGGCGACGACGGCCAGCAGGGCGACCCCGCCGATGATCAGCAGGGTGCGGGCGACCTCCTCGTAGACGGCGGACCGGGGCTCCATGACCGTCACGGTCTGGCCGTGGTCCCCCTCCCTCACCGCCTTGATCGAATTGTCGGACGGCTTCTTGCCCACGGAGAACGGGGGCCGGTCCTTCAGCTCGATCAGGGCGTACCGCTGGAGCCGGCTCTGATCCGCGACGATCTCCGGCGTGATCGGCTGCTTCTCCAGGATCCGGCCGTCCAGGAAGCTCACCAGCTGGACCGCCTCCGCCTCGACGGACTCCTCGGCGGTGGAGGTGATGGTCCGGGTCTCCACGAGGACGAGGGAGACACCGAAGACGGCGATCACGACGAGGACGACGGCCAGGGTGGAATTGATCAGTCGCCGACGCATGGGCCCTCCGGGCGGGTGGGGGGTACGAGCGGACCCCATCCGGGGAGGGTACTGGCTCCCGCCCGGCGTCCCCGCCGTGGGGCGCCGCCTGCTTTCGGCGTCCGTGATGGGGGGACCCCCATCGCCACCTGGGTTGCCTTCCCGACCGCCCTTCGGAAGAGGGGCGCCCTCCGGGCAAGGGGCGGTGCCTCCTCAGGAGGTGTTTCGCCCGCGCGCCGTCGTGGGCTGTTCGCGCAGTTCCCCGCGCCCCTAAATGCTCTCCCCGGCACCGGCCCCGAAAAGGGCCCCGCCCCCGTAAATGAGGGACCCGCCTCTCTACGAGGGCGACGAGGAGGACGACCTAGGGGCTCGGGGAACTGCGAGCCGAGCCACGGGCGGGCCGCAGACCGCCGACAACCAGTGGGCGCCGGGCGCGGCCCGGGGAGTTCGGGGCGCCGCCCCGGAGGGGGCGGGGTTAGTTCTTCTCGAAGCGGAAGCCGACGCCGCGGACCGTCGCGATGTAGCGGGGGTTCGCCGCGTCGTCGCCGAGTTTCTTGCGGAGCCAGGAGATGTGCATGTCGAGGGTCTTCGTGGAGGACCACCACGTCGTGTCCCAGACCTCGCGCATCAGCTGGTCGCGGGTGACGACCCGGCCCGCGTCGCGGACCAGGACCCGGAGGAGGTCGAACTCCTTCGCGGTGAGCTGGAGCTCCTCGTCGCCCATCCAGGCCCGGTGGGACTCGACGTCGATCCGGACGCCGTGGGTGGAGGGCGCGGGCGCGGGCTCGGAGGCGCCGCGGCGGAGGAGGGCCCGGACCCGGGCGAGGAGTTCCGCGAGGCGGAAGGGCTTGGTGACGTAGTCGTCGGCGCCCGCGTCGAGGCCGACGACCGTGTCGACCTCGTCGGCGCGGGCGGTCAGGACCAGGATGGGCACGGTGTGCCCGTCCGCGCGGAGCCGCCGGGCGACCTCCAGGCCGTCCATGCCGGGCAGACCGAGGTCGAGGACGACCAGGTCCACTCCGCCCGCCAGGCCCGCTTCCAGTGCGGCCGGGCCGTCCTCGCGCACCTCGACCTCGTATCCCTCCCGGCGCAGCGCGCGCGCCAGCGGCTCCGAGATGGATGCGTCGTCCTCTGCGAGCAGTACACGCGTCATGGGGCGATGGTAGTCCGCCGGGGGACGCATCGGGGCTTGATCATCAGACCCTGCGGGTCTCGGGTTCGAATCGGATATCAGCCTTCGATTCCTGCCTACCCTTCCCCTTATCCCTGTGATCCATCTCTCATATCCTTCCTTATGGACAGGTGTCGTGTCGTATGGTGGCGAGTACGCCTGTAGCACTATGCGGAGACCTTTGGCCTGCCGAGCGGCAGCCCAGGGGTCTCCCTCTGTGTGAGGACCGGTTCGTTCCGGTCCGCCGACAGTGAATGACCTGTGGACCGGGCCCCGAGCGCAAGGACGCGCCCGGGGTGTGGATCCCGGTGCGGACACGTCCCCCATCCCGGCCCCCACGCCGGGGTGAGCCCCTCAGGCGTGGGGCGGGTCGCTCTCCCACCGGTGCCGGTCACCCCCCACCGGGCGCGTTTCCCGTGCCGAGCGCACGGCGCGTCCCGAACGCAAGGAACGACCATGGCGTCAAGCCTGACGAAGGCTCCGGCCGGCCCCGCCGCCGAGAAGACCTTCCTCGGCCACCCCCGCGGCCTGGCCAATCTCTTCATGACCGAGATGTGGGAGCGGTACAGCTTCTACGGCATGCGGGCGCTGCTCGTGCTCTATCTGGCCACCGAGGTGGCCGATGGCGGTCTCGGGCTGCAGGACGCGACCGCGGTCGCGATCTACTCCGTCTACAACGCCATGGTCTATCTGCTCGCCCTGCCGGGCGGATGGCTGGGCGACCGCGTCTGGGGTGCTCGCAAGGCCACGGCGATCGCCGGTGTGGTGATCATGTGCGGTCACTTCATGCTGGCCGTGCCCGTGAAGGCCGCGTTCTTCATCGGTCTGGCGCTGATCGCGATCGGCTCCGGTGTGCTGAAGGCCAATATCTCCACGATGGTCAGCCAGCTCTACCCGGACAAGAACGACCCGCGCCGGGACGGCGGCTTCACGATCTTCTACATGGGCATCAACCTGGGTGCCTTCCTCGCGCCGCTGACCATCGGCGCGGTCGGCCAGAAGGTCAACTGGCACCTGGGCTTCGGTATGGCCGGTGTCGGTATGGGCATCGGTCTGCTCTGCTACTTCCTCGGCTACCGCCACCTGGCCGACGAGTCCGCCCGGATCCCGGACCCGCTGCCGCGGGCCGACCGTTCGGCGCTGCTGCGCAAGGGGCTGATCTGGCTGGGCATCGCCGCCGCGTTCTACGCGGTGGTCGGCCTGGCGGGCGTCTTCCACGAGGACTGGATCATCGTCCCGCTGGCGCTCCTCGGCATCTCGCTGCCGGTCTGGTACGTGCTGCGGATCCGCCGCGACCCCGACCTCACCGAGGTCGAGCGGGGCCGGATGTCGGGCTACATCTGGTTCCTCGCCGCGTCGGCCGTGTTCTGGATCATCTACGACCAGGGCGGCTCGGTGCTGGCCCTGTTCGCCAAGAACGACACCCAGTCGACGCTGTTCGGCTTCGACTTCCCGGAGAGCTGGTTCCAGTCGCTGAACCCGCTGTTCGTGATGGCCTTCGCGCCGCTCTTCGCGATGCTGTGGGTGGCCCTGTTCAAGCGGGCCAAGGAGCCCGGCACTCTGTCGAAGTTCGCCATGGCGCTGGTCCTCATCGGTACCTCGTTCGGCGTGATGATGATCGCGCAGGGGCTGGCCTCGGGCGATGCCCGGGTCTCCCCGATGTGGCTGGTCTCGGTCTACTTCCTCCAGACCATGGGTGAGCTGTGCCTCTCCCCGGTGGGTCTGTCGCTGACGTCGAAGCTGGCGCCGGAGAAGTACTCGTCCCAGATGATGGGCGTCTGGTTCCTGGCGATCTCGGTCGGCGGCTCGGTGACGGCGCTGCTCCAGACGTTCGGGGCCGCGACGGACTCGGAGGCCTGGTTCGCGATCCAGGGCGCGCTCGCGGTCCTCACCGGTGTGGGGATCTATCTCTCGCGCCGCAAGGTGCAGAAGCTGCTGGGCGGAGTGCACTAGTCACTCGTACGGCACGACGGTGCCCCGGCGGATCCTCGATCCGCCGGGGCACCGTCGTTTCCGGGGCCGGTGGAGCGGTCAGCCGCCGTAGATGGCGTCGACCTCGGCGGCGTAGTCCCGCAGGACCACCGCCCGCTTCAGCTTCAGCGACGGCGTCAGATGGCCCGACGCCTCGGTGAACTGGGATTCGAGGATCCGGAACTTGCGGACGGACTCCGCCTTGGAGACGGCCGCGTTCCCGTCGTCCACGGCCCGCTGGATCTCGGCGAGCAGTACCGGGTCGTCGCGGAGTTCGGCGACCGTGACCCCTTCGGGCTTGCCGTTCTGGGCGGCCCAGCGGGGCAGGAACTCCTCGTCCACGGTGATCAGCACACCGACGAAGGGCTTGCCCTCGCCGACCACCATGCACTCGGCGACCAGGGCGTGGGCCCGGATCCGGTCCTCGATCACGGCCGGGGCGACGTTCTTGCCGCCCGCGGTCACGATGATCTCCTTCTTGCGGCCGGTGATCCGGAGGTAGCCGTCCTCGTCCAGGGAGCCCAGGTCGCCGGTGAGGAACCAGTCGTCCTCGAAGACCTTGGCGGTGGCCTCGGGGTTGTTCCAGTAGCCGGTGAACATGTGCGGGCCGCGGAGCAGGATCTCGCCGTCCTCGGCGATCTTCACCCCGGTACTGGGCAGCGGCTGGCCGACGGTGCCGATCTTCTGCTGGTCCAGCGGGTTGAGGGTGGTGGCGGCGCAGGACTCGGCGAGGCCGTAGCCCTCCAGGACGGTGATGCCGAGGCCGCGGTAGAAGTGGCCGAGGCGTTCGCCGAGGGCGGCGCCGCCGGAGATGGCGTAGCGGGCCCGGCCGCCGAGGGCGGCGCGGAGTTTCCCGTAGACCAGTTTGTCGAAGATCGCGTACCGCAGGCGCAGTCCGAGGCCGGGGCCGCCGGGGGTGTCCCGGGCCCGGCTGTGGGCGATGGCGGTGTCCACGGCCCGGTCGAAGATCTTGCCCTTGCCGGTGGCCCTGGCCTGGGCGCGGGCCGAGTTGTAGACCTTCTCGAAGACCCGGGGGACGCCCAGGAGGTAGCTGGGGCGGAAGGCGGCGAGTTCGGTGGAGACGTCCTTGAGGTCGCTGACATGGCCCAGCTTGACCGGGCCCATGATGGCGCCGATCTCGACCACCCGGCCCAGGACGTGGGCGAGGGGGAGGAAGAGGAGGACGGAGGCGTCCTCGGAGAACATCTCCGGGTTCCGCTCGATGATGTTGCCGCACTCGGCGAGGAAGTTGCGGTGGGTCAGCTCGCAGCCCTTGGGGCGGCCGGTGGTGCCCGAGGTGTAGACGATGGTGGCGAGGGAGTCGGCGGTCGGGGTGGCGGCCCGTTCGGCGAGGAGTTCGTCGGTGACGTCGCTGCCGGCCGCGGTCAGCTCGCCCACGGCGTCGCCCTCGATCCGCCAGACGTTCTTCAGCAGGGGCAGCCGCTCCCGGACGCCCTCGACCACGGCCTGGTGGTCGGCGGTCTCCACGATCGCGGCGACCGCGCCGGAGTCTCCGGTGACCCATTCCACCTGTTCGGCGGAGGAGGTCTCGTAGACGGGGACGGAGACGGCGCCCGCGAACCAGATGGCGAAATCGAGCAGGGTCCATTCGTAGCGGGTACGGGACATCAGGGCGACCCGGTCACCGGGCTGGACGCCCGAGGCGATCAGCCCTTTCGCCACGCCCCGCACCTCGGCGAGAAAGGCCGTGGATGTCACGTCACGCCACTGTCCGGACTCCTTGCGGGCGAGAATCGCGCGATTGGGGAACTCGGTGGCGTTCCGGATGGCGATATTCGCCAGATTTCCGTGCGGCGGAACATCGTACAGGGCCGGGACGTTGAACTCGCGCACGGCTCCTCCTCCTTCTCGGCGACGCTGGGAAGTCGGCTGAGACGCATCGGAAGAACCGGTTCCGGCGGGCCCGGACGCTACCAGCCGCTTGCGGACGCTACCAGTGGGTAAGGGAGGCGGTACAGATGTCGGACCGCTGGACTTTTCCCAAGGACCCAATATGTTTCGTGTGTCATGAAGGGGATGCCTGTGCCCGCTCTGCCGCGTGACGCTCCCCCACGGAACGACCGGGTCGAACTCCCGCCGGTCGTCCGGGTGTCGGGGGGTTACGGGCCGTGTGCGCCGTCTCGGCGTACGCGGCTCGTCGTCGTGCGCGGCGGCCGGGGCTGCCGCGGACCGCCGTTGGGCCACAGGTGGTCCGGCGTTTCGTGGGTCCCGGTGTCAGACCCGTCGGAACGCCATGGGTTTCCGCTGCCGTCGAGCAGCCGCACCCGGCGGACACGAGAGGAGTGGCGAGGCGGTCCCGGCGCGGGAGCGACGGGTCCTCTCCGGTTCCGGTGTGTCGCGGTTGCCATGACGACGTCTTCCCCCGTGCGGGCTCGTACTCCACCAGAAGAGAGCAGGCGCCTGTCGCCCGGCCACGGGCCAGGGGCCCTGTCTCGGCTCGACGACCACCGGTCCAGCCACAGGAACCTTTCGACCGAGAGGCACCACGTTCATGCGCAGCGATACCTGGAATTCCCCTTCCGCGTCACCCGGCCGCAACCGCCATCCCCTGGCCACGCTGCGGACCAAGGCCGGTTACACCCATGGCGAGTACGCCCAGCTGATCGCCGTCACCCATGCCGAACTCGGCTTCGGCCATATGGCCGCCCGCCGGGAGAAGGTCTCCCGCTGGGAGGCGGGCCGCGCCGTTCCCGAGCGCACGGCCCAGCTCGCCATCGCCCATATCCACGCCGTTCCCCAGGAGGAGGTTCTGAGGCTCGACTGGCCGGACTGGCTGCACCTGGCCAACGGGGACACCCGGCAGCTGGAATTACCGTGGACCCGTGCCGCGGTCCCCGAGGCCATTCTCGACGCGGTCGCCGGACGCAAGCAGTTCCAGCAGGAGTATCTGCTGGCCACCGGATGGTCGGCCAGGTCACTGGTGAAGAACTGGCTCGATGCGGTCACCGAGGAGGTGTCGCTGGCGCCGACGGTCCCCCTGCACGGGGCCGCGGGGCGGACACCGCCCGGGTCCGACGCCCTGTCGGGCGGTCTGGTCGAGGCGTGCACCAGGCTGCGGACGCTGCACCGGTTCGCCGCCAAGTTCTCGGCCGGCTGGCTGGCCCCGGCGACCGAGCTGGAGCTGCGGAATCTGGCCGACCACTTCCTGGCGTCGCCCGACGCGCTCCACACCGGCCGGGACGTCCTGATCCTGGCCGCCGAGGGGCTGTCGGTCTGCGGCTTCATCGCCCGGGTACAGGGCGAGCACGTCAACGCCCAGCGGTACTACGTCGCGGCCCTGCGGTGTGCGACGGCCGCGGCCGATCCCCAGGTGGCCGCCGCCGTGGTCACCATGCACGCGGGTCAGTACCTCGACCTGGAGATGCACGAGGAGGCGGCCGAACTGCTGGGGGCCGTACGGGAACTGTTCAGGCGTCATCCCGACCAGATGACGGACCCCTCCCTTCAGGCACTGCTGTACGCCCAGACGGCCCGGATCCACGCCCAGCGGGGCGACGACATGGGCCGGGTCCGGGCGATGGCGGCGGGGCGGCGGATCCTGAGCACCACCTCGCCGTCGGGCATGCCGATCCTGCCGCTCCGTTCCGAGAGCTGGCTCAGCTGTATCGACGGGGTCTCCCTGCTGGACATGGACCAGCCCGACCGGGCGATCAGGTACTTCGACCCGGTGCTCACCCGTCAGGGGCCGGGGCTGAATCTGCCCCCGGTGGTGCGGGCGCTGTATCTGCTGCGCGCCGCCGAGGCCCAGATCGCCGTCGGGGACGTCACGGCGGGAGCCGAGTCGGAGGCCAGGGCGTCGGCTCTGCTGGGCGGGGTGCAGGCGGCGGCGGCCGAGCGGGTGCGCGGGGCGTTGCGCGCCGCCCGCAACGAGCGGAGGTGAGCGGCCGGGGCGAGGCCGGCCCGGGGGCGGGAAGAGCGCCCGGCGGCGGAGTCCGGCGGACAGCGGCGGCCGACGGCCGCTGACCGGAGCCCGATGACGGACGACCGATGAAGTGAAGCCCGGTGAAGTGAAGCCGGCCCTCGACCGGGGCCCGGCCGGAGGTACAGCGCGCTACGAGGACAGGACAGCGGTCATCGACCGCGGCCGGAGCCCGGGAGAGTTCACGGGGCGTCCGGGGACGGGGAGACCGAGGCGGGTCTCCCGGGACCACGTCCCCACCGGCTGAGACGACCGCCCGGCACAGGGGACAGTGCCGGGCGGTTCCCGTTGTCCGGGAAGCCGCCACGGGGTGCCGCGCACCGCCGCCAATGGCCGTACGGATAACCGTGTGAGCAGCGGCCGGAGCTGGAATATCGAATTCCGCGCGGGGTGAAATGCCCGATGATCGTGGCGGAAAACGGTGTGCCCCCGGTGTGCCCCCGAAATGGCGTCGTCGGCAAGGCACGCCCGAGGCACACCGTGCCGTCTGGCGAACGCGGAACGCCGGCCCAAAACTCTTTCTGTGTCCGTCCGACGAACCCGGGGACTCACCTTTGGTGGACTACACCATTGCCATCGGCCGCCGCCGTTCCCCGGTCGGGCGGGGCACTGTTTCCGAAGTCGTTTCCGATGTTTCCGATGCTCACGGTGTCGACGGCCCTTCCGGGCGCCGCCGATGTCCACCGCGCTGATTCCCGCCGGCGATTCCGAACTTTCCGTTGTTCACACCACCACCGGGCTGGAGATTGCTCATGAGCCGTTCTGTCCTCGTCACCGGCGGAAACCGGGGTATCGGCCTGGCCGTGGCACGCAGGCTCGCGGCGGCCGGTGACCGGGTCGCGGTCACCAGCCGGTCCGGCGAGGCGCCGGACGGGCTGCTGGCCGTCGCCTGCGACGTACTGGACCCGGTCTCCGTGGACGAGGCGTTCGGGAAGGCCGAGGCGGCCCACGGCCCGGTGCAGGTACTGGTGGCCAATGCCGGGATCACCCGGGACCAGTTGCTGATCCGGATGACCGAGGAGGACTTCACCTCCGTCGTGGACACCAATCTGACCGGGACCTACCGCGTGGTGCGGCGGGCCGCCCGCAATCTGATCAGGGCCCGCGGCGGCCGGGTGGTGATCATCTCCTCGACGGCCGCGCTCAGCGGGGTCGCGGGCCAGGTCAACTACGGCGCGTCCAAGGCCGGTCTGATCGGTCTGGCCCGGTCCCTGGCCCGGGAGCTGGCCCCGCGCGGGGTCACGGCGAACGTGGTCGCCCCCGGGCTCACCGACACCGCGATGAGCGACGCCCTCACCGCGGGACAGCGCGAGCGGATCCTGGGGCTGATCCCCATGGGCCGGATGGCCGAACCCGACGAGGTGGCGGCGGCCGTGGAGTTCCTGGCGTCGCCCGGCGCGGCGTACATCACCGGGGCGGTCGTCCCGGTCGACGGCGGCATGGGCATGGGGCACTGACATGCGATCCGTACCGACGCTGGGAGGCGAGGGATGAACAGCACCACCGGAGCGGGCGGTTCCGCGAGGACCGTGGTCCTCACCGGGATGGCGGTGACCACGGGGTACGGACACGGGGTCGACGCCCTGCGGACCGGGATCTACTCGGGCGTCCCCGCGTTCAAGCCCGTGACCAGGTTCGACACCGACCGGTACCGGGTCGGGGTGGCCGCGCAGGGACCGGCGGACCTCGATCTCGACACCGAGCTGAAGACCCTGACCGAGGAGGCGTGCAAACAGGCCGGGCTCTCCACCGCCGAACGGGCGGAGGCCCTTCTGATCGCGGCCCGCCACGCCGATCCCGCCGTCTCCCGGCTGCCGCGCGAGCGGCAGCGGGAACGCCCCATCGGGGACACCGCGCGGTGGCTGGCGCGGGAGTGCGGCTTCGGCGCGGCGGGCCGTACGTACATCAACGCCTGTGTCGCGGCGGGCGCGGCGGTCGCCGAGGCGGCCGTACTGATCGCCTCGGGCCGCCAGGACCGGGTGGTGGTCGCCGCCGGGCATCTGGTCGACCCGGAGTCCTTCACCACCTTCGACGCGGGCCGGGCCCTCGCCCCCGACGGACGCCTCCGGCCGTTCAGCGCCGGGCGGAAGGGCCTGCTGCTCGGCGACGGCGCCGGGGTGGTGGTGCTGGAGGCGGCCGACAGCAGGCCCGGGGCGAACCCGCTGGCCCGGCTCACCGGCTGGGGCCAGGCGGGCGACGCCCACCATGTCTGCCAGCCGCACCCGCAGGGTCTGGGGATGGCCCGGACCATCGAACGGGCGCTGCGCCGCGCCGGGCTCGGCCCGGAGGACCTGGACTACGTCAACGCGCACGGCACCGGGACCCCGTACAACGACTCGGCCGAGACCGCGGGTATGCACAAGGCGTTCGGCGAGTGGGCGGAGCGGATCCCGGTCAGCTCGACCAAGTCGATGACCGGCCACGCCCTCCAGGCCGCCGGGATGGTCGAACTCGTCATCTCGGTACTGGCCCTCGGTTCGGGCCTGCTGCCGGTCAACTCCGGCTATCTGGGGCCCGACCCCGACTGCCGGCTCGATCTCGTCCTCGACACCCCGAGGGAGCGGGAGGTCCGCCATGTCATCAGCCTCAACTCCGCCTTCGGCGGGGCCAACACGGCATTGGTGGTGAGCGCCGTATGACCACGCACACGACCCGGCTCACGGTCCTGGCCCGCTCGGTCTGGGATCCGGCCGAGGCCCCCGGGGGGCCGCCCAACCTGCCCGGCTTCACCGCCTCGGCCTTCGGGCCGCTCTTCGCCCATGTCGCCGACCGCGCGCTGGCCGCCTACCACGGGGAGCCACCCGCCCCCGGCGAAGCGGCCGGGCACACAGCCCTGGTCATGGTGTCGAGCCTGGGCGACATGGCCACGGAGACCGCGGTCACCGGCTCGGTCGACCGGGGGACCAAGGCGTCTCCGCTGCTCTTCTACCAGTCCGTGCCCAGTGCCGTACTGGGTGTCGTCTCGGCCCGCTGGGGCCTGGGCGGCCCGGTGATCTGCGTCAGCCCGGCCGGGGACGCCCTGGCCGAGGGCATGGAGCTGGCCGAGCTGCTGATCGAGGACGGCAGCGCCGGTGACGTCCTGCTGGTCCTGCTGGAGCTGGGCGTCGCCGATGGCGACCCGGACACGGCCGAGGCGCTGCTGCTCCGCGCCGACGTGCCGGGGCCCGGGGCCGGGACGGCGGAGGTGTGAGGGACATGACGCGCACGACGGGGGTTTCCGGGGGCGTCGGCGGACCGGCCGGAGCCGGTGAACCGGTTGAACCGGTTGAAGCTGCCCGGGTGAACGGGAACGGTACGGCGGCCCGGAACGGGGCCCCCGGGCCGAACGGCGCCGGGCCTTCGGGCGGCGGTGTCGCCGGGGCCGTCGAGAGCCCGCTCGACTTCCCGCTCTCCGCCGAGATCTCGATGCTCCGCCAGTCGTGGTGGCTCCATGACGCCCGCTGGTATCAGGCGGTGAAGACCCGGTTCGGCCAGGACGTGGCGAACGAACTCAACGCCGAGGTCATGCGGTTCGTGGCCCGCCGGGTCGCCACGCTCTACAGCCGCCGCCACCCCACCCCGCCCGGCAGCGGGCCGCGGGAGGTCGCGGCGACCCTCCAGGCGCTGGCCCGGCTGATGTTCACCCGGACCCGGGTGAAGCTGGACGCCACCGAGTTCGACGACGCCGACGGCAGCTGGGTGACGGTGGTCAGTGAGCACTTCGCCCTGAAGATGCTGGCCGCGAGCCGCTCGCTCGACGGCTACGAATGCCCCTGCCTCCAACTCCGCGCGGGCTGGTTCGAGGGCATCGGCGTCACGGCCGACGACGAGGTACTGACCTGTATGCGCGACGGGGCGGAGAGCTGTCGCTTCCGCGCCTGTCTCACCTGACCCGAAGCCGGACCCGAAGCCGGACCCGAAGCCGGACCCGAAGCCGGACCCGGACCCGAAGCCGAAGCCGAAGCCGAAGCCGAAGCAAGGATCCGGCGATCCACTACCCGAACCGCGGCACGATCCCGTCGTCCGGGGGCCGTATACGACCGCTCGACGCGCCCCCTCCCCGACGACTTCGCGGCCCCGCCCTCCCGGCGCACCCACCCCGGCACCGAGTGCCGTGACCGGTTCCCGGGGGGGGCCTGCGGCCGGTTCGTCCGGTGCCTCCCCGCACCGTACGGCCCGGCCCGCGGGCCGCACCGACACCGCCGACCGACCGAATTCCGCCGAAGGAGCAGCCCAATGCCGACGGAACGACCCCAGCGCCTGGTCGTGGCGCTGACCGGGGCCACCGGAGTGGTGCTCGGGGTACGACTGCTGGAGGAGTTGCGCCACCACGACTCCGTGGAGACCCATCTGGTGATGAGCCGCTGGGCCCGGGCGACGCTGAAGACGGAGAGCGAGCTGACGGCCCGCGAGGTCCAGTCGCTCGCCGATGTCTCCTACTCCCCGGACGACCAGGGCGCCGCGATCTCCTCCGGGTCCTTCCCGGCCGACGGCATGGTCGTCATGCCGTGCAGCATGAAGACCCTGGCGTCGATCAGGACCGGCTACGCGGACGGGCTGATCACCCGGGCCGCCGACGTCACTCTCAAGGAGCGGCGCAAGCTCGTCCTCGTACCGCGTGAGACCCCGCTCGGCGAGATCCATCTGGACCATCTGCTGGCGCTCTCCCGGATGGGCGCGGTGGTGCTGCCGCCGATGCTGACCTTCTACAACCGGCCTTCGTCGGTCGACGACATGATCGACCATCTCGTCTCGCGGGTCCTGGACCAGTTCGGGATCCCGTCCCACCGGGCCCGCCGCTGGGAGGGCATGCCCGACCGGGCCGCCGACCCGGCTCCCGACCGGGTTCCTGATCCGGCCGCCGACCCGGCTCCAGAACTGGCCGGGGCCCGTTCGGCGAGCCCGGCCTCCGGCTCCGGACCGAATCCGGCGGTGACCGTTCCGGTCCGCCGCGCACTGGCCGCGACCACCCCGGGAGGGGCGACCTCATGACGCATCTGGCCGATCTGCGGGCGTATCTGGACGCCCTCCGGGCCATCGGTGATCTGAAGACCGTCGGCCGTCCCGTCCGGGCCGATCTGGAGGCCGCGGCGATCACCCGCCGCTCCTACGAACAGCGGTCCCCCGCCCCGTACATCCCCGAGGTGGTGGAGGACGGCATCGGGATGCGGTTCTTCGGCGCCCCGGCCGGGCTCAGCTCCCGGGCCGATATGCCGCTGGCCAGACTCGCCCTGTCGGTGGGGCTGCCCCCCGAGACCGGCGGCGGCGAGCTGGTGGAACATCTCGTACGGACCCGGGACGCCAAGCCCGTCCCGCCGGTCACCGTGGCCCGCGACCGGGCCACCTGCAAGGAGAACGTCCTGCTGGGCGCGGACGCCACCCTGGACGGGTTCGCGATCCCCCGGATCCACGAACAGGACGGCGGGGACTACCTCAACACCTGGGGCGTCATCGTCGCGAAGACGCCGGACGGCTCGTGGACCAACTGGTCCATCACCCGGATCATGAAGCTCGACGGCAAGCGGATGACCGGTCTCGTCATCCCGCCGCAGCACATCGGGCTGATGTGGGAGGCCTGGGCCGAGCGGGGCGAGCCGATGCCGTACGCGCTGGTGCAGGGCGGCCCCCCTTCGGTCCCGTTCGTCGGCGGCATCCCGCTGCCGCGCGACGTCGACGAGGCCGGGTACATCGGCGCGCTGCACGGCGAGCCGCTGGAGGTGGTCCGCTGCGAGACGGTCGACCTGGAGGTGCCCGCCCATGCCGAGGTGGTGATCGAGGGTCATCTCTCGATCGGCCGGGACAGTCTTGAGGGCCCGTTCGGGGAGTACGCGGGGTACGCCTCCACGCACACCTCGCACCAGCCCGTCTTCACGGTCGAGGCGATCACCCACCGGGACGCGCCGATCTGGCCGGTGGTCGCCGAGGGCCGGCCGCCGGACGAGTACCACACGGTCACCGGGACCGGCCGGGCCGCGAAGGAGCTGCACGCGCTGCGGGCGGCGGGGCTGCCGGTCACCACCGTCTGGCTGCCGTACGCGGCGGCCATGCACTGGGCCGTGGTCACCGTCCCCGACGACTGGCGCGACCGGCTGCCCGGCGCCGACACCACCGAACTGGTCCGGCGGATCGGCGAGGTGCTGCACAACAGCCCGCATCCGAGCGCGATGATGCCCGTCACCTACGTCCTGGACGACGACATAGACCCGTCGAACGAGGCCGATCTGCTGTGGGCGCTGGGGACCCGGCTCCACCCGCGGGACCGGCGGCAGTACTGGGACGGCCGGGTGCTGCCGTTCATGACGAGCTACTCGAAGGACGAGCGGGCGGCGCAGAAGGGGCCGGGCGTCGTGGTGGACGGGCTGCTGCCCGCCTGGGGCGACGGCCGGATGAACCACGCGTCCTTCGCCCAGGCGTATCCGGAGGAGGTACGGCGCCGGGTGCTGGAGCACTGGGACGACTGACCGCCCACCGACCGGCCGCCGGACCGCGCCGGGGGTGTCCCCCGCGGTCCGGCGGCCCCCGAAGCCGGGTGCGCCCTCACCCGGGCCGTACGAGAGGTCCGCGGGCCGGGTGGGCCGGTCCGCGGACCACCGGCCACCGGCTTCCCGCAGCACCGGGCCACCGACCGAACCCGCCGACCGGCCCACCGCCGGACCCACCGCCCTGAACCCGCTGACCGATCCCGCTGACCGATCCTGCTGACCGAGGAGCGATATGGCACTCGACCCCGGGTGCGTCGGGAAGACGTATCCGCCCGCGCGGCCCTATCCGGTCGAACCGGAGACCATCCGCCGGTTCGCGACGGCCGTGGGCGATCCCGCGCCCGTCTACACCGATCCGGCCGCCGCCCGCGCCCTGGGCCACGCCGATGTCCTCGCCCCGCCGACCTTTCCGTTCCCGGTGGTCATGCGGGCGCTGGACGAGGTCTTCCGATACGAGGACATCGGCTTCGACCCCACCTATCTGATCCACGGCAGCCAGCGGTTCGAGTACGCCCGGCCGGTCCGGGCGGGCGACCGGCTGGTGACCACCGTGGAGATCACCGGAGCGCAGCGGCTGCGGGGGCGGGACGTCCTGACCCTGCGGGCCGACCTCGCGGACGCGGGCGGGGAGCACGTCGTCACCGCGCATCTGACCCTGGTGGCGCTGAGCGCCGTGGACGGCGGGGGGAAGCCGTGACGACGAACGGAGCGCACGAGGCGGCGGCGGGGACCGAACTGCCGGTCCGCGAGGTCACCCTGACCCGGGCCGACCTGGTGCGGTACGCGGGCGCGTCGGAGGACTTCAATCCGGTGCACTGGAATCCGCGGGTGGCCCGGGAGGCCGGGCTGCCGGACTGTATCGCCCACGGCATGCTGACCATGGCGATCGCCGCCCGTACGGTCACCGACTGGGTACGGGACCCGGGCGCGATCGTGGAGTACCGCACCCGGTTCAGCCGCCCCGTGGTCGTCCCCGACGATCCGGCGGGCGCCCGGCTGGAGGTCGCGGGCCGGGTCGCCGAGGTGCTCGGCGACGGACTGGTCCGGATCGATCTCACCGTCACCAGCGGCGGTACGAAGGTACTGAGCGAGGCGCGGGCGGTGGTCCGGCTCCCGGCCGGCTGACGCTCCCCCGGGACCCCGCGCTCCCGGCGCCGCGCGCCCGACTCGCAGGCCCCGCGCCCCCGACTCGTAGAGCCGCGTACCGGCCTACCTCCTCCCGACCGAACCAGACCGGACTCGACCGAATCCAACCGCATAAGTCTGAATAAGACCGCAGACGACCGCACCAGACCGAACTCGTAGGAAACCGCCCGGAGTCGAACGGAGCACAGGACGGATGAGCAGTACCCCGGTTTTCCTCCTCTCGCCCCGCTATGTACTGGGTGAGACCGAGGAGCCCTACACCGCCGTCGAGGATCTGGCGGAACGGGTGGCCCAGTACGCCATCCCCATGGCCCCCCGCACCTGGGGCTGGGGCAGCTTCTTCCGGACCGCCAGGACCACCGTCGAACTGGCGGTAGAGAGCGGCAACGCCACCCTGGACGCGGCCGGGGCGGACCGGTCGTCGGTCGACGGGCTGATCGTCTGTTCCAGCTCGTTCCCCGGCACCGTCGACGGGCACGCCCCGCTGGTGGGCGCGGTCCTCAACGGACTCGGCCTCACCCGGGCCTCGTTCACCGCCGGGGTGACCCTCAACCGGTGCAACAACCTGCTGGCCGGGCTGCACACGGCCCGGGCGCTGGTGGCCTCGGGGGCGCACCGGCTGGTGCTGGTGGTCACCACGGACAAGATCCTCGACGAGTCCGTACGGCTGGAGAAGTTCGCGCTCTTCAGCGACGGCGCGGCCAGTTGTCTGGTGGGCGCGGCCGGGCCCGGGCCCGGTGGTGACGGTCTCGCGGTGCTGGCGTCGGCCGGCGCCCAGGACCCGGCGGTGCTCGGGCTGCGGGACCAGATCGACTCCCGGCTGGCGATCGCGGTCAACGCCGATCTGGAGCACGCCACGGGGGTGTCGCCGGAGAAGGTGACGGCCCTGCTCCCGGCGAATCTGGTCCGGCCCCTGATCACGATGAAAGAGCGGCAGGCGGGGTTCGCGCCGGACCGGACCAGGACCGGGAACATCGAGCGCCTCGGGCACTGCTTCGCGGCGGATCCACTGATCAATCTGACCGATCTGCTCGCCTCCGGCGACGCGGTGGACGACGGGCTGTATCTGCTGGCCTCCAGCGTGCCGGGGGCCCGGCACGGCGTCCTCCTCCGCAAGTGCCCGTGACGGGAAGGGGTGTGCCGGACATGGAGCGGTACGAGAGGAACGGCTCGGGCGGCCCGAAGCCGTCGACGACCGGAACCGGGACCGAAGGGGACTCCCGGGAAGGGGAGTTCGGCGGCCGGGCGGCGCCGCCGCCGGCCGGGTTCGTCCGGCTCACCGGTGGCCCCTTCGAGCTGGGACGGCAGCACGGCGCGGCCCGCGCGGTGGAGTTACGGGCCTTCCTCGGCGACGGGCTGGCCCGGCTGAACCATCTCAACGACACCCCGCTCACCCTGGACGGTCTGCGGCCCACGATCGCCGCGTTCCGGCGGGAGATCGAGGCGGCCGTCCCCGAGCTGGCCGAGGAGATCCGGGGGCTGGCCGAGGGCGCGGGCATCTCCCACGAGGAGGCGCTGCTGCTCCAGATGCGGCGGGAGGTCGTCGGCTACCAGGACACCGGCCGGCCGCCGCAGGGCGACTGCACCACCTATACCCGGGTCGATCCGGCCGGGCCGCACAGCGTGCTGGCGCAGACCGTGGACCTCAACGGGAATCTGGACGACCAGACGTGTGTGCTCTCGGTCGCCAGGACCGGCACCCGGCGGGAGGTGCTGACCCTCAGCTTCGGCGGGCTGCTCGGCTATCTGGGGATGAACAGCGACGGGCTGGCCGTCGGCATCAATCTGGTGCTGGGGGGCCGCTGGCGGGCCGGGCTGCCGCCGTATCTCGCGGTACGGCACGTCCTGGACACCGCCGGTTCGGTGGACGAGGCGCTGGGCGTGCTGGAGGGGCTGAAGCTGGCCAGTTCGCGGTCCCTGACGCTCTGCGATCCGCGCGGGGCGGCGTATACGGAGTTCCTCGACGGGCGGATGCACACGGTCCGGGCGCCGCGGACCGTACACACCAATCACTTCCTGCACCGCGAGTTCATCCCCTACGACAAGCTGAACGTCTTCGCCCGCAACTCGTCGCGGCGGCGGCTCGACGCCTGCACGCTCCGGCTGGACGCGCTGCCGGAGGCGGCGCTGCCCACCGAGCATCTGGCGCTGCTGTCGACCCCGCCGATCTTCGTCCCCGACAACGGGAACATCCGGCGGGAGCGGACGGTGGCGGTGGTGGCGATGCGGCCCGCCTTCGGCGATCTGCATCTGCTGGGCTCCCGGCCGTCGGAGCCCGCGCGGGTGTTCGGCGCGCGGGCGCTCAGCGGGGCGGCGGGGTCATGAGTACGGCGACCGGGCTCCGGCGTCCGGCACGGTACGCCGCCGGGGTGGCCCGGCTGGTCGATCTGCACGACCCACCCCGGGACGCGCCCGGTGGTCCGGCGGCGCTCGCGGTGCTGTCGGCGGCCGAGCGGCACCGGGCGGGCGCCTTCCGGGATCCGGCGGCGGCGCTGACGTACATCAGGTCCCGGGCGGCGGTCCGGCGGCTGCTGGCCGAGGCGCTGGGCGGTCCGGCGGCCCGGGTGGAGCTGGTGGCGGGGCCGGGGGGACGGCCGCTGCTCCCGGCCCATCCCGGCTGGTCCGTGAGCTGGTCGCGGTCGGCGGGCCTGCTGCTGGTCGCGGTCCGGTACGGCGGCCCGGTCGGGGTGGACGTGGAGGTCGTCCGCCCGGTCCGGCGGGCGGCCCGGGTGCTGGGCACGTTCTATCCGAAGGCGCCGGAGCTGGGCGAACTGGACGAGCCCGAGGCGTTCTTCTCCGCCTGGACGCTGCTGGAGGCGGCGGTCAAGGCGTCGGGCCGGGGCCTGGCCCGGGGCGCCCGCGACGTCCGGCTGGTCCGCCGCCCGGGCGCCCGCCGGTGCGCCCTCGGCGGGATCCGCGGTACGGACTCCCCGCTGTGGAGCGGCCGTACGGACCGCTTCGCGGTCGCCCCGCGCCCGGGACCCGGCCGCCACGCCCGCGCGCGGACGGCGATGACCGCGGTGGTCACCTCCGGCCCGCTCCCCCCGCCACTCCCCGAGGTGACCCCATGACGACCACCCCCGCGCCCGGCCGCCGCGGCGCCGCCGGACCCGGTTTTCCTGTGCCCTCCACCGACCGAACGGCCGGGCAGGAAAGCCCTCTCCACCCGGCTCCGGCCCCGGACACGGCACCGACACCGCGTACCGGCTCCCCGTCCGGCCCCGCCGCGAAGGGCACCCCCGCACCCCAGGGCCACCCGGCCGGAAGCACCACTGCCCGAACACCCCCCACCCCGAACACCCGCGCACCGAAAGAACCCGCCGGCACCGGCGCCGACGGACACCCGACCACCGACGGCACCCCCGCACCCCCGGCCGTCAACGGCCGGGCGGCCGGGGTCGACTCCGGGCTGCTCGGGCCCGTCTGGGCCGGGACCCCCGTGGCAGCGGTGGTCTCGGACGAGGCGTGGATCGACGGAATGGTCGCGTTCGAGGCGGCGCTCGCGGACGCCCAGGCCGAACTCGGGAGTGTGCCCGCCGGGGTCGGGGACGCCGTACGGGCCGCCGGGCGGGGCGGCGGGCTCGACCCGGTGGCGCTGGCCAGGCGGGGGCGGGAGGCCGCCAACCCCGTGGTGTTCCTGGTCGCCCGGCTCACCGAACTCGTCGCCGCCGCCGACCCGGAGGCCGCCCGGTACGTCCACGCGGGCTCCACCTCGCAGGACGTCCTCGACTCCGCCGCCATGCTGGTCGCCACCGGGGCGTTACGGCTGCTCCACGGCGACCTGGGGCGGATCAGGACCGCCCTCGCGGGGATCGCCGCCGGGCACCGCGACACCCCGGCCGCGGCCCGTACCCTCACCCAGCACGCGGTCCCCACCACGTTCGGGCTGCGGGCGGCGGGCTGGCTCACCCTGGTCTCCGACGCCCACGACCGGGTCGGCGCGGTGCTGGACCGGGGGCTGCCGGTGTCCATGGGCGGCGCGGCCGGGACCCTCGCCGCCTACCGGGACCAGCTGCTCGCCGCCGGGGCCGCCGGGGACCATCCGGAGCTGCGGCTGGTGGAGCTGGTGGCCGCGCGGCTGGGGCTGGCCGTCCCCGGGGTGCCCTGGCACGCGGTCCGTACCCCGGTCGCCGAACTCGCCGCCGTGCTGAGCCTCGCGGCGGGCGCGCTCGGCAAGTTCGCCGCCGATGTACTGGTGCTGTCGCGGACCGAGATCGGCGAGGTCGCGGAGCCCGCCGCCACCGGGCGCGGCCAGTCGTCGGCGATGCCGCAGAAGCGGAATCCGGTACTGAGCACGCTGGTGGCCGCCGCCGCCCGCCAGGTGCCGGTGTACGCGCTGGTGCTCCAGCAGTCGGTGGTGGCCGAGGACGAGCGGTCCGCGGGCGCCTGGCACGCCGAGTGGGAGCCCCTGCGCCACTGTCTGCGGCTGACCGGCGGCGCCGCGCACACCGCGGCCGAACTCGCGGAGGGCCTGGTCGTGCACGGCGGCCGGGTGGCCGCCAATACGGCGCTGACCGGCGGAAGCCTGGTCGCCGAGCGGCTTTCGGTCGCCCTCGGCGCCGAGCTGGGCCGGACCCGCGCCAAACAGATCGTGACGCGTGCCGTACGCGCCGCGGAAGGGGGCGCCCCGCTCGTCGCGGCGGTGCGGAGCGCCCTGGAAGAGGCCGGCTGGGCGGACGAGGTGTCCGTATCGCCCGAACGGCTGCTCGACCCCGCCGGTTACCTCGGCTCGGCCGGTCCCCTGGTGGACCGGGCCGTGCGCCGGGCGGGGACCGTCCCCATCTCCACCCCCACTCCCCCGACGAATCCGGCCGCTGCACTCGACCGGGACGTACCAGAGGATTCGGAGAAAACCCCATGATGATCAGTGAAGACGTCCGTCGGCAGATCCTCGCCGACGCGGCGCTGGGCGCGGGCAATGTGATCCATCGCCTGCCCCTGTACGGCCGCTCCCTCGACGCTCCGGTGCTGTGGCTCGACGGCACCTGGCGGGCCCCCGACGGCGACCACCCCGAGTCGCTGACCCTCGGCGGGCTGCACGAGGTGGTGGCCGCGTACGCGGGGTACTACACCCGGGCCGGAGTCAGGGCCAAGGACGCGGTGGCGATCGTCTCCACGTCCATCACCGACTTCGCGCTCAATCTGATGGCGCTGACCAGCATCGGCGCGATCGCGTCGCTGGTGAACGCCAATATGCCCGCCGAGACCCGCCGGGAGTACATCCGGCGGCAGCGGGTGGTCGGCATCATGACCCGCGAGCCGTGGCACCAGGACCTCCGGGCCCATCTGGAGGATCCACAGCCGCCGCTGTTCGTGGCGCTCCAGTCGGAGATCGTCCCCGGGGACGCGGAGCACCGTCCGGCGGAGTATCCGTTCCGGCACGCCCCGACCGACCCGATCCTGATCTCCCACTCGTCCGGGACGACCGGCATCCCCAAGTCGGCCTTCCACACCCACGAGACGCTCTTCCACGGCGCGCTGTCCCGGCTCGCCGACGGGCTCGACTGTTCCACCAGGGCCCGGCTGCTGGCGCTCCCCGGCCACCATGTGTCGGCGATGTCGAACACCCTGCTCGGACTCACCCTGGGCGCGCCGGTGATCCACTACACCGACCCCAGCGGCAAGGCCGTGCTCGACGGCATCGAGAAGCACCGGCCGACGATCGTCTTCGGTTTCACGCACACCTTCACGGAGATGGCGGGCGAGGACCTCACCGATCGCGACCTCAGCAGTGTGGAGGCGTACTACGCGTCCGGTGACGCGGCCCACGCGGTGCACATCAGGCGGCTGCTGGACAAGGGCTACCACACCGTCACCGGCCCGGATCTGAAGCCGCGGAAGGAGCCGGGCGCGATCTTCATCGACATGTTCGGCTCCACGGAGATGGGCTATGTCCTCTTCGACTTCGTGCACCGGGCGGGCGGGCCGGTGATCGGCCGCTGCATCGGGCGGCCGATGCGGTTCGCCGAGGCCGTGGTGCTGGCGGAGGACGGCTCGGTGCAGCCGCCCGGCAAGGTGGGGCGGCTCGGGGTGCGCTCCAAGTCGCTGACGCCCGGCTTCTGGAACGACAACGTCCGCTGGCACCAGCAGTGGCTCGGCGGCTACTTCCTCACCGGTGACCTGGCGTACCGGGACGCCACGAACACCTTCTTCCATCTGGACCGCACCACCGACGCGATCCGGACCGAGGACGGCTTCGTCTTCAGCGCGTACACCGAGGAGGTGCTGCTGCGGGCCTATCCGGAGATCCTCGACTGCACGGTGGTCGGGATCGCCGACGACGGCGTCGACTTCGGCTGGGAGGGCGAGGGCAGGGCCACCACCCACGTCCTGGTGAACCTGGTCGAGGGCGCGGAGGCGCCGGACGACCCGACGGCGTGGATCAACGAGGCGCTGACCAAAGCCGGGCTGCCCAGGACCGCGGGCGCCTCGGTCGTCACCGAGGGGACCATCCCGGTCGGGATCACCGGCAAGGTCCTGAAGCGGGTGGTACGGACCGAGGCGCGGAAACTCGTCGGCGGCTGTTGAGCCGCGGCCCGGCCGTGCGCGGGGCCGAACGCGCGGGGTGCCGGGGGCGGGCGTCTGCCGTCCGCCCCCGGCACCGGGCCCCGGCCCCGGGATCGGGACCACGACCGTGATTCCTCCGGAGGGAGACAACCCATGGGCGTCGACTACGACGTGATAGTGATCGGAGCGGGCAACGCCGGGCTCGCCGCGGCGGCCACGCTGCAACGCGGCGGACAGCGGGTCCTGCTGCTGGAACGCCACAATGTGCCCGGCGGGGCGGCCACCACGTTCGTCCGGGGCCGCTTCGAGTTCGAGGTGTCGCTGCACCAGCTCGGCGGTATGGCCGGGCCCGCCCCGCTGCGGCACGTCCTGGACGAGATGGACGTCACCCGCCGGGTGGAGTTCATCGAGGACGACCAGCTGTACCGGACCGTGGTGCCCGGGGTGCTGGATGTGACGCTGCCCGCCGACTGGCGGGGCATCGCCGACGCGCTGGACGAGCAGTACCCGGTGGACCGGGCCCGGCTGACGGCCTTTCTGGAGCTGGTTCGGGACGTCGGGATGTGGCAGCTGACGGCCCGCGCCAATCTCCACCGGCTCGACCACGAGATGGAGCGGCTGCGGAGTCTGCCGCACGTCCGGCGGCACGGGCTGCGGCCCTTCCGGGACGTACTGGAGGAGTACGTCGACAACGAGCGGGTCCGGCTCGTGCTCTCCTCCTACTGGTGCTACAACGGCCAGCTGCCGTCCCGGATCTCGTTCATGGACTACGCCCGGGTGATGGCGCTCTATGTGGAGACCAAGCCCTACCAGGTCGTCGGCGGCAGCCAGGCGCTGTCGTACGCGATGCTCCGCTCGTTCCAGGACGCGGGCGGGCGGGCCAGATTCCACACCGCCGTCGACCGGATCGTCACCCGGGGCGGCCGGGCCGTCGGGGTGCGGCTGGAGAACGGGGAGACCGTGAGCTGCCGGCTGGTGGTCTCCAACGCGCCCGCCACCACCACCTACACCCGGCTGCTCGACCCGGCGGACGTGCCCGGGCACGTCCTGCGGGATCTGCGGTCGCGGCGGATGGGGATCTCGGCGTCGGTGCTCTATCTGGGGCTCGACGCGAGCCCCGCCGAGCTGGGCTTCACCACGGCCGCGAACTTCATCCACAGCGATCTCACGGAGGAGAGCCTGCTCCGGGGAATGCACACCCTCGAACCGGCGCCGTTCCTGCTGGCGAGCTGCTACGACGTCAAACCCAACGGGGGCGCCCCGGCCGGCGCCACCCAGCTCAACCTGGTCGCCCTCCAGTACGCGGAGCCGTGGGAGTCCGTACCCGTCGAGGAGTACCGGCGGGCCAAGGCCGAGTACGCGGAGTCCCTGCTGGAGCTGTTGAAGGCGGTCTCCCCCGGGGTGCGGGACGTGATCGAGGAGGCGGAGCTGGCCACCCCGATCACCTTCAAGCGGTATCTCAGCCAGCCCGGCGGGGCGATCTACGGCTTCGACCAGGACGTCACCGACGGCTGGCTCTTCCACGACGACGACCTCAAACCGAATGTGCCGGGTGTGGTGCTGGCCAGTAACTGGGTCACCGCCGCGGGCTACAACTCGACCATCGTCACCTCGGCCCGGATGTCCCGGCGGCTGCTGGAGGTGCTGTGACCGGCGCGCCACGGCTCCCCGATCGCCGCCCCGGCCTCCCGGCGCCCCATTCCCTTTCCGTCTCCGGCTCCGAACGAGGACCCACGATGACCACCGACCATCGCGGCGCCCAGCCGCCGAGTACGCCGGACGGCCCGCCCGTACCGGCCGTCGCCGCCAATCCGCTGGCCCGCCTCTTCGACGGCTTCGACGACGTCGTCGCGGAGCTGGGGCGCCGGGCGGACGCCGGGTCCCCCCATCCCGACGACGCCTGGGCCGAGGCCGCCGCCCACCACCCCAGGGACCTCGCCCTGACCGTGACCGAGGTGATCGAGGAGACCCCGACGGCCGCCACGCTCCGGCTGCGGGCAACCGGCGGCGGGCCGCTGCCCTCGTTCGCCGCCGGGCAGTATCTGAGCCTGACCGTCCCGGTCGGCGCCACCGTCACCAGCCGGGCGTTCTCCATCTCCTCGTCGCCCGCCGAACGCGACTACTACGACCTGACGATCCGGCGGCTGCGCGGCGGTCTGGTCAGCAACCATCTGCTGGACACCGTCCGGCCCGGGGACGGGTTCACCGGCGACGGACCGATCGGCACCTTCTGCCACGACCCCCTCTTCCACGGCGACGACCTGGTCTTCCTGGCGGGCGGCTCCGGGGTCGCCCCGGCGATGAGCATGCTCCGGGACGTCCTGGACCACGGGCTGAACCGGCGGATGACCCTGGTCTACGGCTCCCGTCGGGCCGATGACGTGATCTTCCGGGCCGAGCTGGAGACCATCGCCCGGGACCGCCCCGACATATTGACGCTCCATCAGGTGCTGTCGGCGCCGGACCCCGGCTGGGACGGCGCGGTCGGACCGCTGGACGCCGCCCTGATCGCCGAGCTGGCGGGCCCGCTGAACGACCGGATGGTCTATCTCTGCGGACCGCCGGGCCGGTACGCGTATCTGATCGAGCAGCTGCGGTCGCTCGGGCAGCCCCGCCGGCGGATCCGGCTGGAGGCCAACAGCGTGGCGCTGCCGCCGCCCGCCGACCCCCGCTGGCCCGCCGGGCTCGATCCGGCGGGGACGGTCACGGTCGCGGTGGACGGCCGGCGGTTCGACGTACCGCGCGGCAGACCGCTGCTGGACTCCCTGGAGGAGAACGGGGTACGCCCCCGGGCCTCCTGCCGCTCCGGCGAGTGCGCGCTCTGCCGGGTCCGGGTCTGCTCCGGGCGGGTCTTCCACGCCGAGGAGGCCCGGCTGCGCCGCTCGGACGAGACCTTCGGCCACGCCCATGCCTGTGTCGCCTACCCACTGGAGGACCTGGAGATCGAACTCTAGGACTTTTTCGGCCGCCGAACGGCGGAGAATCACGCCTTCCCTTTCCATCGGCCATGATTCCTAAAAACAAATCAAAACCGCTTCATATCCTTCCCGGGGTATGGTTTGCTGGATATGCGGATATCCCGGCGGACCACCGGGGCCCGGAGTTCGGGTAATGGCCTGCCCTACCCCGCTTACCGACTGTCTCACTTTATGCGCCACCGCACGCCCAAAAACATCGACAGGAGGCATATCCATGTCCGCTGAGCTGGAAAAAGTCATTGTCGACGCACTTCGGGAGATGCACTTCGACACCTCCTCGATCAACCCGGAAACCCCGCTCGGAGACGGTGGTCTCGAATTGGAATCCCTCTCCATCGCGGAGCTGGTGATGCAGCTCGACGGCCAGGGCGTCGAATTCACCGACGAGGAGATGGAGACCCTGCCCGGACTGACCTTCGGCGAATTCGTGAACGAGGCCGCGCGCCGCGCGGCCGGATGAGCCGAACATTTCCCGAACGACTGGACGGCGGGCGAGCGAAGGAGAGACGACCATGTCACAGCCGCCTCGGACGGTCGCGGTCGTGGGCCTCGGCCCGCGCGGCCTCGCGGTGCTGGAGCGCCTCAGCGCCAACCACCCGGCCGGGTGTCCCCTGTCCGTCCATGTCGTCGACCCCTATCCGCCGGGGCCGGGACGGGTCTGGCGGACCCGGCAGTCCCCGCATCTGCTGATGAACACGGTGACCTCCCAGGTCAGCCAGTTCACCGATGACAGCGTGGCGTGCGCAGGTCCGGTCAGGACCGGCCCCAGCCTCTACGAATGGCTCCGGCGGCCCGGTACCGGCGCCGCGGCGGAAGCCGGGGGCGGGCCGAAGGCCGGGCTCGGGGCCGGAACGCCCCTGCCCACCGGGCCCGAGGGCGACGGCGGAGACCGGCTCGGCCCCGACGACTACCCGTCCCGGGCCCAGTACGGCCGCTATCTGGAGTGGGTCTTCGACCGGCTGGTCGCCGACGCCCCGGCCGGATTCGGGGTCACCGTGCACCGGGCGACCGCCGTCGAACTGACCGAGGACGCCACCGGCCAGGCCCTGGCCCTGGACGACGGCACCCGGATCACCGGCCTGGACGCCGTGGTGCTCACCCTCGGCCACGGGCCCGCCGCGCCCTCGGCCGAGGAGGAGCGGCTGGCCGCGTACGCCGAGACCCACGGGCTGCGCTACCACCCGCCCGCCAACCCGGCCGATCTGGAGGCCGGCCTGACGGCCGTCGCCTCCGGTGAGCGGGTCGCCCTGCGCGGCCTCGGCCTGGCGTTCTTCGACGTGATGGCGTTACTGACCGAGGGCCGGGGCGGAAAGTACGTCCCCTCCCCGTCCCTCGACGGCGGCCTCCAGTACCTGCCGTCCGGCGACGAGCCCGTGCTCTACGCGGGCTCCCGGCGCGGGGTCCCGTACCACTCGCGCGGCGAGAACCAGAAGGGCGCGTCGGGACGGCACGAACCCCTCTTCCTCACCCTGGAGGCGGTGGGCCGGGTCCGGGCCCCCCCCCGGGCGCCCGTCCCGCGGGGCGGCTGGGCGCGGGGGGGGGCCGGGGGGGCCCCGGCCGGGGGCGGGCCACGCCCCCGGCCGGGGACCGGTGGAGGTTCGGGCTACCGCCCGAGATAGGCGTTGACGACGGTGACGGTGCCCCGGTTGCCGTCCCGGTCGACGACCGAGCCGCGGAAGGAGACGCCCTTCCCCGCCGCCGGGTTGACCACGGGCGCCAGGCCCCGGACGACCGGGAGCGGCTGCCAGGTCCGGCCCTCGTCGTAGGAGATCTCCGTGGTCAGGGTCGCCGGGGTGGTCCCGGCGGCGGCGCCCTGCACGGTCACCGGGACCAGTTGGACCCGGCCCGCCGGAGCGGTGGAGTCCGGTCCGGCCTTCGCGCCGAAGCGGACCACGGAGAGGGGGAGCGGGGTGGGCTCCGCCGTCTTCGCGGAGCGGAAGGTCCAGCCCGCCTCGATCCGGGTCGCCACCCGGGCCACGGTCGTGGGCCGTTCGACGGTCGCCGCCAGGGTGTAGGAGGCGTCGCCGTCCGGCACGGTGAACCGGCCGCGCCCGCTGCCCGACAGCGGGTTGTCGTGCCGGCCGACGAGCACCCCGTCGCGGTGGAGCGTCGTCTCGAACCGCCCGGCGAACGGGACGCCCGGATTGCCCCTGTCGTCGGTGATCAGCGGCACCGACGCCCACAGCTGAGTCCCGTCCCGGACCCCGCCGTAGCCCGCGGGCAGGGCCGGCCCCTGGGCCCCGACGTTGAGGGCGAGTTCGTAGTCGCCGCCCGGTTCGAACCGGCGGGCCGACGGCAGTACGTGCGCCGAGTCGTAGGAGGAAGTCGGTGTCGGGTACTCGGTGACGGCGAAGTTCCACTTCACCCCGCTCTCGGTGGACACCCAGACCTTCTGAGCCCGGTTCGAGGGCAGCGGCCCCGGATTTATCGAGCCCATGGGATGCAGCCCCGGCAGGGTGCCGATCGGCCGGACAGCGCTCAGCTTGCCGGGCACGGAACCGCCCGGCCGGATGGTCACGGGCGCCATCTCGGTCTTGGTGTAATGCTTGGTGAGGCCGGTGGAGAACCGGTCGACCCGGCCGCCGGAGTGGATCGCGTACTGCTTGTCGTCCACGGACCAGACCCCCAGCCGGGCCTCGATCAGCGGGTACTTGGCGGTCCCGATCCCGGCGGTCCTGAAGTTGGCGAAGCCGCCGGTGTAGTGACCCGAGCTGTACGACATCGGGCCTTCGAGTGCGAACCCGAAGTCGGCGGCGACCGATGCCGCGGCCGGATCGGGCACGGTGATGTCGAGCGGCTCGGTCAGCCGGGTGTCGACGGTGACGGTCAGGTCCCGGTCCACCACCACCTCGGGCTGATTGACGATGTCCGTGCCCTGGCCCGGCGGCGGATCGGACGACACGTAGTCGAGGAAGAACAGCCCCTTCGGCACCCGGACCGTGGCCGTGCCGTTCACCAGGTCGGGCTCGTGGTACGTCGCGGCCCCCAGGCCCTCGTAACCGGCCAGCCGGACCATGCCGTTCGGGTCGGGCGAGCCGTCGCGGTCGATCGCCCGCACGGTGACGTCGTACGACTCGACCTCCCGCTCGACGGTCACCGGCGTCCGGACGCTCTGCCCGCCGCCGGTGGCGATCACGGTCGCCGAGTAGCGGCCGTCGCCGCCGCCCTCGACCCGGGTGTCGGCGGTCAGACCGACGGACGCAGTGCCCCCGGCCGGGACGGTGAGCCGCTGCCGGTCGGTGGTGAGGAAGCCCGCGGGGGCGGGCCCGCCCGCCGGGTTCCGGGCGTCCACGGCCAGCTCCAGGACGACATCGGCGGTACCGGTGTTGCGGTACGTCACCGCCTTGGTGGCGGGCGCGTTGTCGTGGTGCGGCCAGAGCTGCTTCCCGAAGGCGAGGGAGACCGGGGCCGAGGAGACGGACTGGTCGAGCGCCCGGCCGACGGTGACCCGGCCCGCGCCCTGGTCGTACGCGGTACCCGCACCGGGCGTCGCCGATCCGGTGAGTACGGCCTTGATCCGGTCACCGGTCCAGGTGGGGTTCTTCTGCTTGAGGATCGCCGCCGCGCCCGCGACGTGCGGAGTCGCCATCGACGTACCGGACATGGCGGTATAGCCGGGTGGCTGCTCGGCATCGGCCGTACCGGCCGCCGCCGCGGCGGTGACACCGACACCGGGCGCGGTCAGCTCCGGCTTCTGGCCCTGGTCGGCCGCGGGACCCCGGGCCGAGAACCTGGCGACGGCGTCGTGGTCGTCCACGGCGCCGACGGTGAGCGCGGCCTCGGCGCTGCCCGGCGAGTCGACGGTGCCGGGGCGCGGGCCCTCGTTGCCCGCGGCGACGGCGAACAGGACTCCCTTTTCCGCCGAGTAGGTGTTGATCAGGGCTTCCAGCGGGTCGATCTCGGGGCCGTCGTTGCCGCCGAGGCTCAGATTGACGACATCCGCGCCCTGGGCCACGGCCCAGTGGACCCCGGCCATCACCCCGGACCAGCTGCCGCCGCCGAAGTCGTCGAGGACCTTGCCGTTGAGGAGAGTCGCGCCCGGCGCCACCCCCTTGAACCGGGCGTCCTTGACGCCCCGTCCGGCGGCTGTGGACGCCACATGGGTGCCGTGGCCGACACGGTCCTTCGCGTCGGCGGATTCGGAGAAGTTCCGCTCGGCCACGACCCGGCCCGCGAGATCGGGATGAGCGGCGTCGATCCCGGTGTCCAGGACGGCGATCTTCACCCCCGTACCGTCGTACGTGCGCGACCAGGCGGCCGGGGCCCCGATCTGCGCGGTCGTCGTGTCGAGGGACGGCCGGACGGCGGCGTCCAGCCAGACCTTCTCCACCCCCGCCGTGGCGCTGAGCCTTCCCTCGGGGCCGGTCCTGGTCAGCGCCTCCCAGAGGGCGGATCCGGTCCGGTGCGTCGCCGTCACCGCGTCCGCCCCCGGCAGACCGCGCAGCTCCGCCGTCCCGCCCGAGCCGCGGACCTCCGTCCGAGCCTTGGCGGTCGACGGGCCGCCGTAGACGACGAGCGCCCGGACGCCGTTCCCGTACACGGCACGGGCCTCGGGGCTGCCCAGTTCGGTGATGTCGAACAACCGCCGGTCCACCGTGTCGTCGGCGATCAGCCGTTCGGCGTCGCGCGGGACGACATGGGTCCGGCCGTCGAAGGCCGTCACCCGGAAGGTCATGTCCTCCCGGCCCGCCGCCCCGCGTACCGACCGGACCCGGCCGTCCCCGCCCACGACCACCCGGTCACCGGTGATCAGGGTGATGGTGGTGCCGGGCGCCTCGGGCCCGGCAGGGGCTTCGGCCCGGGGCTTCCCCGCGCCGCTCCGGCCCTTGTCCCGGTCGTGGGTCCCGGTTTCCGCGGCCCCGGCCGCACCCGTCGCCGTACCGGCCGTCAGTACGGCCGCGAGCGCCGTCACCGTCACGACCCGCCGCCGTGACCGGCGTAATTGATCTGTTCGTCGTTGCAAGTTCTCCCCCTGGGAGATGAGCTGATCGGTCGGACGAGCCGGCTCATCGGTCATCCGGGGGCTGTGAACACAGCCGCGCGGCCCCGGACATACTCAGTATCACCAGGGGAATGTGAACAGGGCAATGTTCCGATGCCGGTGATGGCGAGGAGACGCCAGGAGGGTTTCGGAACGGCTGTGGCGGGTGAATGTGAAGAGGTGGTGCGCGGGATTTCCGGCACTGCCGAACCCCGTTGGCCGGAAAGGGAATGGCGACCGGCGATGCCGACCGGCGGCCCTGGCCCCCGGGGTGCGGGAGCCCTTCCCCGGGAGGGGCTGACAATTCCCTTACACACCATGGTGAACAGGAGTTTCGTCGCCCGTCGGGGTTACTGGTGGGGTGAATTATCTGCGTCGTGAACAGGTATTGCCGGAAAGGCGCCATGGCTGGAATTCCGTGTCACACTCCTCCCCACACTGCTATTCGAGAGATGTGCGGGCGTACTGCCCGAAGGGGGACTTCACCGTGCGTCAGAGCAATGAATCGGGCCGGGCCCGGCGCCGTCGGCCGCAGGGGTGGCGGGGGTGGCGGGGTGCGGTGCCCGCCGCCGCGCTGGCGGTGACGGGGGTGCTGGCGGCGGCGCCCGCGTACGCCGCAGGAGACGGCCCGGGGGCGTCGGCGGGGGCGGAGAGGGCGACCGGGCCCGGCTCCGGAACGGTGGCGTCCGTTCCGGTTCCGAGTGCGACTTCGGGCCCGGGCCGGGCTCCGGCTCCGGGTGCGGGCCTCGCCACCGGGGACCGTACCGCCGGACCCGGATCGGGACCCGGACCCGGACCCGGACCCGGATCGGGGGCCGCCGCCGCGGATTCCGTCGCACCGTTCGCGAAGGTGCTCCCGGAGTCCGGGCCGCTGCCCGTCGGCCGGGCGCTCACCGTCGAGGCCGAGTTCCACAACACCCTCGACACCCCGATCACCGACAGCTTCATCGTCGCCGTCGGACTGCGGCTCGCGCCCCCGGCCGCCGCCCTCACCCCGCGGCAGGTGGTGGTCGAGTGGTACGACGCGGGCGCGGGCAAGTGGCGGCCGGTCGAGCTGGCCCAGGGTGCCGTGGCCCTCTCCGGCTTCCTCACCGTCGACGGCGGCCTGCCGTCCACCGGCACGATCCCCGCCAAGGGCGTCGCCAAGGTCCGGCTGCGGCTCACCCTCGACAAGGCCGTACCGGTCGGTGAGAAGCTCCAGTTCGTCGTCCAGGGCCTGATCCAGTTCGTCCCGGGCACGGATCCGGTGCCGCTGATGGACGGCAAGGCGTCGTACGACGTCAAGGCCGCGCCGCTGCCGTCACCGAGGCCGATCCCCAAGCCCACGCCGTCGAACTCGCCGTCACCGCCGCTGCCGCCGATCCCGTCCGGACCGCCGGACGACCCGGACCCGGGCGGCGGGGTGACGGGCGGCGGTACCGGCGGAACCGGTGGGTCCGGCGGTGCCGGAACCGGCGGCAGCGATCCGCTGCCCCAGACCGGGACCGGCGGCCGGGAAGAACTCGCCGCCACCGGAGTGCCGTTCCTGCCGCTCGCCCTGGGTGCGGCGGGCGCGGCGGGCGCCGGGACCTTCCTCGTACGCCTCCGGGCCCGGACCCGTACGGCCGACGGCGACGGGGTTCGGGGCACGGCCCGGGGTGCCGCCCGGGGCGCGGTCGGCGGTGAGCACCGATGACGGCGGAGACGGATCCGGAAAGGGCTACGGGTACGGGTACGGCTACGGGCCCGGGGACCGGACCGGCCGGGACCCGTACCGGAGCGGATGTCCTGCGGGAGGTCGTCCGGGCCCTGGCCCCCGGCGAACTGCCCCGGCTCGACGAGGCCCGCCGGGCCTACGCCGACGACCCGTTCCCGCCGCAGCGGGTGGAACGCGGCGGCGGGGGAGTCCTCACCGCCGGGGTGGACACGGCGGTCCTGCTGCCCGTACTGATCGCCTTCGTCGCCCAGTTCCTGGCCGATGTCGCGGCCGACGCGGTCCGCCGGGGCGGCGGCGCGTTCACCCGCCGCCGGGCCCGCCGTCGGCGCCGCCGCGAGGCCTCCGACGAACGCCGCGCGGCCCTGACGGACGGCGCCCCCGACCCGGGCGCCCACACCCCCGAAGACCTCCTGCGCTGGGCCCGGGAACACGCCCGCGACTGCGGCCTGCCCGCCTCGGAAGCGGACCGCTGCGCACACGTCCTGATCGTCGCCCTGGTCCCGCCGGGCCCGTCGGCCCCGGTGCCGGTGCCGGGAGGAGCGCCTCCGGCCTCGGGCCCGGCACTGACAGCCACTCCGCCGCCGGGACCGGAAGGCCGGGCTTCGGATGCGGCCCCGGCTTCAGGTCCGGACGCGGAGTCTCGGCCGCCGAACGGTCTGGTACCGGAGCCGGGATCGCAAGGGCCGCCTCCGGGCGCGGTCCAGGGCGCGGTTCCGGGCGAGGCGCTCCCGGCGGCTCCGCCGCCGGACGGCCCGGCCGATGGCGCGGGCACGGGCACGGGTGCGGGCGGGACGACGGCCCCCGCTCCCGGCGCGAATTCGGACCCGGCCATCACCCCGGACCCTGCTCCCGGTCCCGACTCGACCCCGGATCTCGCCTCCGACCCGGCCCCGGACGGTCCGGGTGGGGCCACGGCTCCTGTTCCGGGGCCGAACTCGCCCCCGGACCTCGCCTCGAACGCGGTCACGGGCGCGGCGGCTCCGGTCCGGGTGCCGGGTTCGGGGGCGGTCCTGACCGTGGATCAGAGCCCGGTCGCCGATCCGGCTCCGGACGGCCCGGCCGTGCACCCGGACGCGGCCTCCCCGGACAGCCAGGCCGGGGGCGCCGACGCCGGTACGGGCCCGGCGACGGCCCCTGCTCCGGATCCGAACTCCGCCCCGAACCCCGGCCCGGCCGCCGCCCCGGACCCGCCTCCGGGCGGCCCGCCCCGGGCCCGTGACGCCGGCTCGCGGCCTCGCCCGGCGGACCCGCCCGTAGCTGACTCTCCGCCACCGGTACCGCCGGAACCACCGGCCACGCGACCCGACGGCGGCTGACACGCGATGCGGCCATGGGGGAACCGGGCGCCCCGGGACCAGGACCGGCCCCGGCGGATCCCGGACGGGCGCGGGGAGCACGGTTCCGTACCGGCGGCGCTGATCGCCCGCGCGCGGCTGCCGCAGCCGACGACGACCCGGCTCGTCCAACTCGTCGTCGTCGCCGCCGCGGGCGCCGCCTTCGCCACCTGGTGGTGGCTGGTCAAGGAGCGGGACCACTGGCCCGGCGCCCAACTCGGCTGCCTCCCCGAACCACCGGCCGGGACGGCCGCGACGGCCCCCGACCCCATGACCACCGTCACCGGCTTCACCCGGTGCGTCGACGGCGTGCGGCTCGATCAGGCCCTGGTCGTCCTCCGCGGCCCCATCGTCCTGCTGCTGCTCGCCCTCCTCGTCCGGGCGGCGGCCCGGGCCCGGGCGCTCTCGCCCCGGCGGACCCGCCCCGCCGGGCCGGAGATGGCGGTCCGGCTGGCCGCCGTCGTACCGCCCGGTACGGCCCGGCCCCCGGCCCTCCTCGTACGGCGAACCGGCCGCCCCCGTCCCGGCCGCCGGCCTCTGCCGTGGCCCTACTCGCGGCCCGGCCGGGGGCTCGGTCTCGGCGCCCGCGCGGAGGGCACCGCCCGCCGACCGCGCGTGATCGCCGGGGCCGGGGCCCATCTCCAGCCCGAGGCGGACATCGGCGCGCTGCTCCGCCACGAGGTCGCCCATATCGCCGCCCGGGACGTCGGCCGGGTCCGGCTGGCCATCGCCGCCTGGTGGATCCTGTGCGCCGGGGTCACCGTCCCGCTCGCCGCCGAACTGGCCCCGGACCCGGGAAGTATCGGCGGCGCGCTCGCCCTCCGGCTGGCCGCCGTACTCGCCGTCTCCGGTCTGACGCTCTGCGGCGTACTGCGGATCCGCGAACACGACGCCGACGTACGGGCGTCGGCCGATCCGCGTGACGCCGGAGACCTCGCCTCGTACGTCTCCCGGGACCGGCCGCCGACCCTGCGGCGCCGGATCCCCCGGCTGCTCGGCCTGGCCACCCACCCCACCCGCGAGGCCCGGCTCGCCGTCCTGGCCCGCCCCGGCCGGCTGTGGGGCCTGTCGGTGCCGGAGAGCCTGGCCACCGGGGTCGCCGCCGGCCTCGTCTTCACCGAGGCGGCCCTGCTCGTCACGGCCCTCACCCCCGACAGCGTCGCCACCGGCTACCGGATCACCGGCGCCCTGACCGGCTGGGCGGTCGCCGGGGTCGTCACCGTCGCGCTGTGGCGGGCGGTCGCCGTACGCCACCCCGACGCCTACGGCCTCCGGCCCGCGTACCGGGGCGCCGCCCTCGGCACCGGCCTGCTCGCCGGATCCCAGCTCTCCGCCCGCGCCTCCGGCGACTGGACCGACGCCTTCGGCACCGCGGACGGCCTCGCCGCCGACTTCTCCTTGATGAACGCCGCCCCCGGCCGGGCCGTCGCCCTCGCCGCCGCCCTCGTCGTCGGCGGGGCCCTCTTCACCACCTGGGCCGCCGCCCTGGCCCGGGCCGCCCGCGCGTCGGCCACCGGGCCCCGGTCGGGACCGGCGTGCGCGGCGGCGGTCGCGCTCTCCGGCGCCGTACTCGCCGTACCGCTCGGCACCTGGTTCCTGTTCGCCGCCCTCGCCGCCGTGGAGGCGGACTCCGTGCCGTACTGGGGGGCCGTCGACTCCACCGCCTGGGTCGTCGGCGCCACCCTCACCCTCCTCGGCGCGGTGACCCCGTTCGCCCTGACGGCGCTACGCCGCCGGGCGCCCCGCCCCCGGCTCGTACCGGCCCTCGCCGCCGCCCTGTTCGTACTGCCCGCGGCGGCGGTCTGGATCCCGCTCGCGAACTCGGACGATCCGAGCCCCCGCCGGGTGCTGCTCCCCGGGACGATGCCCGCGCCACCCGGCGGCGGCGGGGTGCTGCGCGCCCCCGTGGAACCGGTCCGCGACGACCGGCCCGTGGACGTCGACGACCTTCCGGTCCTGCCGCCGCCGGGCGCGGACGGCCACCCGGAGGAGGTCCGCGACCCCTTCAAGGCGTGCCTCGCCCTCAACGTCGGCAAGTCGGCGCTGTGGGCGGGACCGGAGGGACGGAAGGAGACGGCCGAACTCCTCGACGCCGTGGACGACACCGTGCTGAGGGCGGTCTCCGCCGCCCTGACGGAGGCCCGTTGGGCACCCGTGCACAGCGATGTGCGGCAGGCGGCGATCCTCCGCTGCGATCTGCTGCGGCGCTACGGCCGGTGAGCCGTACGAGGCGGGCCGGGTCGTACGGGGTCGTACGGAGCCGGGCCCGGCGGGGCGGCCCCGGGCCTCCGGTGCCGTACGCCTCCCGGACCCCGATCGCCCACCCCCATCCCCACGACCGTGTCCGTCCGTCCGTCGCCCGTCAGGAGTCCGTGATGACGCCGATCAGCAGCACGACGCCCCACGCGCCCGGGAGCCGTCCGGCGGCCCCCGGGGGAGCCTTCCGGCGCGCCCGGCGCCGTACCGCGGCCGTACCGGCGCTGGTCACCCTGCTGCTCGCCGCCGCGACCGGCTGCGGCGACGGCGGCGGGGGTGACGACCGGGCGGGCCGGGTCCGTACGACCGCGTCGTCGACCCCCGCCCCCGAGCCGTCGGGCGTCCGGCCGAGCCCCACCGGCCCCGCCACCGCGAGCCCGCCGACCGGCTCGCCCGGCTCGACCGGCTCGCCGTCGCCGGGCGGCAGCCGGACCCCCGGGCCCACGGGCACCACCTCCGGGCCGGACCCCACGGACGGCGGTACGACCCCGCCGCCGACCCCACGGCCCACCACACCGCCCCCGCCGCCGGTGAAGCCGCCGTCGGCCGACCGGCTCGCCCGGGCCCTGTTCCCCACCGCCGGGCTGCCCGCCGGATACGTCCGTACGGTCCTGCCCAGCCATCCGCCGAACCGTTCGAGCCGACCCGACTGCGTCCAGCGCCTCAACGCCCTGGAACTCCACCGCACCACCCACCCCGGCGCCGTCGAGACCCGGGCGGCGTGGGCCCGGAGCCGCAGCGGGCCGTTCCTCCAGCAGGTACTGCGGTGGTACCCGGGCCGGGCCGCGTCCGCCCAGGTCTCGACGGCGGCCCGGGAGCTGTCCGGCTGCGGTACGTACGAGCTGGCCTGGCCGGACGGCGACACGGCCCGGCAGACGGTCACCCCGCTCGGCGGAGCGGGCATCGGCGACACGTCCTGGCACGCCGCCATCACGGTCCGGTACGCGGCGGCGACCGTGGAGGAGACGATGGTGCTGGTCGCGGTGCGCGGCTGCCTGATCGTCCTCAGCCATCTGGGCAGCCCGGCGGCGCCCGCCAGGGCCCAGACCCTGGGACTCGCCCGGACGGCGGCGGACCGGCTGCCGGACTGCCGCACCTGAGTCCCCGCCCCGGCCGGGGGAGCCCGGCCCCGCTTGATAGGCAAGTGGCGACTTGCCTATCGTGGGGTCATGGCAGAAGATGTCTTCAAGGCCCTGGCCGACCCCACCCGGCGGCTGATCCTGGACGAGCTGGCGGACCGGGACGGTCAGAGCCTCTTCGAGATCTGCGCCAGGCTGACGGCCAAACACGGCCTCGGGCTGTCGCGCCAGGCGATCAGCCAGCATCTGGCCGTACTGGAATCGGCGGGTCTCGTCGTCCCGCGGCGTCAGGGCCGCTACAAATTCCACGACCTGGACACCGAGCCGCTGACGCGTGCCGTCACCCGATGGCTCGAACCCCCCGAAACATCGGAGAAAGCCCCATGAGGATCCATGTCACCAGCGTCTTCGTCGAGGACCAGGAGCAGGCCCTGCGCTTCTACACAGAGGTACTCGGCTTCGTGAAGAAGAACGACGTACCGCTGGGCGGCGGAGCCCGCTGGCTGACCGTCGTCTCCCCGGAGGCCCCCGACGGCACCGAACTCCTGCTGGAGCCCTCCGGCCACCCGGCGGTGCCCCCGTACAAGACGGCACTGGTCGAGGACGGCATCCCGGCCGCGTCGTTCGCCGTGGACGACGTGCGGGCCGAGGTCGAGCGGCTGCGGGGGCTGGGTGTGGTCTTCACCCAGGAGCCGCTGACGATGGGCCAGGTCACCACCGCCGTACTGGACGACACCTGCGGCAATCTGATCCAGATCGTCTACGTGGCGGGATAACCGGATCGTCCCGTACGGCCCGGCCCCCGGCCCCGGCCTCGACGGGCGCCGCCGGGGGCGTACGACCCCCGGCGCCCGCCCCTCGCCTTCGTCCCGGTCCGCCTCCCGGTCGGTCCGTGTTCCGGTCCGCTTCGAGGTCAGTCCGGGTGGCGGATCAGCGCCGTCCGCTCGCCGACGCGGTACGCGGCGCTCAGCCGGATGTGCTCGGTCATCACCCGCTCGGCGCTCTCCCCGTCCCCCGCGCCGATGGCGTCGAGGATCTCCGCGTGCGCGTCGACGATATGGCGCTGGACGTGGTTGTCGTCCAGCCAGAGGGACGCGTCCTGCGGGACGGGGTAGCTGTTCCGGATGGCCCGGGCCTGCTCGCCGAGGAACGCGGGCCCGCCGATGTCCGTGATCGCCAGATGCAGCCCGCGGCTCAGCTCGCCCAGCCGCTCGCGCCGCCCCGCCACGATGTCCTCGACCATCGAGGCGTGCACCGCCCGCAGCCCGGCCAGCTCCTCGGCCGTGATCCGGGCGGCGGCCAGCCGGGCGCCCAGCCCCTCCACCACGGCCCGTACGTCGTAGTACTCGACCAGGGCCTCGTCGCTGAGATCGATGACCGTGGCCCCGTGATGGCTCTCGTAACTGATCAGCCGGTCCTTCTCCAGCCGCCGCAGCGCCTCCCGCACCGGAGTGATCGACACCCCCAGCCGGGCCGCGACCGGCGCCGCGCGCAGCGGGGAGCCGCCCGGGATCCGGGCGTTGCGGATGTCGTCGAGGAGGACGCCGTACACATAGTCGGCCTTGCTCTGAGGCGCCGTCCGCCGCTTCCGCACACCAACCACCCCTTCCATTGCGCCAGTCCGCCGTGCCCGGAGGCCGTGCGCACCCGGTCGGGGCGGTAACTACCCATTTCTCGACGTGATGTGACCGTGAGCGCGAACCTCTTTGCGGTCCGTGCGGCCGCTCTTCCGCAGCGCGACGGGGCAGCGGTATCACTTCCGTCACAGGGCGCGCAGCCGCCCCGCGTACGGGGTGACCGACCGTGCCCCGTAAGGAGAACGCCGCCAGGCACCCATCCGTGAAACGCCCGAACCCCTGAAAGGGATCACAGTGAAGAAGCGCCTTCTCGGCACACTGCTCTCGGCCGCATTCCTCGGATCCATCGCGACGGCCGCCCCGGCGACGGCCGCGCCGGCGGGCCCGGACGACAACTTCCACGTGTGTTACTTCAACTCCGACTGTCTGTTGGGCTACACCTCCGGTCTGATCAAGTGGAACTGGGGCATCCCGAACATCACTGGAAAGGTCTACAGCGAACCGGGCAGCGGGTCCTCCACGACCGCCGTCTTCGAGGCCTTCGACGGATCGAAGATGATCGCCTCGGACTCGCGGACCGTCGCGTCGGGGAACAAGGATCTCGCCATGCTGCTGGGTAACGCGAACGTCGACCGCGTGAAGATCACGGTGTGTAAGAACTTCGCCGCGGGCACGCTGTGCGGCCGGCCGGAGAACTACAGCCGCGCCTGACCCGCGCCCCCGGCCGCCCTCCGATCCTCGGCGGCGGGCGGCCCGTCCGTGCCGTCCGGCAGTGCCCCATGACGTATCCCACCCGATGAGGGGACCCGACTTGCACCCACGACCGTACGGAAGGAAGAAGCCGCGGCCCTCCGCGGCCGTGGTCCTGTTCGCGCTCGTCGCCGCCCTGTGCGCCCTGCTGCTGCCGGGCGCCGCGGCGGCCGGGACCACGGCGCCCGAACCCCGGCCGCCCGCGCCCGTGGCCGCCGCCCTTCCCGGCGGCAAGGCCAACTGGGTCGTCTCCGTGGGCCGCCTCCAGGACACCAGCGACGCCGTACGCCCGCCGACCTGGACCCGGCTCGGCTATTACGTCTTCGGGACCGACGGCACCGTCAGCACCCGGTACTGGCAGTGGGGCCAGGCCGACCAGGCGCCCCGGATCAACGCCAAGAAGGCCGACTGCGGCGGAGCCGTTCCCGTCTGCGACGTCCGTACCGCCGACGGGTTCACCGGCGCGCCGACGGGCGCGTACCGGGGGACGTACACCCACACGCCCGGCGGGAAGCTGACCGTCGTCTGGCGGACCGGCGCGACCGGCGCCGCCCTGCCCCGGCCGCTGACCGAGCACTGGGACGTCACCGCCTCACTCGCCGGAGGCGACGTCGCCCGGATCACCAGCCCCACGTTCTACCCCGGCGTCCAGGACAGCCCGACCCGCCCCGGACCCGTACAGTTCCCGGCCCCGGGAGAGTTCAGCGACTACGAGGCCAACTTCGGCGTCGGCTACGGCAGCAACGCCCCGCTCACCGACCAGAGCCGGACCCCGATGGGCTCCCTGGCCACCGACGCCCGCTACAACGCCCGCCATTACCTCGGCTCCTTCGTCTCGATCGGCTCGGGCAAGGTCCACCGCGAATGGGCCGGCGGCTACTTCACCTTCAGCGCCCGCGACGGCGAGAACACCGCGAACCCGTGGAAGCCCTGCCCCGACGGCGGCTGTCTCGGCTATCTCCAGCACGACACCGGATGCAAGGACGTGAACTACCCGGACAAGGACCGGGTCCGCTATCTCGCCGAGACCGGCGGCGGACGGCAGAACGCCTCCGAGTACTGGTGCCAGACCCTGACCAAGGGCGCCAAGGACTGCTATCCCGCCAACTCACACGTCCAGCCGATGCTCCAGGTCGTCGGCGACTCCGGCCGCTTCTACGGCTGGGTCGGCGTCGAGGCGTCCCCGCACGTCGACACCCGTACCCTCCAGCCCACGGAGTTCTGGACGCAGTACTACTTCGGGATCTTCGACCAGGTTTCGTATGAAGAACTGCGACCGCTGATCCCGGTCCGGGCCGTGGTGCCCCAGGCCCCCGCGACCGACTTCCGGCTCGACTACGGCAACAGCAACGCCATCGGCTATCTCCGCTGGCCCCGGGGCGGCGGCGAGGGACCGGTCACGTACAGCGGACGGAACCGCCCCGTGAGCGGCTGCCGCTACGCCGAGTTCACCGCGTACGCGGCGGACGGCACCTCCGTATCGAGCACATCGAGCCAGTTCTGCGCGGACAACCCGAACGCGACCGTCCGCGACTTCGCCGGAACCCTTACCCTCCCGGGTACGAACCCGGGGCCGGTACGGCGGGTCAAGGTCGTGTACTGGGTCTCGGACCGGCCCGGGGAGTGGCGCCCGGGCCCCGAGACCAACTGCACGGCGACCGGCTGCTCCTGAGCCCGGCCGCCGGTCGCGCCCGGCCCCCGGCACGCCGACCGCCGCATGAGAGTGGCCTCCATGGCGGCGGCGCGTGCGACCGCGGGGCCGGCCTCCTCCGTCCCGTCCCTCTCCCCCGGGGGACGGGACGGAGGGCCTTCTCTCGCGTCTCCGGGTCCTTACTTGTCCCCCGTTCCGCCGGAGGGGCTGTCCGGACGGACGGCCGCGCGTACGGCCCCGGCCGCGTACGGCTCCGTACGCCTCGGTACGTCTCCGTATGTGCCCGTGCCTGTCCGCCGGGGCCGCTACGACTCCGGGACAGCGGCCTCCGCCCGTACCGGCTCCTTCCGTGCCCCCTCCGGCCCGGCCCCGGGCCTCTCCGCCCCGGACCCCTCCGCCCCGGATCCATCCGCTCCGGACCCCGCCCCGGCCCCCTCCGCCCCGGCCGTCGCCGCGAGTCGCGCCGAGATCCCGTCGAGCAGGAACTCGAATCCGGCGGCGAACAGGTCGTCCCAGCCGGTGCAGTAGATACCGTCGTTGAGGACGAGGTGGGGATACCGGTCACTGTTGTCCCGCATCAGCTCCCGGCCAGCCTCCCGCTCCGCGTCGGGGACACGGAGAGTCGACCCCGACCAGGTGAACCCCATCACATGGTTGAACAGGGCCCAGGTCGCGGACTTGAGTTCGGTGCCGTGCAGCCCGGCCCGGGCGAGGGCGGCCTGGAGAAGTTCCATCCGGGCCAGGAAGTTGGGCCCCACCGACGGCGGGCGGCTGGCCAGCGCCGCGGTCGACCAGGGATGCCGGAGCAGAGTCTCCCGGATCCCCGCCACCACCGCCTTCACATCCTCCCGCCACGGCCCGCCGGACGCGCCCGCAGCGCCCGGCGGTGGCCCGAAGACCGCGTCCAGGGCGAGATCGACGACATTGTCCTTGGTGTCGATATGCCAGTACAGGGACGGGGCCATCACGCCGAGACGGTCCGCGAGCCGCCGCATGGTGAGACGGTCGATACCCTCTTCGTCCAGCAGCGCGACGGCGGCCGTCGCGATCCGGTCGAGTGAGAGCGGGGGCTCGCCCCGTGGCGTCTTCTCGGGCCACAGCCAGATGTTCCAGGTCGTACCACCCCTGGTCTTCCCGCCTGTCACGCCATCACGCTCCACGTTCCGTTGCCGTCGGTGCGTCGCCCTTTGTCCCGGGCGCCCCCTGTCCCGGGCGTCCCGCGGAAGCCCGGCCGATCGCGTTCCGACGGGCCGTACGAGTCTCCGCGGACCGGGCAACCGGCCCCGGGAACCGGCCGGTTAGGGGGCGGTGATTCGCTTCTGCCGTGCCGTCAGTGTAGTAGCGTGAAGGAGCGATCTAACAGTGTTAGGGACGTCGATCAACGTTCGACTACGTAGCAGACAGGTCGGGGACCGACCCCCCGACGGCCCTTCCGGCGGCTCTACGACCGGCTCCGCCGTCCCGCGCCCACCCCCGCGGGCACCGCGCGCCCCGCGCCACCACCGGGCGACGGCGGCTTCGCAGAGAGGCAGTGCATTGATCCCACTGATCGGAACGGACCTGGTTCCCGTCACCGACCGATTCGACTGGTTCACCGACCTGGTGAGCCGTGATGTCGCCCCGGTACGGATCGGCTGTCCCGACCCCGTCGCCTTCCAGGCGCGCGCGGGCACGCTCGAACTCGACAGCACCGCGTTCTCGATGTTCGAGTACACGCCCGTCCAGTCGGTCCGGACGCCGTCGCTGATCCGCCGCTCCGATCCGGAGCACTACCAACTCGCCCTTATCACCGGGGGATCGATGATGTTCTCCCAGCACGACAACTCGGTGGCGCTGAACACCGGTGACTGGGTGCTGTTCGACACCTCCCACGAACTGGAGTCCTGGACGACCGACCCGGCCGGGGTGCGCCATGTGATGCTCCGGCTGCCGAGAACGGTGATCCCGCTGCCCTCCGACCGGACCGACGGACTCCTCGCCCGGCGGCTCACCGGCGGCGGGGGAGTGGGCGACGTCCTCCGGGGCTATCTGCTCTCCTGCGCCCGGCACGGCGGCCGGATCCCGCAGGCCGACCGGCGCAGGCTGGACACCGTCACCCGGGACCTGGCCGTGACGTTCCTCGCCCACCACCTCGACCGGCAGCGGACCCTCCCGGACGAGACCCGCCGTACGGCCCTGCTCACCCGGATCGACTTCTTCATCGACGTCAACCTGGGCGACCCCCGGCTGACCCCGGCCGCGATCGCCGCCGAGCACCAGATGTCCCTGCGTACCCTGCACGCCCTCTTCGAGGGGCGCCGGACGACGGTCGCGGCGACCATCCGGGAGCGCAGGCTGGAGCGCTGCCGGCGGGATCTCCGCGATCCGGCGCTCGCGTCCTGGCGGGTCGCGGACATCGCCGCGCACTGGGGGTTCACCAACCCGTCCGTCTTCAGCCGGACGTTCCGGGCCGCGTACGGCGCGGCGCCGGGCGCCTACCGCAGGACCGAACTCCCCGCGGGCCCGGGAGGCGGGCACGCCGAACGGATTGTCAGTGGCGCGTGCTGAGATGGGCACCACGGAGGCCGCCGGGGTCGTGGCGCGGCGGTGGGAACCGGGGAGCACGGGGGACGGACACGGACATGCCGAGTACCGAGCGGACGGAAGAGCGTGACGGGCACAGGGGGCCGGGCGGCCCGGCGGAGCAGCCCCTCACGGGGGACGAGACGAGGCTGCGGGACGGACTGCTGGCCCTGCTGACCGCCGAAAGCCCGGCGGGAGAGCCCCCCGGGCCACCGGCACCGGCACCCGGGGACGCGGCGGCGGAGCTGCGGGCCGCGCTCGCGTCGGGCCGGACGCCGGGGGCGGCCGTGGCCCGGCTCGCGCGGGCGGCCCGCGCGGCCGGTGAACTGGACGGGGACCTCGTCGCCGCTCTCATCCACCGGACCCGCCCGGCCCGCGCGCTGGCGGCCCTGCCGCTCACCCCACCGCCCGACGGAGGCGCCCCGCGCGAGGGCACCGCCGCAGGGACGGACGCCGCCCGGGAGGCGGCACCCACGGCTCCCGGGGCCGCCCTCGCCGAACCGCTTACGCCCGCCCCGCGGACGGGCGGCGAGGACCCGGAATCCGCCACTCCCCACCCCGTCCCCGCCGAAAGGTCCGGGCCCGGCGAAGGCCCCCGCGCCACCCACCCGCACCCCCGGACCCACCCCCGGACCGAACTCGCGGCGCTGGTGGAGGGTCATCTCGCGGCCGACCCCCGCCGCTGGCGCGGGCTCCACGACCGGCTCGGTGCCTTCCCCGGCACCCTCCCCGACCTGCTGGCATCCGCTCCCGTCCCGGTCGAAGACGCCCCGCTGCCACCCGCGTCCACCACCGCGACCCTCGCCCTGCTGCTGGAACACACCCCGCCCGGGTGGGCCGCCGCCGCGGTGGCCGCCCTGCCGGACCGCACGGTCAGGGACCTGCTGTCCCGGGGGACCGTGCCCGGCCCCGTACTCACCGGTGCCGTACTGCGGTACGGCGATCCCCGGACCAGGACGGCCCTCGCCCAACACCCCCGGCTGGACGCCCGGATCCTCAAGGCCCTGGTCTCGGCGGACGACCCCGGGGTCAACGCCGCCGTCTACCGCAACGCGCGCTGCACGCCGTCGCTCCGCCGGACCATCGCGCACGCGGTCGACCGGGTACCGCTCGACCCCGGGCTCCGGGCCGAACTGCTGTCGTCCGGCGGGGAGCCGACCCGGGGCAGAACCGCCCCCTTCCTCGGCAGCGGAGACCCCGAACTGGTGGTCAGGGCCCTGGCGCACGGGGCCCGCGGAGTGGCCCAGCGGTACGCGCTGCTGCGGATCTGGGAGCGCCGGGGAGCCGGGGCGCTCCGGGCCGTACTCGCCGACCCGTCGGCGGCCCGCTCCCTGCTCCCGGCCGTCCGGGACGAGGTCACGGCCGCCCTCGACACCCCCGGCGGAGCGGCCCGGCTGCGGTCGGACGGCGAGGCGTACGAGGACCCGGCGACCCTGCCCCGGCTGCTGGCCGCCGCCCGGGGCACCAGCACCCTGCGCGATCTGCTCAACGAGCCGTACGCGCACGACATGCCCGCGATCGCCGCCGCCAACCGCCGGGCGCCCTTCATGCCGAAGGCGGCCCAGGACCTGGTCCGCCACGAGGACGCCACGGACGAGGACCGGGCCGCCTTCCAGCTCACCCTTCTCAACGACGCCTGGCGGCGCGACCGGGTGGCGGGCGACCTCACACCCCCGGGGCGGCGGCTCGCCACCGAGGAACTGCCCGAAGCGGCGGGCCGGTGGGCGGTCGGCATGGTCCGGGCCGGACTGCTCACCCCCGTCGAACTCCTCACCGCGGCCCGCCCCGCCGCGCACGCGGTCGCCGCCCTGACGGACCTGGCGGCGGAGGGCCTGTGGAGCCCGGCGGACCGTAAGGCGCTGGCGGCCCTGCTGCCGCCCGCCGAGGGCATCACCCCCACGACCTCGCGAGTGCTCGCCGCCCACCGGGGCACGCTGCCGGAGGCGGCGACGGCCCTGCCGCCCCTCGCGCCCTCCGAACCCCCCTCATCTCCTCCCGCATCCCCTTCTGCACCCCCTTCCTCCTCCCTCCCTCCATCCCCCTCCTTCGCACCCCCCTCGGAGCCGGGGAGTGAGTGGGCCAGGGCGGCGCTCGGGGCGGTGGATCTGCTGCTGGACCTCGCCCCCGACGGAACGGCACCGCTGCCCGAGGACCCCGGGGTACTCCGCTATCTGGCGGCGCACCGGGTCGCGGACACCCCGGGATGGCACCACCCGGCCTGGCTGGAACGGGCGCTCTCGGCCCGAGGCGAGCCGGAGCGGGCGCACCGGTGCGAGCCGCCGACCCGGGACGAGGTGCTGGCACTGCTCGGCGAGGCGACCGACTGGGGCCGGGCCGAGCGGCTGCTCGAACGGGCCTGGCTGCACGGGGTGATCGGATCCGAGGACCTGCTGACCCGCTGCCCCGCCGTATGGCTGCTGATGGGGCACTACCGCTGGGACGAACTCACCTTCGCCGCCGCCTGGGAGCGGGCCGTGGCGAAGCTGCTGGAGCGGGAGCTGGGTACGGACCCCGGCGCCTGGCTCGCGTTCGCTACGGTCGCCGACGAGGCACTGGCCGCGACCGACTGGAACGGCCCGGGACACGGCCCGAGCTGGCGGGACCTGCTGACCCGATTCCGTACGCCCCAGCCGCCGTCCTCCACCTCCGCCTCCACCGTCGGCAACCGGCCCGGCGACGGCCCGCCGTGGTCACCGAGGGCGGGCGGAGCCGGCCCCTCGGCGCCCCGCCCCGCCCCCGCCACGGCCGACGAGGCCCTGAAACTCCTCGCCCGCGGCGACTACCGCTGGCCCTGGCCCCTGGGCGCCCTGCTGTGCCTGGCGCCGGAAGGCGCCGTGGCCGCCGTGCTGGCGAACGCGGCCCCGGACACGGCCTGGCGGCTGGCCGCGTATCTCATGCGCCGCACCCCCACCCCCCGTCCGGCATTCGAGCGGCTGCTGGCCTCCGGGGACCGTACGGCCCGCCGGATCCTGGCCCGGGAGGCGCGACGGCTCGACGAGCCCTCCGTGGCCCGGCTGGCGGACCTCGCCGACCCGGAGGTCGACCTGGCCCTGCTACGCGGCGGCGCCGACAGCCGGATCCGGCGGCGGATCGTGGCCAGACCCGGCCGACTGGCCGCCGACGTCCTCGCGGGGGCGGCGGCGGACCCCGCGGCACCGATCCCGGGCGGCCTCGTCTGGCTGGAGTCCGCCGAACCGGAAATGATCGCCCTGACGGTCACCCGCGAGGGCAACCGGCTCAGCCTGGCGCAGCAGTTGACGGCCTGTCTCAACACCCTGCGCCACGGCGGCCCGAAGGCGCTGGCCGGACTGGCGGACGGAGGAGCGCTCGGGGCCACCGCCACCCGGCTGGTCCAGAAGGCGCTCACCGGACCCGACCCGGCCGAACCGATCACCGCCCGCCGGAACCGCGAACTCGCCGCCGACCGGCTGGTGAAACGACTCCGCCGGGCCAAGGGCCCCTGGGATACGGCCCGGATCCTCGACGACCACCCGGGCGCCCCCGACTGGCCGGGCCTGGAAGCGGCCCATGCCCAGGACCCCGTCCCCGCCTGGGAGACGGTCGTACGGAACGCCCGCGCGCCCCACGGCCTCCGACTCCGCCACGCGGCCCGGCTACCGGTCCCGTCCCGCCGGACACCCCCGGCGGACCGGGACCTGACCCTGGCCCGGCTCCGCCACGGCCTCGGCAGCTGGACCCGCGAACCGGTCGACTTCCTCTACGACGACCTCCTCCGGGACGGCCGGATCACCGGCGAGGAACTGGTCCGGGAGACGGCCCCCGCCGCCACCGTCCTCGCCTGGCTCAACCGCGCCCGCCGCCGCGACGACACTCCCGGCCAGGAGGTCGAGAAAGCCCTGGCGGCGGTCGCCGAACTGCTCCGTACGACCCTCGGCGACGACCCGCGAGCCTGGCACAGAACCTTCGCCCGACTCACCGAACAGACCCCGGACCAGAGCCTCCTCACCCCTCTGCCCGAACTCCTCGCCCCTTCACCCGACCCCGCCCCCACCAGCCCCAACAGCTGATTGCAAAATACATCTATGGCTCTTAAGAACCCCCCGGCCACGGCGGTCGCCGCCGACGCCGCGACGATCAGCCGCTCCCTCGCCCGCGCCTTCGACGACGACCCGATGATGCGCTGGTTCTTCCCGGTCGACGAGACCCGCGAGGAATCGCTCACCGCCTACTTCGGCACCATCTTCAGCCGCCAGTACGTCCACAACGCGGTCTGCGAGCGCACCGAGTCCGCCGCGGCGTTCTGGGTCTCCCCGGAAGGCCGGGACAAGGCCGTCCCCGACGAGGACACCATCCGCGAACTCACCGCCATCCTGGGCGACCGCGCCGACCTCTTCGGCGCCGCGGTCCAGGCCGCCGCCGCCCACGGCCCCCAGGAACCCCACTGGTACCTCGCGGTCATCGGTGCCGACCCCGCCGCCCAGGGCACCGGCCAGGGCGCGGCCCTCCTCCGCTCCGGCCTCGCCAAGGCCGACGCGGCGGGCCTCCCCGCCTACCTGGAGTCCTCCAAGGAGTCGAACCTCCCCTTCTACGAGTACTTCGGCTTCACGACCCAGCAGCAGCTGACCCTCCCGGGCGGCGGCCCCACCCTCTGGTCCATGCGCCGCGCCCCTCGCCCGGCCTCGGCCTAGGGCGTGTCCGGAAAGTCCCGCCTGGCCCGCGACGCCCGGCACGCACAATCGCTGTGTTGTCGGGATTCCCAAGTACGTCCAGTACGA
>NZ_JBEYIS010000038.1:0-79546 GCF_040635975.1 Streptomyces sp. NPDC006798
ATCTTCGAGCTGGCGGACTACGGCGTCGTGGGCGACCTCCACACCGTCCTCCCCCAACTCACCGAGGAGATCAACAAGCGCAAGGGCTGAACCGGCCCCCGGGATCCGTCGCCGCCGCGACGGCCGATCCGGGGAGACGGACGTACGGCCGGAGCCGCACGGTGGAACCCCACCGTGCGGCTCCGGCCGTTCCGGCCCGCCACCGGCGCCGTTGACGGCGATCACGACCACCGCTTAGCTGCCCCGTACGAACGCGTGACTCCGTACCGCGGAAGGGGAGGCGTACGGCGATGGCGCAGCGGAAACCACCGGCCACCACCTTCGGTACGGCGACCGGCGCCGCGGTCGACACCCTGCTCGCGCCGGTCGACGCCGAACTCGCCCGGCGCTACCCCGGCGACCCCGGCACCCGCCAACCGGTCCACACCGTCTATGTGTCCGCCCGTGACCTCACCACCGACACCCTCCGGACCTGGAGCGGCGCGGCCCTCGGCGTACTCGCCGAACACGCCCCGGACGCGGCCTCCTTCGGAGCCGTCATCGGGCTGCCCGGCGCGCGGGCCGAGGCCGTCTACGACCGGGTTCGGACCAAGCTCGCGCGGGAGCCCGTCGAGGATCTGCGGATCGACTTCGAGGACGGCTACGACGGCCGGACCGACGCGGAGGAGGACGGGCACGCCGCCCGCGCGGCACGGCTGGTCGCCGAGGCGTACCGGCGGGGCGACGCGGCCCCGTACACCGGTATCCGGATGAAGTCTCTGGAGGCCGCGGTACGGAACCGGGGCATCCGGACCCTCGACGTCTTCCTCACCGGGCTGGTCGAACACGGCGGGCTGCCCGGGGGACTGGTCCTCACCCTGCCGAAGGTGAGCCGGGCCGAGCAGGTCATCGCGATGGCCGGGCTGCTCACGGCGTTCGAGCGGGCGCACGGCATCGCGGACGGCCGGATCGGGTTCGAGGTCCAGATCGAGACCAGCCAGGCGGTCCTGGCCGCCGACGGCACCGCGACCGTGGCGCGGCTGATCGACGCCGCCGGAGGGCGACTCACCGGGCTGCACTACGGCACCTACGACTACAGCGCCGGTCTCGGCATCGCCGCCGGACACCAGGCGAGCGACCATCCGGCCGCCGACCACGCCAAAGCCGTGATGCAGGTCGCGGCGGCGGGAACCGGTGTCCGGGTCTCGGACGGCTCCACCAATGTGCTGCCCGTCGGCCCGGCGGAACACGTCCACGAAGCCTGGCGGCTGCACTACGGCCTGGTCCGGCGAGCGCTGGCCCGCGGCTACTACCAGGGCTGGGACCTGCATCCCGGCCAACTCCCCACCCGGTACGCGGCCGTGTTCGCCTTCTACCGCGAGGGCCTCGACCGGGCCGCCGCCCGGCTCGCCTCGTACGCGGCCCGGAACACCGGCGACGTGCTGGACGAACCCGCCACGGCCAGGGCCCTCGCCGGGTTCCTGCTCCGGGGTCTCGACTGCGGCGCGCTGGATCCGCCGGAGGTCACCGGACGCACCGGACTGACCCGTGCCGGACTGGAGGCGTACGCCCCCGCCCGCAGTACCGGCCCGGCGTCCCGGCCCGGCGCCGAGCCCGGGTAGCCGGACCCCGCCCGGAACGGGGGACGCCCGCGGCCGTGCACGGCCGCGGGCGTGACGTGCTGGGTGCGGTTCGGAGCGTCAGGGGCGCCAGATGAACAGGTCGTAGAGGTTGGTCTGGGCGTTGTGGGCGCAGTTGAAGTAGGACGCGCCCGCGTTCATGACGGCCCAGTTGCCCGCCCAGTGGCACTGGCCCAGGTTTGAATAGCTGCCCCACGGGGTCCACCTCGTGGGCTGGACCGACGACGTCGTCGTGCCGGTGTCGGCCGCCTGGGCGGTCGGAGCGGTCATCAGTCCGGCACCGGCCACGGCCGCCACCACCGCGGCGGTGGCGAACATCTTGCGAATGGACATGAGGTCGAGCCCTCCCTCTTCGCCGATGTCATCGGGGTCCGCGCCCCGATGGCGGAAGAAAGACTGTCCGGACATATCTCGTGAAGCAATGGGAAGCGCAGATTCCCCAATGATTTGGCTGATATGCGGATGACTCGGCCGATAATATGTGTGTCCTGTGAAGGCGCTCCGTGCTGACTCGTGTCGTTCCGGGGTCCAGCGCTCAGGACGTCCGACGGGCGGCATACGGTTCCGGTCAGGTCTGGACCAGAAGCCCCCGGGCGGCGGACCCGGCACGGCGGCGCCCCGCGCCGGACAGGGGCGCGGGGCGCGGCCGTGGAGGCGAGGCCGTTTCTTCGGGATCAACGCCTGGCCCGGGACGCGGCTGCCGCCGCGACCGATGAGTCCCGCTCCTGTGCGGAGTCAGCCTCGATGAGGCATGCACACAGATGGGAGCAGCACATGGGACAGCTGGTCGTGGTCAACTTCGTCTCGCTGGACGGCGTCATGCAGTCGGTCCTCTCGGCCGATGAGGACCGGGACGGCGGGTTCGATCAGGGCGGCTGGGTGCTGCCCTTTGTGGACGAGGCGGTGGAGCGTTTCATGAGCGAGGCCACGGCTGGGGCCGGAGCCCTGCTCCTGGGCCGCAGAACGTACGAGATCTTCGCCGCCACATGGCCGTACGCCGATATGAACGACTCCGCGGTGGCCGCGATGAACGCGATGCCCAAGTACGTGGCCTCCCGCACGCTCGGGGATCCGGGCTGGGTGAATACCACCGTCCTCGGCGCGAATCCGGCGGAGGAGGTCAGCCGTATCAAGGCCGCGTCCGAGAAGGAGACGGTGGTGCTGGGCAGTGGAGGGCTGCTCGGAACCCTGATGGAACACGACCTCGTCGACGAGTACCGGCTGCTGGTCTTTCCTCTCGTCCTGGGCGGCGGCAAGCGGCTCTTCGCCGACGGCAAGAGCCGCCGCCTGACCCTGACCGCGACGCGGCCGACACCGTCCGGCGTAGTGATCAACACCTACCGGCGCCGTACCGAGGGTTGAGGTCCCGGACCACCTCGCGGACCGGATGAAGCCGGCGGTGAGGCGGAGTCCGGCGAGGCCGGCGCATATCAACCGGGGATCGGACGATCCGAAGGAAACGGACCGTGCCGCGTAGCGGGGGAGGGGGCGTCGGCGGACGGGGCGTACCCGTGTCCGAAGGGACGTTACGCCGGAGGGAGTTCCCCGGAGCCGCGCGGGATCAGCCGGGTCGGGAGCGTCAGCCTGGCCGGCTCCTCCTCGATGCCGTCGAGCCGCCGGAACAGCCGCTCGGCCGCCGTCCGGCCCAGCAGGGCCGCGTCCTGGGCGATGACGGTGATCCCGAGCAGATCGGCCAGCTCCATATCGTCGAAGCCGACGAGCGCGACCTTCCGCTCCCGGTCGGCCAGGGCCCGGACCACGGTCACCAACACCCGGTTGTTCCCCGCGAACAGGGCCGTCACCGGGCCGGAGCCGTCGAGCATGTCGTCCACCGCCCGCCGGACCCGTTCGGGCGCCGTCGACCCGAGGGAGACCCAGTCCGGATCGACCGTGAGACCGGCGTCCTCCATCGCCGCCCGGTAGCCCCGCAGCCGCTCCACCGCCGTATGGATCCGGGGCTGGTCGCCGATGAAACCGATCCGGCGGTGGCCGTGGGCGATCAGCTGGGCCACCCCCGCCCGGGCCCCGCCGTAGCTGTCGGAGAGCACTACGTCGGCGGCTATCCGCCCCGGCGGGCGGTCGACGAAGACGGTGGCCACCCCCGCCTTGATCTCGGGCTCCAGATAGCGGTGGTCGTGACCGGCCGGGATGACGATGAGCCCGTCCACCCGCCGGGCGCACAGGGCGAGGGCCAGCTCCTGCTCGCGCTCCGGGTCCTCGGCGCTCGACCCGTTGATGAGGAGGGCGCCGTGCGCCCGGGCGACCTCCTCGACCGCCCGGCTCAGCGGCCCGTAGAAGGGGTCCGCCAGATCCTCCAGCACCAGGCCGATCGAGGCGGTCCTGCCCTTGCGCAGCACCCGGGCGCTGTCGTTGCGGCGGAACCCGAGCGAGTCGATCGCCTCCTGGACCCGGCGCTCGGTGTCCGCGGTGACTCCCGGCTCCCCGTTGACGACCCGGGAGACGGTCTTCAGCCCCACCCCCGCGCGTGCCGCCACGTCCTTCATCGTCGGCCGGTTGCCGTACCGGGACTGAGGGCCCCGGGAACGTTCGGAGAGGAGGGGGGAACGGTCGGTCTCGGCCACGGTGTCGTCGTCCCGTCGTCGTGCGGTGAAGTGGAGTTGCAGCGTTGAGCATAGAACCTGGACAACGTTGTCAGGGGAGGGAAGACTGGACGCCCGGTGCCGCGGTTGCGGCACTGTACCGGGGGAACGGGGACGTGGGAACCATGCGGACGCAACTTGTCGCGGCGCTGGACATCGGCGGTACGAAGATCGCGGGGGGACTGGTCGACCGGGCGGGCCGGATCCGGCTGAGGGCGCGCCGGGACACCCCCGCCCTGGAGGACGGCGAGACGGTGATGGGCGCGGTGGCGGAGGTGCTGGCCGAACTCTCCGCCGGACCGCAGTGGCGGCGTGTGGTGGCCGTGGGCATCGCCAGTGCCGGGCCCGTCGACGCCTCGGAGGGGACGGTCAGTCCGGTCAACGTCCCCGGCTGGCGGGGTTTCCCACTGGTGGCCAGGGTCCGCCGGGTGACCGGCGGGCTGCCCGTCGGGCTGGTCGGCGACGGGGTGGCGATGGCCGCGGCCGAGCACTGGCGGGGCGCGGCCCGGGGTCGGGACAACGCCCTGTGTCTGGTGGTCTCGACGGGGGTCGGCGCCGGTCTGGTCATCGGCGGCCGGGTCCATCCGGGCCCCAGCGGCAACGCCGGTCACCTCGGCCATATCAGTGTCGACCTCGACGGCGACCTGTGCCCCTGCGGCGGGCGCGGCTGTGTCGAGTCCATCGCGAGCGGGCCGAACATCGCCCGCCGGGCCCTCGCGGCGGGCTGGCGGCCGGGCCCCGGCGGGGAGATCACGGCCGCCGCCGTGGCGTCCGCCGCGCGGGCCGGTGACCCGGTGGCCCGGGCCTCCTTCGCCCGGGCCGCCCAGGCGCTGGCGGCGGGGATCGCGGCCGCGGCGGCGCTCGTCGACGTCGAGACGGCGGTGATCGGCGGTGGGGTGGCCGGGGCGGGCGACGTCCTCTTCGAACCGCTGCGGCGGAGCATGGGCGACTACGCCACGCTCTCGTTCACCCGGGGGCTGGTCGTGGCCCCGGCGCTGACGGGCGGCGACGCCGGGCTGATCGGGGCGGCGGCGCTGGTGACGGCGCCGTACGCCCGGCCGGACGAGAAGGCGGACGGAGCGCCGGACGAGACGGCTGTCTGCGGCGGCGTATGAGTGGCGGAGTGCGAGCGGTTCCGGTGTCCGGGGCGGGCCGCCCCGGACCCGGAAGCCGCCGTACGACGGCTCAGGACCCGGTGGCCGTCCGGAGATCTGGTGGACGAACGGCGGGGGAACGGTGGACGACCGGGTCCGGCCATCGCCGGGCCCGGTAGGGGCGGAGACGTCTCGGGACCCCTTTCGTAGGGTGAGACGGCTATGCGCCTCCGCGGACGCCCGGCACGGAATCGGGTGCACCGGCGGACACAGTTCGACCGGTGACGGCCAGGGATGGTTCCGGCGGGTTACGCGGTACGGCGTTGCGGGCAATCCACTGTGGGCTATGGAAGAGGGGGAAACGTGATCGTCTGGCTGAACGGCGCGTTCGGAGCCGGGAAGACGACCACCGCGGGCGAACTGGTCGAGCTGATCCCGAACAGCACACTGTACGACCCCGAACTGATCGGCGACGGACTCCGGCTGCTGCTGCCGCCGAAGGCCCTCGACGAGGTGACGGACTACCAGGATCTGCCCATCTGGCGGCAGCTCGTGGTGGACACGGCCGCCGCCATGCTGGCCGAGCTGGGCGGGGTGCTGGTGGTGCCGATGACCCTGCTGCGCCAGGAGTACCGGGACGAGATCTTCGGCGGTCTGGCCGCCCGGCGCATTCCGGTGTGCCAGGTGCTGCTGGCGCCGGACGAAACGATCCTGCGCGCCCGGATCGAGGCTCGGGCCGAGTCCGCCGACGGCGGTGGCGGTCGCTGCGGCGACCAAGGGTCCGGAGCCGCGCGCCCGGCGGGCGCGGTGGGCGCGGACGGGGGAGCCGCCCCCGCCGACCGGGAACGGCGCCGCCGTTGGGCGTACGAGCAGGTCGAGCCGTATCGCGCGGCCCTGGAGTGGCTGCGCGACGACTCCTTCGTGGTCGACAACGGCAGGCTCGACCCGCGCGGGACCGCGCACCGGATCGCCGAGGCGGTACGGACCGGGGAGGCGGGGGTCTGCGAGATCGTGCAGACCCCGCGGCCCGCCGCCGAGACCGTCGCCGCGGGGGTGCTCCTCTTCGACGACGCGGACCGGGTCCTGCTGGTGGACCCCACCTACAAGCCCGGCTGGGAGTTCCCGGGCGGTGTGGTCGAGTCGGGCGAGGCGCCCGCGCGCGGGGGGATGCGCGAGGTCACCGAGGAACTGGGCATCGCTCTCGGCCGGGTGCCCCGGCTGCTGGTGGTGGACTGGGAGCCGCCGAGACCACCCGGCCACGGCGGGCTGCGGCTGCTCTTCGACGGCGGCCGGCTCGACCGGGCCGACGCCGACCGGGTCCGGCTGCCCGGACGGGAGCTGCGGGCTTGGCGGTTCGTCGGCGAGCGCGAGGCGGCCGGACTGCTGCCGCCCCAGCGGTACGAGCGCCTGCGCTGGGCGCTGCGGGCCCGGGAGCGGGGAGTCGTACTCAATCTGGAGTCGGGCGTACCGGTCGGCTGACGGCTGCCGGGGCCATCTGACGCTCTATTGAGTAAACGTTTCTGCAATGGAGCGCACGCCTGACCGCGCCCCGTGCTTCGACCGCACCGAACCGTACTCAGCCGGCCGCCGCGGCCTCCTCGGCCGCGGCCTTCAGTACCGCCGCCGTGTCTCTGGTCACCGGATCCCCGTGACCGAAACAGACCGTGGTCGGGGCGAGGGCGGCGAACCTGGCCATGGACGCCTTGGCCCGCGCCCGGTCGGTGTCGAACACCCCGAGGATCACCCGGTCGGCGGCGGCGACCGCGTCCCCGGTGAACAGGACCCCGTGCCGGGGCAGATGGACGCCCAGGGAGCCGTCCGTGTGCCCCGGCGCGTTCACCACCACGGCGCCGTCGCCGAAGTCCAGTGCGTCGCCGTCGGCCACCTCCCGGTCGACCCTGGTCGGCGGGGCTTTTGGCACGGTGAGGCCGTGCTCCCGCAGGGGCCGCTCCCAGTCGAGGAGTACCGGCTCGGGTACGGGCGCCTCGCCCCGGGTCACCGGGGCGTCCAGCCGGTGCGCCACGATCTCGGCGCCGTAGCGGTCCGCCAGCTCACCGGCGGCGCCGACATGGTCGCGATGGCAGTGGGTCAGTACGATCTGGCGGAGCCGGGCGGGGTCCTCGCCGGTGGTCCTGATCCCCTCCTCGACCACGGCCGCCGCGTCGATGCCACCGGAGTCGATCAGGGTCAGTCCGCCGTCGTCGCGCCGGAGATACGCCTGGCCGATCCGGAAGCGGAACCTATGGAGCCGGGGCCGTACGTCGATGATGCCCATGCCCCGAACCCAGGCACGGCCGGACCGCCGCGTCCCGGAAGTACGCCGACGGCGATCTCCGCCCGACGCTGAATCGCCCGGCGCGCGGCCCGGCGCGATGGAGTCGGAGCCGTACCCGGACCGGTCCCGGATCACCGCCCCGGCAGGCAAGGGAAGACGCCCCGGAGACCGGAGGTCCGGCACTGACGCTCCGACCGGCCCGGCCCGCCCCGGCTCTGACGGGCCGTCGGCCCGGTCACGCCGATGGCCGTCCGCCGTTCTCCCGGCGGCGAATCGCCCGGCGGCTCACGGAGACAAGCCGCCGGGCGAGCCGCGAGGCCGGGCGCCCGGCGGAAGGATCAGCCGGTCGGCACACCCTTGGACGCCGCGTAGTTCCGCAGGAACAGGGCCTCCGCCACCGACATCCGCTCCAGTTCCTCCGGCGAGACCGACTCGTTCACGGCGTGGATCTGCGCCGCCGGCTCGCTCAGCCCGATCAGCAGGAACTCCGCCTCCGGGTAGAGCCCCGCGAGGGTGCCGCAGAGGGGGATCGAGCCGCCCTCGCCCGAGACCTGCATCTCCTGGCCGGGGTAGGCCACCCGCATCGCGTCCGCCATCGCCGTATAGGCCGGGCTGCCGGTGTCAGCGAGGAACGGCTGCCCCAGCCCGACGTGCTCCACCGAGACCCGCGCGCCCCACGGCGTGTGCTTCTCCAGATGTGCCGTCAGCAGCTTCGTCGCCGCCACCGCGTCCTGGCCCGGCGGCACCCGCAGACTGACCGCGGCCCGCGCGCTCGCCTGGACCGACGGGGTCGCGCCCACTACCGGCGGGCAGTCGATACCGAGGACCGTGACGGCGGGCCTGGCCCACACCCGGTCGGCCACCGCGCCGGAGCCGATCAGACCGACCCCGTCCAGGACCTTGGCGTCCTCCCGGAAGGCGTCCTCCGGATACGCCAGGCCCTCCCACTCCTGATCGGCCGTCAGCCCGTCGACGGTGGTCGAGCCGTCCTCGGCCCGCAGCGAGTCCAGCACCCGGATCAGGGCGGCCAGCGCGTCCGGCGCGGCCCCGCCGAACTGCCCCGAGTGCAGATTGCCCGCCAAGGTGTCCATCCGGACCCGGACCACGGTCATCCCGCGCAGCGTCGCCGTCACCGTCGGCAGCCCGGTCCGGAAGTTGCCGGTGTCACCGATCACCACGGTGTCCGCCGTCAGTAGGTCGGGGTGCTCCTCGGCGTACCGCTCCAGACCGCCGGTGCCCTGCTCCTCGGAGCCCTCCAGGATCACCTTCACCCCGACCGGCACCCCGCCGTTCGCCTTCAGGGCGCGCAGCGCGAGGAGGTGCATGATGAAGCCGCCCTTGCAGTCGGCGGCGCCCCGCCCGTACCAGCGGCCGTCCCGGTCGGTCAGCTCGAACGGCGGGGAGTCCCAGCCGTCCGGGTCCAGCGGGGGCTGGACGTCGTAGTGCGCGTAGAGCAGCACCGTCGGAGCGCCCTGCGGGCCCGGCAGATATCCGTACACCGACTCCGTGCCGTCGGGTGTGCCGAAGACCGACACGTCCTGGAAGCCCTCGGCGCGCAGGGTGTCCGCACACCAGCGCGCGGCGGCCTCGCACTCGCTCCGGGGGAACTGGGCCGGGTCCGCGACCGAGGCGAACGCGACCAGCTCGGCCAGTTCGGTCCGGGCCCGGGGCATCAGCCCCGCGACGGTCTCGGCGATCGAATGGTCGGACATGGGCACGCTCCTCGTGGATGCGACGTTGAGGGTTGGTGTACGGCGAACGCGCGATCGATCCTGCCACAGCGTGACGGGACGACCGCGCCGTAGGATGCCGTACGGCAGCAGCGGGCACGCGTCGGATCGGGAGCAGAACCACATCGTGAGCAGCGAGAACGGTGTCACCGGGGCAGGATCGGAAGCACAGGGGCACAGCGGCCCGGTGTGGGATGTGATCGTGGTCGGCGCTGGGCCGGCCGGAGCGTCCGCCGCCTACGCCGCTGCGGTCGCGGGCCGCCGGGTCCTGCTGCTGGAGAAGGCGGAACTGCCCCGCTACAAGACCTGTGGCGGCGGCATCATCGGACCGTCCAGAGACAGTCTGCCGCCGGGCTTCGAACTGCCGCTGCGGGACCGGGTGCACGCCGTGACCTTCTCCCTCAACGGGCGGCTGACCAGGACCCGCAAGTCGAAGCGGATGCTCTTCGGGCTGATCAACCGGCCGGAATTCGACGCCCGGCTGGTCGAGCACGCGGAGAAGGCGGGCGCCGTCCTGCGGACGGGCGTCACCGTCTCCCGGGTGGAGCAGCACGGCGCGGCCGTCCCCGACCGGCGGACGGTGGCGGTGGTCACCTCCGACGGCGAAACGATCCTGGGCCATGCGGTGGTGGGCGCCGACGGCAGCGCCAGCCGGATCGGGGCCCATGTCGGTGTCAAGCTCGACCAGGTCGACCTCGGTCTGGAGGCCGAGATCCCGGTCCCGGAATCGGTGGCCGAGGACTGGGCCGGTCGGGTGCTGATCGACTGGGGTCCGATCCCCGGCAGTTACGGCTGGGTGTTCCCGAAGGGAAGGACGCTCACCGTCGGAGTGATCTCGGCCCGCGGCGAGGGCGCCGCGACCAAGCGTTATCTGGAGGACTTCATCGCCCGGCTCGGGCTGGCCGGATTCGAGCCGTCGATCTCCTCCGGGCATCTCACCCGCTGCCGCAGCGACGACTCCCCGCTCTCCCGGGGCCGGGTCCTGGTCTGCGGTGACGCGGCCGGACTGCTGGAGCCGTGGACCCGGGAGGGGATCTCCTTCGCCCTGCGGTCCGGTCGGCTCGCGGGGGAGTGGGCGGTCCGGATCGCCGAGGCCCACGACGCCGTGGACGCCCGGCGCCAGGCGCTGAACTACGCCTTCGCCGTGAAGGCCGGGCTCGGGGTCGAGATGGCCGTCGGCCGCCGGATGCTCGCCGTCTTCAAGCGCCGCCCCGGGCTGATCCACGCCGCGCTCACCGGGCTGCGCCCCGCGTGGCGGGCCTTCACCGAGATCACCCGCGGTTCGGCGACCCTGGCGAGTCTGGTCCGGGGCAGCGGGGTCGCCCGCCGGGCCCTGGAGGCCCTGGACCGCCGGATGGGCGAGCCCGCCGGACGTCCGGACGGGGCCGACGGCGAGGGCGACGGCACGACGGGGGACGACGAGAAGGAGCCGTCGGCGACCGCGTGACCGCAGTTCCGTGAGCCCGGGCCGGGTTCGTGGGCCCGGGCTCACGCGTGGCGCGTCCCGGGCGGTCGCCGGTCGCCGGCCGTCCGGTGCGCCGTACGCGTCGGCCCGGTCACGGCCGGGACGGTTCCGGTACGGGGTCGTTCCCCGGCGCTCGTGGCCGTACGGCTCATCGCTCGACGGTGAGCCGGAAGACCGGATGCCGGTCCGCCGCCGCGCGCAGTTCCTCGTCCGACGACTCCGCCGTCACCTCGCCGAAGAACCGGCCGACCTCCCAGCCCCAGCGCTCCAGATAGGCCCGGAGCACCGCGGGCTTCTCCGCCGCGTCCAGCTCGACGGCGGTGAAGTTCCGGACCGAGCGGCCCAGGGTCAGCCGCCCGCCGCCCGCCGCCCGCATATTCCGCACCCACTGGGAGTGGCCCCGGGCGGAGACCAGGAAGGTCTCGCCCCCGTAGGTCAGCGGATTGACGGGGACGCTCCGCCATTCGCCGCTGGAGCGCCCGACCACCGAGAGTTCGGCCGACCCCAGCAGGCTCACGCCGCGCCGGGCGAGCCAGCCCACCAGCCGGCCGAAGGCGCTGTCGAACCGGCCGGGGCGGAGGTAGTGGGTGCCGGTGGCGGCGGTACCGGAGTGCTGTGACATCCGTTGCTCCTGTGTCGGTGATCGGGCCGGGTCGTCACAACCCGGCCGAGAGCGGTGTTCGTATTCGAGAGCAGTGCTCTCTCCCGTTTCCAGTGTGCGGGCTGCGCCGGAGGAAAGCAAGAGCACCGCTCTCGAAATTGGCCGGTGCTCCGAACCGTGCGAGACTGCGGGCCATGACCACCATCCGCGGCGCCCGCGAACGGGCCCGAGCCGAAGTCACCGCGGCCATCAAGGACGCGGCCCGCCGCCGGGTCGCCACCGAGGGCGCGGCCGGACTGTCGCTCCGGGCGGTCGCCCGTGAACTGGGCATGGTCTCCTCCGCCCTCTACCGCTACTTCCCCAGCCGCGACGAACTGCTGACGGCGCTCATCGTCGACGCCTACGACGCGATCGGCGCCTCCGCCGAGGACGCTCTCGCCCGGACCGCGCCCGATACCCCCCCGGTCACCCGCTGGACCGCCGTCTGTACGGCGGTCCGCGCCTGGGCCCTGGCCCACCCGCACGAATACGCCCTGATCTACGGCTCGCCCGTACCCGGCTACGCCGCCCCCGGGGACACGATCGAACCGGCCGCCCGGGTCGGCCTGGCCCTGATCGCCGTGGTCCGCGACGCCCATGCCGCCGCCCCCCTCACCCCGCCGCCGATCGACCCGGCCCTGACCGGCGAGGCCGGCCGCCTCGCCGCGGCCCTCGCCCCCGGTCTGCCGCCCGCCACGGTGCTCGCCATGGTCGCGGCCTGGGCCGAACTCTTCGGACTGCTCTCCTTCGAACTCTTCGGACAGTTCCACCGGATCGTCGAGGACCGTGACGCGTTCTTCGGCCGGGCCGTCGCCCGGCTGGCGTACGAGGTCGGCCTGCCGGCCCTGCCCTGACCCCGGAACAACCCTGTCCCGCGCCCGCCGCCGTACGGTCCCGGCCCGGCGGCGGGCGGCTCCGGGGCCGGCTGGCGGGCGGCCGTACTCCCCGGGGAGTAGAGGTGATCACGACACCGGGGTGACGCGCGCCGTTCCCGCGCGCACTAGCGTTTCCGGTATGGACCACGACGCCGCCCCCATCTGCGCCGGTCCCGCGGCGGGCGGGGACGGCGGACCTCCGTGGGCCCGGATCCCAGAGCGCCGCCGCGCCGCCCGGCTGCCCTGGCCCTCGACCCTGCTCGTCACCGTATGCGCCGTCGTCGGTACGGGCTTCGCCGCCCGGAGCCACGGCGCCGCGGGCCGCGAGCCGCTGGACGCGCTCGGCTGGGCGCTGCTGCCGCTGATCCCGGCGACCCTGCTGCTCCGTACCCGGTGGCCGGTCCCCGCCCTGGCCGCCGTCACCGGACTCACCCTGCTCTATCTCGGGCTCGGCTATCCCTACGGCCCCGTTCTGCTGCCGCTGGCCGTCGCGGTCTTCTCGGTGAGCGCCGCCGGACACCGGCACGCCGCCTGGTGGGCGGCGGGCGTCTTCTGGACCGGTCATGTCCTCATCGCCCACTGGCTCTACGCCCGGCTGCCGCCGCCCGGCGACGGTCCCGCCCCCTGGGGGCAGGAACTGGTGGTGGCCGCCTGGATCGCCGCCGTACTCGCGGGCTCCGAACTCCTCCGGGTCCGGCGCGCCGAATGGGCCCGGGCCGCCGCCGAACGCGCCGCCGCCGCCCGGCGCCGCCGCGACGAGGAGCGGCTGCTGATCGCCCGGGAACTCCACGACGTCCTCGCGCACTCCCTCTCGGTGATCCATGTCCAGGCCGGAGTCGGCCTCGCCCTCATCGACCGGGACCCGGGCCAGGCCCGTACCGCCCTGACCACGATCAAGGCGGCGAGCAAGGAGGCCCTGGGCGAGGTCCGTCAGGTACTCGACAGCCTGCGGGCGCCCGGTGACGCGCCCCGCGCGCCCGCGCCCGGACTCGACCGGCTCCCCGAACTGGTCGAGCAGGCCCGGAGCGCTGGACTCGCCGTCGACGTCGGAACGGCGGGAACCCCGGTCGCCCTGCCGCCGGGCACCGATCTCGCCGCGTTCCGGATCATTCAGGAGGCGCTGACGAATGTGGTGCGCCACTCCGGATCGCGTACCGCCGTGGTCCGGATCTCCTACGGGCCCACCGGCCTGACCCTGCGGATCACCGACGAGGGCCCGGCCACCGGCTCCGACGCGGGCGGCAGCGGCAACGGTCTGGCCGGGATGCGGGAGCGGGCCGCCGGGCTCGGTGGCACGATCGAGGCCGGGCCACGCCCCGGCGGCGGATTCGCGGTCCGCGCGGATCTGCCCCTGCGACCGAAGGAGACCCCGTGAGCGCCGCGACCCCGCCCCCCGGACCCCGGGACGGCACCGGCCGCCCGGGCGGGCCGTCCGGAACGGGCCCGGTGGCGGCCGGAACGGTCGTGTCCCGGGACGCGGGCGCGGCGGCGGGGGAGGGAGCGGCGGCGGATCCGGCGGCCGGAACGTCCTCCGCCGCCCGGCGGAGGACCCCGGTCCGGGTGGTGCTCGCCGATGACCAGCTCCTGGTCCGCGCGGGTTTCCGGGCCCTCCTCGACGCCCAGGACGACATCGAGGTCGCGGGGGAGGCCGCCGACGGCGACGAGGCCGTCCGCCTGGTCGCCGAAGTCCGCCCGGACGTCGTCCTGATGGACGTCCGGATGCCCCGGCTGGACGGTCTCGCCGCCACCCGCCGGATCACCGCCGACCCCCGGCTCGCCGACGTCAGGGTCGTCATCCTGACCACCTTCGAACTCGACGAGTACGTCTTCGAGGCGATCCGCTCCGGCGCCTCCGGCTTCCTGGTGAAGGACACCGAACCGGACGAACTGCTGCGCGCGGTGCATGCCGTGGTCGCCGGGGACGCGCTGCTCTCGCCGGGGGTGACCCGGCGGCTGATCGCCGAGTTCGCCGCCCGCTCCAAGGCCCCGGCGGACGGCGGCAGGCTCGCCCCGCTCACCGAACGGGAGCGGGAGGTGATGGCCCTGGTCGGGATCGGCCTCTCCAACGAGGAGATCGCCCGCCGACTGGTCGTCAGCCCCCTGACGGCCAAGACCCATGTCAGCCGGACGATGGTGAAACTCGGCGTCCGGGACCGGGCCCAGCTCGTGGTGCTCGCCTACGAGTCCGGACTGGTCCGCCCCGGCTGGCTGGGCTGACCGCCGCGCGCCCCGCCCCCGCCGCGCGCCCCGCCCCCGCCGCGCGGGCGCCTCCCGAACCGCCACAACACCGTCGCCACCCGGACCGCGAAGACCACCACGGCGGCGGCCCGGCCCACGACCACCAGCCCGTCGGCGAGCCCCGTCGGCACCGGGAAGACCCAGCCGGGCCCGGCGATCGCGCCGAACACCACCGCCGCCGCGAAGGCCGCGCTGACCAGCGCGTACCCGATCTCGACCGTGACGGCGTCCCGTTCGGTCCTGGTCCGCTCCCGACGACGCGGCACGACTCCTCCTTCCGGCGGCCCGTCGAGGCCACCGCTCAGCCGATGGCGGACGACTCCCGCCAGAGCGCCGCGGTCGCGGCGTCCCCGGTCAGGGAAACGGCGCTCAGCGGCAGCCGGTTCCACAGCGTCAGATACAGCCGCTCGGCGGTGTCGCGCAGTTCGCAGTCGGCCGGGCCCGTCCCGGAGGCGTCGGCGACCACCGGCTCCTCGGTGATCCGTACCGTCCATACGTCCCCGGTGTCCGTGGCCCGGACCCGCAGGATCCGGGGTGTCGCCGAGCGCACCCGGCTGCGGTCCTGGCCGTGCAGCTCCAGCAGTTCGGCGATGCCGTCGGCGGCGAATCCCGGGGTCACCGGGGTGAGCGTGCCCGCCGTACCGGGCGCGCCGCCCAGCGCCGATTCGGCGTCCACCCGGTGGACCGCCGTCTCATGGGCCTGCCGCCGGACCCAGAAGGCCAGCGGTGAGGAGACCGGCCGGAAGGTCCAGCACGACAGGTCGTCCGGGGCCGCCGCGAGCGTCGTGACCAGCGCCCGGTGCCCCTCCCGGAACCAGGCGAGCAGCGCGTCGCCGTCGGACTCCGGCTCGGGCTCCGGCGGCCGGTAGCTCTCCCGCCCCTCCGCGACGAGCGCCGTCACCCACCGGTGCACCGTCCCCGTATGGCGGAGCAGGTCCCGCACCCGCCAGCCGGGACAGCCCGGTACCCCGGCATCGGACCCGGCGGCCCCGGCCGCGTCCGCCAGCCGTACGCCCTCGTGGTCGACGACATCGATGAACTCCCCGTTCTCCATCCGGCGATTGTGCCACCGGGGGGCCGGTCGGCGGCGGGATCACCAGGGCCGTGATACGGGGTGACGACAGCCGGATCAGGCCGCCCCGCCTCCGCCGTCCACCGCCCGGACGCCTTTGGCGCGTGGTGCCGCGGACGGCTCCCGGGACGGCGCCCCGGTCCCGGCCGGCGGCGCCGCGTCCCGTACCGCGTACGCCACCACGGCCGCGCCCGCCGCCAGGACCGCCACCGTCGTCAGCGCCGCCGGGAGGGAGAACAGATCGGTGAGGAAACCGATCACGGGCGGGCCCAGCAGCATGCCCCCGTAGCCGAGAGTGGACGTGGCGGCGATCCCGGAGGGGCCCGCGACGGCCCCCGCCGCCGCGACCGCCACCGGGAAGATGTTCGCCAGCCCCAGCCCGGCCACGGTGAACCCGGTGAGCACCAGACCCACGGAGGGCGCGAGGGCGCCGAGCAGCATCCCGAGCGCCGCCGCCGAACCGCCGGCGACCAGGGTGCGGGTCCGCCCCAGCCGCTCCAGCAGCAGCGTGCCCGAGAGCCGGCCCGCCGTCATCGCGAGGGCGAACAGGGCGTAGCCGAGCGCCGCGACACCGGGCCCGGTCCCCAGATCCTGCTCCAGATGGAGGGCGCCCCAGTCGGCCATCGCGCCCTCACCGTACGCCGTACAGAGCGCGATCACCCCGAAGAGCAGGACATACGTCCGGGTCCTGCCCCGCAGCCGGACCCTGCTCCCCGGTCCCGCGCCTGCCGCCGGCCCGGGTCCGGACCCCGGCCCGGGTCCGGCCGAACGCAGCAGGAACACCCCGGCGACCACCGTGACCAGCAGCCCCACCGCCGCGAGCAGCAGCAGATGCCGGGTGGCCGAGAGACCGCCCGCGATCAGGGCACCGAGCCCGGCACCGACCATCCCGCCCAGGCTGTACACCCCGTGGAAGGCGGGCATCAACGGCCGTCCCAGCACGGCCACGAGTTCGACGGCCGCGCTGTTCAGCGCCACGCTCATGGCCCCGAACCCGGCGCCGAAGACCAGCAGCACCAGTCCGAGCGCGAGCGCGTCCCGGGTGAGCGGGGGCAGGGCGAGGGAGGCCGACATCAGCGCCGCACTGCCGACGGTCACCCGTGGGGCGCCGAAGCGGTGGCAGAGGCGGCCGGTGAGCATCATCGTCACCACACCGCCCGCCGAGACGCCGAGCAGCGCAAGGCCCAGGGCTCCGGCGGAGGCCCCGGTCTGCTCCTTGACGGCGGGGATACGGACCACCCACCCGGCGAAGAGGAAGCCGTCGAGGGCGAAGAAGAGGGTCAGGGCGACGAGGAAGGGGCGGGCGGGCGCCGGACGAGCGGAGTCCGCGCAGACTCCGCCCGAGGCCACCGGCCCTGTTTTGTTCAGATCCGGCACAAACGCAGGATAGGTGTCCGATCCTTTTCGGACAAGACGCGGGGCGCGGCCGGATCCGGCCGCCCGGCCGGACCGGAGGCGGGGCGTCCTTTCCGTACCGGGGCGCGGGGGCGCAGTCCGTACGGAGGAGCCGTACGGTACGGCCCCGGAACCACGGCCCCGGCCCGGCGGGGGCGCGTATCGCCCGCCGTCCCCGCGCCGGTTCATCCGCCGCCCACGGGGCCGGAGCCGTACCCCCTTCGCGCCGGGGGAGACCTCCGGCGGGGGACGGCGGACCCGTCCGGCCGTGGGAGACTCGCCTCCATGAACGGCAAGGCGACGACCGCCAGATCGAGACTGGAGCGGGGGCGCGGCGCCCTCGGCCCCGCGTTGGAACTCGTCCACACCGGGCGCGCGCCCACCCGGGCCGTCCTCACCGCCGAACTCGGCGTCACCCGCGCCACCGCGGGCGCCGTCGCCGCCGAACTGGAGGCGCTGGGCCTGATCCGGGTCGACTCCCGGCCCGCCGCCGCCACCGGCTCCCAGGGCAGACCGTCGCACCGGCTCTCCGTCGACGACACCGGACCCGTCGTCCTCGCCGCCCAGGTCCATGTCGACGGATTCCGGGCCGCGCTCGTCGGCCTCGGCGGCCGGATCGTCGCCACCGCCCCCGGCTGCCTCACCCCCTCCGCCGACCCCGGACAGGTCATCGGTGCCGTCGTCGACGCCGGAGCCGCACTGCTCCGGGCGAACGGCCGCCGGTGCGCGGGCGCGGGCCTCGCCGTGCCGTCGGCCGTCGCCGAACCCGAGGGCACCGCCCTCAACCCGCTGCACATCGCCTGGCCCGCGGGCTCGCCGGTCCAGCGGATCTTCGCCGAGCACATCCGGGCCGCCGGAATCACCGGTCCCGCGTTCACCGGCAACGACGTCAACCTCGCCGCCCTCGCCGAACACCGGCACGGCGCCGGGCGCGGCTCCCGGCATCTGCTCTGCGTCGCCACCGGACACCGGGGCGTCGGCGGCGCCCTCGTCGTCGACGGGCGGCTCCATACCGGCAGTTCCGGGCTCGCCCTCGAAGTCGGCCATCTCACCGTCCGCCCCGACGGCCGCGACTGCCACTGCGGCAGCCGCGGCTGTCTCGACGTCGAGACCGACCCGCTCGCCTTCCTCACCGCCGCGGGCCGGGACCCGGGACCCGAGGTCTCCCTGCTCGCGCAGGCGTGCGAACTGCTCCGTACGGAGTACGACGACCCGGCCGTCCGGGCCGCCTGCGAGGAGCTGATCGACCGGCTCGGCCTCGGCCTCGCCGGACTGGTGAACCTGCTCGACCCCGACCGGATCATCCTCGGCGGACTCCACCGGGCCCTGCTCGCCGCCGACCCGGGACGGCTGCGCGCCGTCGTCGCCGACCGCAGCCTGTGGGGCCGCAGCGGCGGTGTGCCGATCCTGCCCTGCACCCTCGACCACAACAGCCTGGTGGGCGCGGCCGAACTCGCCTGGCAGCCGGTCCTCGACGACCCGCTGCGCGCCCTCGCCTGAGACCGCAGAGCGCGGCGCGGCGTACGGCGCCGGCCGGCCCGGAGGCGTACGGCGACCGGGCCCCACCGGCGCCCCGGCCCGCCGTCACGCTCCGCCGCCACCCGTCCGGGGGCACGGTTGACACCTCGCCCCGGTGGAACGGGTAGGCGACGACCATGACCATCCAGCCACCCGGCGCCCGTCCGCCGGGCGTCGCCGACCGGTTCCGGCGGCTGTACGACGCCGTCGCCGCGTCACCGGTCGGGCTCGGCTGGAACCGGGGCCGCGAGATGGAACTCCTGCACCGCGCGATGGGCTTCGCCGCCCTCGGCTTCCTCACCCTGGTCCCCCTGCTGGTGGTGGTCGCCGCGGCCGACCCGGCCAGCAGCCAGGGCTTCGCCCGCTGGCTCGGCCAGGCCCTCGGCGTCTCCACCGCCTCCCAGGCGCAGGTCGAGCGGCTGTTCGCACCGCCTGGCACCGCCCTCCAGCGCACCACGGCCTTCGGTCTGGCCGCCCTCGCCGTCTTCGGGCTCACCTTCGGATCGGCCGTCCAGACGGGCTACGAGAAGGTCTGGGACCTGCCGACGGCCCGCTGGCACACCATGTGGCGGCATATCGTCTTTCTCGCCCTGCTCGTCTTCGCCCTGCTGGTCTTCGTCAACACCCCCGCCTTCGGGGACGACGCGATCGGTACCGTGGGAACCGCCGTCGCCGATGTCACGGGCACCTTCGTCTTCTTCTGGGTCGCCCAGCGGCTGCTGCTCGGCGGCCGGGTCCGCTGGGGCGCGCTGCTGCCGGGCGCCGTCGCGACCGCCCTGTTCATGCTGGGGCTACGGGTCTTCTCGCAGCTGGTGTTCTCCCCGCTGATCGCCTCGAACGCCGTCACCTACGGCCCCTTCGGCACCGTACTCGTCCTCCAGTCCTGGCTGGTCGGCGTCGGAGTGGTGGTCTACGGCGGGGCGCTCGTCGGCAGACTCGTCCACGAGGAGCGGGTCCGCCGCCGAATCGCCCGGACCGTACTCCCCGGCTTCGACGGCACCGGGCCCGCCCGCCGCTGACCGGGGGAGCAGTCAGGGCCGCCCCGGCTGCTCCCCGGGGGGTACGGGCGGTCGCGCCACGCGGACGACGACACGGCCCGGCCCCGGAGGGAGCCTCGGAGGCAGCGCGGCACCGCACCGGCGGTGCCCTCCACCGAGGAGCTGACCGAAGATGAACACCCTGGCGTTCGGGGACGGGCACGGACCCGGACCGTGGATCCTGCTCTTCCCGCTGATCTGGGCGGCCGTCGTGGTCGGCACCGTCGCCCTGGTGCGCCGGACGGGGCTGTGGCGGGGCCCGTCCGGCCACGGACCGCGGTACGCGGCCGGGCGCGGCGGCCCGGCCGCCGGACCGGCGGCACCGTCACCCGTGGAACTCCTCGGCCGCCGTTTCGCGGCCGGTGAGATCGACGAGGACGAGTACTGGCGCCGGCTGTCCGTACTCGACGAGCGGTTCGGCCCGGTGGAGGGGCGGCGCTGACCGCCCTCGTCCACCGCGGATCCCGCCCCGCCTCCGCGCCGGAACCGGAGGCGGGTGTGCGGTCGGCCGGTCAGTCGGCCGCGAGGGTGAACCAGACTTCCTTGCCGCCCTCGTCCCGGGGCCGCGCGCCCCAGTTCTCGCTCACCGCCGCTATCAGTTCGAGACCGCGGCCCGAGGTGGCGAGGGGATCGGCGGCCCGGAGCGTCGGCAGCCGGGGATCCCGGTCGCGGACCGAGACCGTGAGCCGGTCCAGGAGCAGTTCGACGTCGACGGTGCACCGCTTGTCGGGCTCCGCGTGCTGAAGGACGTTGGTCAGCAGCTCGGTCACACCGAGCGCCGCCTGGTCGATCAGCGGATCGAGATGCCAGTGGCGCAGTTGCGCGGAGATGATTCTGCGGACCTGGCCGATCCGCGTGGGCACGGCTTGCAACTCGACCGTGCAGTGTCTGCTGGGTTCGGTGATCACGGCTGCGACTCCCCGAAGTTGAGGTCCGGAAGAAGACGGAGGGATCGGATCCGACGAACGGCGGCGGTCCGCCTGACGGCGATGGCTGGATCACAGCGTGACCACTGCTTCACCCTGAGTGATACATGCTCAGCGTGCGGCACGGGCACGGCCGCCGCAACTCGGCGCCGCGCGATGCCCCCGGCCGCCTGCCGGGTGTCTTCCGCCGTATTGTCCGGGCCGCCCCGTCGCCGAGACCGCCGAACCCGGGCTTTTCCGGGCCGGTCCGGTTCGGGCCGTGCCGCTTCGGGCCGCGGTACGGGGCCGTACTCCGGGGTCAGCCCTCGCCGCCACCGGCCTTGCGTACGGCCTTCAGAAAGCGCCCCGCGAGCTTCTCGGGGTCGGCCGCCTCGTCGCGTTGACCCAGTGTCAGCCGGTAGCGCCTGCCGTTCACCGTCAGCGCCGTGCTCGACTCGTCCGAGAACCACGCCTTCCCCGCCCTGACCGCCCGGACCGGGGCGCTGTCGATCACCCGGCCGTAACTGGTCAGCAACTGGAGCCTGCCGTCCTGGATGAGCACCTGACCGGCCTTGGTGAGCGAGCGGGGCCACCGCTCGATCCGTACACCCGTGGCCCGGAATTCGGGATCCGCCATGGCCATCCGGCCCCTCCTCCCCATCGTTCGCGTCGTCTGCTGGCAGTCTGCAACATACCGGCCCGCCCGCACCAGTACGGCGGCCGGACGGGGTCCGCCCACCGGCCCACGGGTGGGTGCGTTCGGCCCACAAGTCATGCCTATGGATGCCCCAAGCGGATGTTTGCGCAGGTGGCGGGCTTACTGTGACGGGAGGGACGCAAGCGTCCGGGGCGGTCCCGGGGATCCGTGAGCGGACCACCGGGCACACCGGCGACGAGAACGGGCGGACGGCGGGATGAACGACGAACGAAGGCCGGTGGACGGCGTCACGGCCACTACGGCCACCACCGGACCCGATGCGGGCTCCGGCGACGTGGACCGCAGCGACACGGCCTACCGCGACTGGCTCAAGGAGGCCGTCCGCAAGGTCCAGGCCGACGCCAACCGATCGGCGGACACCCATCTGCTGCGTTTCCCGCTCCCCGACGAGTGGAACATCGACCTCTACCTCAAGGACGAGTCCACCCACCCCACCGGCAGTCTGAAGCACCGGCTCGCCCGCTCCCTCTTCCTCTACGGGCTCTGCAACGGCTGGATCCGGCCCGGAAAGCCGGTCATCGAGGCGTCCAGCGGATCGACCGCCGTCTCCGAGGCGTACTTCGCCAAACTGATCGGCGTCCCGTTCGTCGCCGTGATGCCCCGCACCACCAGCGCCGAGAAGATCCGGCTGATCGAGTTCCACGGCGGCGGCTGCCACTTCGTCGACGACCCGCGCCGGATGTACGAGGAGTCCGCGGCGCTCGCGGCCCGGACCGGCGGCCACTACATGGACCAGTTCACCTACGCCGAGCGGGCCACCGACTGGCGCGGCAACAACAACATCGCCGAATCGATCTACCAGCAGCTCAGGCTGGAGCGTTATCCGGAGCCCGCGTGGATCGTGGCCACCGCGGGCACCGGCGGCACCTCCGCGACCATCGCCCGCTATGTCCACTACATGCAGTACGACACCCGGATCTGCGTCCCGGACCCGGAGAACTCCTGCTTCTTCGACGGCTGGACCCGCGACGACCCGGGGGCCACCAGTGCCCACGGCTCCCGGATCGAGGGCATCGGCAGGCCCAGGATGGAGCCCAGCTTCGTCCCCGGCGCCGTCGACCGGATGATGAAGGTGCCCGACGCGGCGAGCGTCGCGGCGGTCCGCGCGCTCGACACGGCCATCGGCCGCAAGGCGGGCGGCTCCACCGGGACCGGGCTGTGGAGCGCGCTGAAGATCGTCGGCGAGATGGTGGCCACCGGGCGGCGGGGAAGCGTCGTCACGCTGCTCTGCGACCCGGGCGACCGCTATCTCGACAAGTACTACTCGGATGACTGGCTCGCCGGACAGGGCCTGGACATCGCGCCGTACAGTGCCGCGCTCGACCGCTTCCTGACCACGGGCGCCTGGTCGGCCTGACCGGTACGGCCCCCTGACCGGGATCGGGGCCGGATCCGGGGTCGTACGATCCCGGATCCCGTTCCGGTCCGGCGGGTGGTCAGTCGGCGGCGAGCCGCCGGTCCAGGGCCCGCATGGCGCCCCGGAAGGACACCCGCAGGCCCGGCGCGACGGCCCGCGTCAGCAGCCGGGCGGCCCGGCCGCCGTCCAGGGCGAAGGTCCAGGCCACCCGGCTGCCGCCGCCCGGCACGGCCGTGATCAGCCACTCCTCGGCGAGTGCGGTGAGCCCCGGCGCGTTGGTGGTGTCCGCCCGGTAGGCGTACCGGGTGAAGGCGTCGGTCGCCAGAATCGTCTCGTCGAAACGGATCCCGATCCGCAGCCGGACGTTCCGGCCCGCGCCGCCCCGGGTCGGCTCCGCCTCCGCCACCGCGTCGAACCACTCGGCCCAGCCCGGCACGTCCTCGGCGAGGGCCCGGTACACGTCCCGCGGCGAGGCCCGCAGCACCGCCGTGAAGACCGGGCGGACCGGCGCGGTCCCGATGAAGTCGAGTTCCACGGAGCGCAGTCGGCGAACCATCCGGACCGTTCCTCCCGGGGGGTGGACAGGACGGCACACGATAGCGGCGGTACGGGCCGGCAGGCCCCGGCGCGGAGGCCCGTACCACCGTCCCGGACACCGGCCCCGGACGGCGCGGACCTCGGACGCGCTGGTCAGCCCAGGGGCTCGGCGGCCCGGGTCAACGGCCCGCCGGCATCACCCGTATTGATGACGCCCGCCGGTTCCACGAGCAGGATGTGCGTCTCCTCGTCGGCCACGGGGCAGTGCTCGAAGCCTCGGGGCACCATGAACGACTCGCCCGCCCCGAGGGTGACATCACCGTCCCGGAGCCGGATGGTGAGCCGTCCGTGGACGACGAGGAACAGTTCGTCGGTCTCCTGATGCGTGTGCCGGACGAACTCGCCCTTCACCTTGGCGAGTTCCACCTCGTAGTCGTTGAGTCCGGCGATGGTCCGCTGGGCCCGCAAGTCGCCGAAGCGGGCGAGTCCGCGGGCGAGACTCACGGCGGAGCGGCATGGGTTCATGGCCCGAGCGTGCCCCCGGCGGCGATCTCCGGTCTTGTACGTTCCCGGCATGACCGACGACCGGCCCGGAAACCGGATCAGCGCCCGGCGGCCCCCGATACCGGGGATCGCCGAGGTCTTCCACGCCCGCTTCACCGAACACGCCTACCCGGTCCACACCCACGACACCGTCACGGAGCCGCCGGGGCGGGCCCGGTCGTCCTGCTGCCGCCCGGCGTCCCCCACGACGGCCGGACGGCGCATCCGTCGGGGTTCCGCAAACGGGTCCTCTACCTCACCACCACGGTCCTGCCGGAGGGGCTGACCGGGGCCGCCGTCGACGGCCCGGTCCACGGCGACGCGGCGCTGCGCCAGGGCGTCCACCGACTGCACCGGGCCCTCGCCGCCCGGGGCGACGAGTTCGAGGCGGAATCCCGGCCGACCCTCGTCCGAGAACGACCGCTCCACCACCTCCGCGCCCCCGCGGCCGGAGCGCCGGGACCCGAGGCGGGACGGGTCGCCGCCGCCCTGCGCGAGCTGCTGGACTCCCGGATCTCCACCGGCCTGTCCCTGGACGAGGCCGCCGGGATGCCGCACGTACACCCACCCATCTGATCCGCTGCTTCCGGCAGAGCCTCGGACTGCCCCCGCACACCTGTCTCACCGGGCGGCGCGTCGACCGGGCCCGGCGACTGCTGCTGACCGGCCAACGACCCGCGGAGGTCGCCGCGGCGGTGGGCTTCTGCGACCAGTCCCATCTGAACCGGCACTTCACCCGGCACCTGGGGATCACACCCGGGCGGTACGCCGCCGGGCCCGGTCGGGGCCGACCGGGCTGACCTACCCCTGTGGCCGGAGGCCGGGGGACGTCAGTCACGGCCGAGCGGCGTCAGAGTGTCGCCCGTGCCCAGCAGGGCCGACAGCCGGACCGACCCCGGTTCACCGGCGCCGTCGGACGCGGGCGCCGCCAGGGTCGTCCCCGACGCGGTGGCCGTGACCGCCCCCACGGCCGTGATCCGGGTGACCCGCCGGCTCCCCGCCGCCAGCAGATACCAGCGCCCCTCCGGGGAGCGCCAGCGGGTGCCCGCCAGGACATGCTGTCCGAACCGGCCGCAGGCGGCCGTGTCCCGCTCCTCGGCGACCACCCGGCCGGGTCCCGGTCCGGTTCCGGCCGCCCCGCCCTGCTCCGGCGGCTGGAAGCGGACCAGGACCCGGCCGGGGCCGCGCCAGGTCTCCGCCCGGGTACAGACCCAGGCGGCCCGGCCGCCGTCGTCCGGGAGCGCCTGCTCCGCGAAGGTCCAGTCGTTGACGGTCCGTACGCCCGCGCCGCGCAGCCCCGGCAGCAGACAGGCGGCGCGCGCCCAGTTCGCCAGCGCCGGTCCGCCCGTCGCCTCCCGGGGCTGCCGGGCGGGCGCCCCCGAACCCGGTGGCGGGGTGTGGGTGAGATGCGCCGGTACGAGATCGCCGAGGTCGGTCACGAGGAAGGCGTGGTCCTCCACGATCCGGGCCGACGACCGCAGTTGGAGGGCGGGCCAGGCCGTACAGGCGGTACCGGCCGCGGCGGGGGACGCCAGCAGCGGTGTCACCCCGTCCGCCGCGACGGCCAGCGGACGGACGCCCCGGTCCGGTGCGAGCAGATCCCGTACGGCCGCGTCGGCGATCCACGGCGCGAGCAGCAGCCTGGCCCCCTCCGCCGTCCGGCTCACCACCACGGCCGCGCCCGACGTCACATCGGCGTCGTCGACCCGGGCCAGGTCGAGGGCGGCGGCGCCCCGGCCGGAGAGCGGCTCGGCGTACCGCACCACCCGCCCGCCCTCGTGCAGCAGCACCACGGCCGCGCCGTCCGCCTCCCCGGCGTACAGCAGCCGGGGCGGCAGAGCGGGCGGCGTACGAGGGGTGTCCGGGGTCGCCGACATCCGGACCCCGGCCCCGGGCGAGGCCCACGCGCCGAGCGCCCGCCGCAGCAGATCGGTGTCCGCCGTCCGCCCGCCGCGCGCGGGCCAGGCCGAGAAGTCGACCCGGGAGGTGTCGGCCCAGGCGTCGCGCGGCGCCCGTTCCAGCCGTACGGGATCGACGGCCCGGGCCCTGGCCGCCGCCCACCCCTTGCCGTCGACCGCCGTCGCCGTGCCGTCGGGGCCCGGGTCGCCGGAGATCGCGGACCCGGCCACCAGCAGGACGCAGAGCGCGGCGACCGCCGCGGCCCGGAAGCGGCTCCGGCGCCGCAGCAGATCCGTCGGCCGGGTCTGCACGACACAGGGGTCGAACTCCGCCGTCCGCAGCAGCGACTCCACCCGGCCGCCGCCGGTCTCGCGCAGCCGCCCCGCGATCCGCAGCGCCGCCTCGGGCTCCTCGGTCCCGCACGCCGTCAGCAGGGCGGCGACCTCCGAGTCCGGCAGCCCCTCCAGCACTCCGAGTGCGAAGGCCGCGCGCGCGGGCGCGGGTACCGACGACAGGGCCTGGTCGAGGGCGAGTTCGTCGGCGCCGCCCGCACTGGGGAAGAGCCGCAGCCCCGCCACCCGGGGCAGCGGCCCGGCGGGCAGCCCGCGCCGGCCGCGCAGAGCACCGCGCAGCACCCGGTACCGCACCCAGCGGTACCCGGCGGACGCGGCGGCCTCCCGCGCGGGCGGCTCGGCCGCCGCCCCCGGCCCCCTCGCCGCACCCCGGGCCCCGAAGACCCCCGGGGCCCGCCCGGCCCCCGGGAAGTCCCCGGCGCCGTCCGCCCGCGAACCGTCGGCGGTCCCGTCGAAGCCGGACGGCCCGGTGTGTCCGTACGTACCGGAGCCGTCGCCGGGGCCGGAAGCCGCCGGATACCCGGCGGCCCCGTCGAAACCGGTGCGCCCGTACGTACCGAAATTCCCGGCGGATCCGGCATCCCCGGAGTACCCCGGGGCGCCGGGGTACCGGTGTGCCCCGGCAGCCCCGTACCCACCCGGGTCCTCGGCGGACCCGGAGGCGGCGGAATGCCCGGAGGGCCCGGCCCTCCCGGCCGTCCCGGGGCGGGCGGCGGGCCCCCGCCCCGCCGGGGGCGCGGACCGGGTTCCGGGGAAGCGTGCCCCGACCGGGCGGACCACCGGCAGGACCCGCTGGACCGTCGCGTGCGCCGCCAGGACCCGGCGGTGCCGGCCCAGAACCGGGGGCAGGGTCAGATACGCCAGCCGGACGAGCCGGGGATAGTGCTCCACGAGGAGCGCCTCCACCTCCTCCGCCCCGGGGCGGCCACCGCATACGGCGTGGCGGTGCTGCTGACGGGATGGCTGACGATGTGTCGGCATCGGGGCGCGGCCCTTCCGGTCCGTACGCGTCGCGGTGGGGCCGCGTACGGCCGAGTCTCGGTGTCGTCCGTGGAGTCCGGCTGAACGGGGTCGGGGGAGCGGTGGTGTCCGGGGTCCGTCGGCCGCCCGGGTGCTCCCGGGCCCGTCGTGACACCCGGCACGATCCCCCGTGACCGTCCAACGAGTCGATCATGGGACGGTCACACCGGCCGCCCCGGCCGCCGGGTGCACCGGCGGCGGACGCGTCCGCCGGGGGCGGCTACCCGGCGGATCGCAGCAGCGCGTCCAGCGCGCGGCCGAACAACGCGCGCCCCACCCGGGCCTCCCACGCCGCCAGCCGCCGGGGCACCCCGCGCACCCGCGCCTCCTCGGTCCACACCACCACCGACCCGGACCCCGAGGCCCGGACCTCGATCACCGCCCAGCCCCGGATCACCCGGCCCCGTTTCACCAGCTCGCACCGGCCCGGCCCGGACGGACCCGGCGGGGACCACTCCACGATCTCCATCGGATCGTCGAACCCGACCCGGCCCACCCCCGTCCGCACCACGAACACCGTGCCGGGACCCGGCGGCCCGGGATCGGCGGACGCCAACGACGTCAGCGGCACCAGCGCCGCGTGCGCCCGCCAGTCCGTCACCCGCCGCCATACCTCCGGCGGCGGCGCGGCGACCACGCGCTCCAGCCGGAAGGCGGTCAAGGCCCCTCCCCCCCGTCGTTCCCGGACCGGTCCGCCACCACGAGAGCGCCCGGCAGCCGCTCCTCGATCTCCGCCCGCGCCGCCGCGGGCAGCCCCGCGTCCGTCACCAGGGTGTCCACCTCGGTCAGCCGGGCGAACGAACTCAGACCCACCGTCCCCCACTTGGTGTGATCGGCGATCACCACCACCCGGCGGGCGGACCGGACGAAATGCCGGTTCGTCTCCGACTCCGCCAGATTGGGGGTCGACAGACCGGCCTCCACCGAGATGCCGTGCACCCCGATGAAGAGCACATCGAAATGGAGGGAGCGGATCGCCGAGTCGGCGACCGGACCCACGAGCGTGTCGGACGGCGTCCGCACCCCGCCGGTCAGGACCACCGCGGCACCCCCCGGCCGGGTGGACGCCGCACCGGAGCGGCTACGGTGCGCGTGGTACAGAACGTCGGCGACCCGTACCGAATTGGTGACCACCGTCAGATCCGGCAGCGCCTCCGGCTCGGTCAGCCGCCGGGCCAGCGCGAACGCCGTCGTCCCCCCGGCCAGCGCGATCGCCGTACCGGGGGCGATCATCGCCGCCGCCGCCCGGGCGATGTCCTCCTTGGCCCGCGGCTCCAGACCAGACTTGGCCTCGAACCCCGGCTCATGCGTCCTGGCCGCCGCCACCGGCACCGCGCCCCCGTGCACCTTCTCCAGCACACCCTGCCTGGCCAGGGCGTCCAGATCGCGCCGTACCGTCATATCGGAGACCCGGAGCCTGCGCGTCAGTTCGTTGACGCGTACCCCGCCGCGTCTGCGCACCTCGTCGAGGATGAGCGCGCGCCGCTGTTCGGCGAGCAGGTTCTGCTGGTCGGTCACCGTCGGAGCCGGTCCTTTCGTCGTCGGCACCGGCCCGGCGGACCCGGCGCACGGAACCCGCGCGCCGACGGCCCCCGGCCGGAGTCCTCATCCTGCCACGACGCGCCCCACACGCAGGTTCCGCGACTCCGTGACCCCGGGCCCGGGAACTGCCACAATCCGGGGCGCTGAGATGCGGCGCCCGCACCGCCGCGCCCGACGGCCCGTCCCCACGGGCCCGCACCCGGAGAGCGAGCCGCTGACGTGTCCGCTGAACCCCCGCCCCCGCCCCCGCCCGGACCGGGCCCGGCGCTCGAACTGCTCGTCCACGGCGTCGGCGGTGCCACTCCCCAGTCCATGCTCGGCGACCCCCGCACGGTCCGGATATCCGGTGACGACAAGGCCGCCGTCTTCCGCCGCGCCGACGACGAACACGCCGAGGAGGACCCGGCGCGCGACCGCGCCGAACCGGTTCCGGAGGCGTACGTCTGGTCCAATCTCACCTCCGGCAACAGCGCCCGCGCCCTCTGGCTGCTGCTGCTCCCCTTCATGGTCGTCAACCTCGCGCACTGGATGCGCCCGCGCGCCTGGGGCCGGCCCGGACCGATGCGGCTGTACGGGGCCCTGGTCCGGCTGATCGCGCTCAGTCTGACCGTGCTGATGACCGCCGCCGCCTCCGAAGTCGCCCTCGATCTGCTGGCCTGGCAGTGCGCGGGCACCGAACGGTGCACCGAGGGACGGTCCTGGCTCGGCTTCCTCGCCGCCGACCAGGGCGGCTGGTGGTCCCAGCCGGGACGGCGGCTCGCCCTCGCCGCCCTGATCCCGGCCGCCCTGGTCGGACTGCTCTGGTACCTCTCCCACCGGACCTGGACGGCCTACGAGTCCCAGCGCCCGCCGACCGGCGCCGATGTCGCCGACGGCGGAACGGGACCGGTGGAGGAGGACCCCGGACCGGAGTCCGAACCGGACGTCGAGGAGGAGCAGCCCGAGGAGTACGACGCCCCCGGCGACGGACGCGAGCCGGGGGAGCCCGGCACCCCGCCGAGACCACCGCTGCGCCCGGCGCTCGGCCGCCCCGGATTCTGGTACGGCCGCCGCCATGTCGCCCGCCTCCGGGCCGCCCACACCGCGGCCGGATTCCTCACCGTCGCCGCCGCCGTCACCGTCGCCGCCGCCCGCCACGACCGGGCGGCCGGCTCCGGCATCCCGGCGATCTGGGGCCGCCTCCTGGAATGCGGGCTGCTGCTCGGTCTGGTCGCCGTCGTCTGGGTGGTCTCCCGGCGCGCCAGGACCGAACGCCGCTTCGACGCCCGGGCCGACCGGACCGCCGTCACCGCCCTGCCCGGCGCGGCCCTCGCCCTGCTCGCCCTGTCCCTGCTGCACGCCGCCTGGTCCCGGCCCGGCTGGGAGTCGTCCGGCACCCTGCCCGGGGCGTCCCTGTTCGCGGTGATCGCCGTGATCCAGGGGGTGTTCGTCCTGGTGCTCGCGGTCGTCGCGGTCGTCCTCCAGCGCCGGGCCCGGCACGCCCGCAGCGTACTCGGCGGCCTCGGCGGGCCCTCGGTCACCGTACTGGCCTGCGCCCTGGGCGGGGTGATGACCGGGGGGATCGCCCAGCGGGTCGCGGACTGGCTGGACCGGTCCGGCACCCCCGGGGCAGACGGCCGGATCCCCGGCCCGCCCACCCTGCTGAGCTGGCAGGCGTCCGTGATCCCGGTGCTCCTGGTGCTGCTGCTGGCGCCCGCCGCCGCCCTGGCGCTGCGGACCTGGCGCCGGTCGCGCCGACTGGCCCGTACCGTCGAGGCCGAGTACGCCGTCCTGGAGTCCCGGCCGGCCACCGCGGGCATCGCCCGGCTCGGCGACACCGGCTGGCGCCCCGACACCATCCGCACCCGGACCATCGCCCGGGTCCGCGCGGCGGCCCGGGTCACCGACTCCGCGCCCGCAGTCATCGGCACGGTCTGCGCGGCGACCGTCGTCCTGGGCGCCGGCGCGGTGACGGGCGCCCGGCTCAGCGGCGAAGTCCCCGGCCGGGCCTTCGGCGGCGGCTTCGCCGAGGCCGCCGCCGAGACCGCCCAGTCGCTGGGCTCCTGGCTGATCGGCTTCGGCTTCCTCCTCTTCGTCACCTGGGGGCGGCGCGCCTACCGCGACCCGTCGGCCCGCCGCACCATCGGCATCCTCTGGGACGTCGGCACCTTCTGGCCGCGCGCCGCCCACCCCTTCGCCCCGCCCTGTTACGCGGAGCGCGCCGTACCCGATCTGACCTGGCGGATGTCCACCTGGACCGAACGGACCCGGAGCAGCGGCGGACGGCTCGTCATCTCCGGCCATTCGCAGGGCAGTGTGCTCGCGGCGGCAGCCGTCTGGCAGTTGCGGCCGGAGGTCCGCTCCCGGGTCGCGCTGCTGACGTACGGCTCACCGCTGGAGCGGCTCTACGGCCGCTGGTTCCCCGCCTACTTCGGCCCCGAGGCGCTGGCCGCCCTCCGCGACGAGACGCACTGCTGGACCAATCTCTGGCGGCACACCGACCCCATCGGGGGCCCGGTCCTGGTACCCGAAGGCGCGCGGCCCGCGCCCGACCGCCCGGCGCTGCTCGACCCCGTCGCCTACGGGCGCTCGGCCCGCCGCCCGCTGCCCGAACCCATCCTCGGACACTCCGACTACCAGGCCGATCCGGTCTTCGCCGCCGCCCGTACGGAGCTGCTGCGGCTGATCCCCGGCGTACCCCGCCAGCCCGGTCCCGGGCGCGGCGGAGGCGGCGCGGTCAGCGCGGCTCCGGCAGATCGTCCGGGTACAGCAGGGTGAGGGCGTCGGTGTCGGCCTCGTCCAGGGCGGCCACCCGGCCCGCGTGCCGTTCGACCATCGCCTCGAAGGTCTGCCGCGCGGTCCGGCCGTTGCCGAACGCGGGGCCCTTGGGCAGCTTGTCGAAGTAGGCGACGAGCGCGTCCCCGGTACCGTCGGCCAGCCGGTACTCGTGCTCGTCGGCCTGCCGCCGGACGATCCGCAGCAGCTCGTCCGCCGCGTAGTCCTGGAAGGTGATGGTGCGGGAGAACCGGGACGCCACCCCGGGGTTGACCGCGAGGAACCGCTCCATCTCGGCGGTGTAACCGGCGACGATCACCACCACCGCGTCCCGGTGGTCCTCCATCAGCTTCACCAGGGTGTCGATGGCCTCCTTGCCGAAGTCCCGGCCGGAGTCCTCGGGGGAGAGGGCGTACGCCTCGTCGATGAAGAGCACCCCGCCCCTGGCCCGGTCGAACGCCTCCTGGGTGCGGATCGCCGTGGAACCGATGTGCTCACCGACCAGATCCACCCGGGAGACCTCCACCAGATGGCCCCGCTCCAGCACGCCGAGGGCCGCGAGGATCTCGCCGTAGAGCCGGGCCACGGTCGTCTTCCCGGTCCCGGGGGAGCCGGTGAAGACGAGATGGCGGCGGACCGAAGCCGCCTTCAGCCCGGCCTCCTGACGGCGGCGCCCCACCTCGATCATGTTGGTGAGGGAGCGGACCTCCCGCTTGACGCTCTCCAGGCCCACCAGCGCGTCCAGTTCGCCGAGCACGTCCTCGGAGGCGCGGGCCGCGACGGGCGGCGGCGGTACCGCCGCCGGGGGAGCGGCGGGCGGCCGGACCGGCGCGGCGGGAGCGGTGAGCGGCCCGGGAACCGAGGGGGCCGTCCCGGTGACGGCGGCCGTCACCCCGGCGAGGGGCGGGGAGGCGAGGGCCGGGGACCGTACCGCCGACTCGTCGCCCGTGCAGTCGTCGACCGTCAGCAGCCCCGGATCGGCGAACTCGTAGCCGCCCCGGGCGCACCGCTCGGTGCGGCAGCCGCTCAGGACCGTCCGGCAGCCGTCCATGACATGGAAGCCGTACCCCCCGCTGCCGGTGACCCGGCAGCCGCGGAACGTGCCCCGGCCCTCGGCGGAGACATAGAAACCCGCCTCGGCGGGCGAGGTGACCGTACACCGCTCGATCAGCGGATCCGCGCCCTTGGTGACGATCACCCCGGTCTGGGCCCCGTCGACGGTGCAGTTGTTCAGGGTGCCGCCGCTGCCGTGGTCGCGGAACCAGGCCCCCGTCGACGTCTGGGTGATCCGGCAGTCGTCCAGCTGGGCGGTGGCGCCGTCGCTCACCGACACGGCGGTATTGCGGATCTGCGAGAGGTCGCTGTCCACCACGTCCGCGCGGGAGCCCCGGTCGAGGACGAAGAGCGCGTCCGGTACGTCATGGATCCGGCAGCCCTCCAGTACGGCCGTCGCGCCGTCGCTGATCCAGACCGCCGGATAGTCGCCCGTACTGTCATATATCTCGCACTGGTTGGCGTCGACCCGGGTCCCCGGGTCCCAGACCGAGAGGCCGTTCCGGCCGAAGGCCCGGACCGTGGACCGGGTCAGGGTGAGCACCGAACGGGACCGCAGATCGATCGCGTTCTCCGGGACGTCGTGGATATCGCAGTCGGAGAGCGTCAGGACCGCGTCCGTGTCCAGGGTGATCCCGTCGGCGGCGGTCCGGTGCACACTGGAGCCGTCCAGCAGGGCCGCCGCGCGGGCGGTGACATGCACCCCCGCGCCCTTCACCTCGTAGACCTCGCAGCCCACCGCCTCCAGCACACTGCCGTCGCCGGAGACGCTCAGCCCGGCGCCCGACGCGTGATGCACCCGGCAGCGCTCCAGCCGGGGCCGCCCCCCGTCGCGGACCGAGACCCCGGCCCGGCCCGCCGAGACGACCTCGCACTCCTCGAACACCCCGCCCGCGCCGTCCAGTACGGCGATCCCCACCCCGGCGGGATTGTCCACGGCCACCCGGCGCACCGTCGGCCGCGCGCCGTCGCGCACCTCGATCCCGGCCGCCGAGCGGGTGGAGATCCGCAGATCCGACAGCTCCGGCGTACCGTCCTCGACCAGCAGGGCCGCCGCCGTCGCGTCCTGCCCCTCGACGTACAGATCCCGTATGGTCGCCGAGGCCCGCACCGTCAGCGGCACCCCGTCCACGGGCGCGATCCGCACCGAGCCGACGGCGCCCTCCGGGCCGCGCAGGGTGACGGCCCGGCTCACCACGAGGTTCTCGCGGTACGTACCCGGCGCCACGGTGAGCACATCACCGTCCCCAGCGGCCTCCAGGGCCGCCGTGAGGGACGCGTACTCCCCGGTACGCCGCCGCCACCGCGACGTGCCGGTGTGGGTGACCTGGACCGTGCCCTCTGACATCGTGCTGCTCTGCCCCCACCTCGTGGTGTGCGCGGCGCCCGGCGACCCCGGGAACGCAGCGCCTTCGCGACCCCGCCTGAGCGGGTCGCACCACCGTAGCGCGCCCGGGCGGCGGCAGTTGACGGAACGCGAGGTCAGCCGCGTGTTGGCGGGAACGCGGAGACGATTGTCACGCCGGGAGGGGCCGGAACGGGTCGGACGGCCGGTTCCGGCGGGGCCGCCCGACCCCGCCGGAAGGCTCCGGAACCCGGTCCCGGTACGGGTCAGTACCCCTGGCCGCCCGGATAGGGGCGCTGGTACTGGGGGTTGTAGGCCGCCGGTCCCTGCCCCTGCGGCGGGGCGGGCCTCACCGGAGCCGGACGCATCGCCTCGTATCCGGCGGGCGCCGGGCGCTGGGGCTGCGGGGCCTGCGGACCGGGATAGCCGCGCGGGGGCGCGGTCTGCTGCGGTACGTAAGGGGCGGCCGCCTGCTGGAGCTGTCCCGGGTGTCCCCCCTGCTGCCCATAGCCGTACGAGGGCGCGGGCTGGGCCGCCGATGGGCCCGCCGGGAGGGCGGGAAGCGCCGCCGGGAGCGCCGGCGGATAGCTGAGACCGCCGTTGTCATAGGGGGATGGCACTCTGATCGGGGCGATCTGAGGCGTGCCCCGCTCCGCGACCAGGGAGTCGTAGATCGGGGTGTCGGCGAAAAAGGGTGCGGAGTAGTAACCGCCGCCGTAGGAGGAGCGGGGGGAGGTCATGGCTCATAAGTTAAGGGTTGTGCTGTCGGTTGGGGAGCCCGGAAGGGGGGTTCTTTCGCGGGACGCGACGGGTCGTGGTGGGCCAATGCGAGCGAATCCGGGGAAATCGGTCAGGAATGAGCGCAAGAATCGGGTAAAGGGCGAGTTGAGAGCGGGTTACCGGCGGGTTGCCGCCGCCCATTTCGGGCAGGAGGGGGCTACCTTGGCCCGGCGAACCCCGGGCGGACCGTCCGGGGACCCGAACCTCGGGATGGGGGAAGCTCCATGTCCATGATCAAGGGCGCCAATACTCCGGTACCGGCGCCGAGGGTCCGTGTCGAACTCGCCCGGCGATCGGGCCCCGCGGTGCCCGATACCGACTTCTCGGCCCTGCTGCTCGACACGCGTACGGGCAAGGTCAGGTCCGACCGCGACTTCGTCTTCTACAACCAGCCCGCGCACGACTCCGGAGCCGTACGCCACGAGGGCAGGCGGTCCGGCCCCGGCGACACGACCGACACCGACACCGACACCATCGCCGTCGACCTGGACCGGGTCGAGCCCGGGATCGGCCGGATCGTGCTCGCGGCCTCGGCCGGCGGCGGCCCCTTCGGCCGGGTGCCCGGCCTCTCCGTCCGCGTCCTGGACGCCGGAACCGGAGCCGAGATCGCCCGCTACGACACCACCGACGCCACCGTGGAGACCGCCCTCGTCCTGGGCGAGCTGTACCGGCGGCAGGGCGCCTGGAAGTTCCGGGCCGTCGGCCAGGGATACAGCAGCGGACTGGAGGGCCTGGCCACCGACTTCGGCATCACCGTCGACACCCCGCCCGTGCCCGCGCCCCCTCCGGCCCCGGCGCCCGCACCCGCTTCCGCGCCGCCGTCCGCCCGGTCCGCTCCGGTATCCGCGCCCGCCGCCGTACCCGCGTCGCCGCCCGCCGCCGCTCCCGTACGGCTGACGAAGGTCACGCTCACCAAAGAAGCGCCGACCGTCTCCCTCACCAAACAGGGCGGCACCTCCGGCGCCCTGCGCGTCAACCTCAGCTGGCAGATCCGCAAACAGTTCAGGGGCTGGGGCGCCAAACTCGGCCGCGCCATCGCCCTCCACGGCGACCTCGACCTCGACCTCTGCGCCCTGTACGAACTCTCCGACGGCAGCAAGGGCGTCGTCCAGGCCCTCGGCAACGCCTTCGGATCGCTCCACCGGCCCCCGTTCATCCACCTCGACGGCGACGACCGCACCGGCGGCGGCACGGGCGAGAACCTCACCGTCAACCTCGACCACCGACAGCACTTCCGACGCATCGTCGTCTTCGTCACCGTCTACGAGGGCGCCCGCAGCTTCGCCGACCTCGACGCCACCGTCACCCTCACCCCCCAGCACGGCGCGCCCATCGAGTTCACCCTCGGCGAGTGCACCGTCCCCTCCACCGTCTGCGCCCTCGCCCTGATCACCAACACCGGCTCCGAACTCGTGGTCAAACGCGAGGCCGAGTTCCTCGTCCCCCGGCGCGGCGTCAGCCCCCAGCGGACCATCGACCAGGCGTACGGCTGGGGCATGAACTGGACCCCCGGCCGCAAATGACCCCGCGTACGAGCCCGTTACGGGCCGCGGCACCCGGTCGCGGCCCCGCCCGCCTCACCCCTCCTCGGGCGCCGCCCCGGGACGGGCGTACACCCGCCCCTTCCACGCCGCGCCGCGCCCCCGGTAGTGCTGGACCGCCGAATCCACCGTCATCCCCAGATAGAGCAGCGCCGTCACCGGCAGTACCGGCGCCAGCAGCGGCGACACCCGGTAGTAGCGGAGCATCGGCAGATACGTCCCCACCATCACCGCCCAGGCCGCGCCACCCGCCCACACCGCCCCCGGATCACCGGCCGCCACTCCCGCCAGCAGCGCCACCGGCGGAACCACGTACACCAACAGCAGCCCCAGCACCGTCCCCAGCAGCAACAGGGGATGGTGGAGCAACTGGGCGTAGGCGCTCCGGGACACCATCCGCCACAGATCCGCCAGCCGCGGATACGGCCGTACGCTCACCACCCCCTCCGCCAGACCGAGCCAGATCCGGCCCCCCGACCGCCGGACCGCACGCGCCAGGGCGACATCGTCGATCACCGCATGCCGGATCGCGTCCGGCAGCCCGGCCCGCTCCACCGCCACCGCCGACACCAGGACACAGCCACCCGCCGCCGCGGCCGTCCGCGCCCCCGGCCGGTTCACCCACCGGAACGGATAGAGCTGACAGAAGAAGTAGACGAACGCGGGCACGATCAGGCGCTCCCAGCCGCCCGCCACCCGCAGCCGGGCCATCTGCGACACCAGATCGAGCCGATGGGCCCGGGCGGCGGCCACCAGCGACCGCAGCACATCCGGCGCGTGCGCGATATCCGCGTCCGTCAGCAGCAGATACTCCGGCCTCCCGCTCCCCTTTCCGTCCCCGCTTCCGTCGTCCACCGGGCCGCTCCGGGCCGGCGCCATCCCGGCCCGCAACGCCCACACCTTGCCCGCCCAGCCCGGCCCCGGTTCACCCGGACGGACCACCCGCAGCGGCAGCCCGCCGCACTCGTCGGCGAGGGCCCGCGCCAGCTCACCCGTACCGTCCGTACTGCCGTCGTCCACCAGCACCACCGAGGCCCGCCCCGGATAATCCTGCGCCAGCAGCGACGGCAGACTCAGCGGCAGCACCCCCGCCTCGTCCCGGGCCGGGACGACGACCGCCACATCCGGCCAGCGCCCGGGATTGGGCCGGGACGGCAGCCGCTGATCCGTCCGCCAGAAGAACCCCCGGGCCAGCAGCAGCCACCCCCAGGCGAGCAGGGACACGACGGCGATCGCGGCGAGGACGCTCATGCGCCGCAGTCTGCCCCACGGGACCGGCCGGGCACGCTCCGTCGACTATGGTGACCGGGTGAAGATCGCGCTCATGGACTCCGGGATCGGCCTCCTGCCCGCCGCCGCCGCCGTGCGCGGACTGCGGCCGGACGCCGAACTCGTCCTCTCCTCCGACCCCGACGGACTGCCCTGGGGACCCCGTCCCGTCGAGGACATCGCCCGCCGCGCGCTCGCCACCGCCCGCGCCGCCGTCGCCCACCGGCCCGACGCGCTGATCATCGCCTGCAACACCGCCTCCGTCCACGCCCTGCCCGTACTCCGGGCCGAGCTGGAGCCCGCGATCCCCGTCATCGGCACGGTCCCCGCGATCAAGCCCGCCGCCGCGGGCGGCGGCTCCGTCGCCATCTGGGCCACCCCCGCCACCACCGGCAGCCCCTACCAGCGGGGACTCATCCGCGAATTCGCGGCCGGGACCGCCGTCACCGAGGTCCCCTGCCCCGGCCTGGCCGATGTGATCCAGTGGGCCGACGGCCCCGGCATCACCCAGGCCGTCGCCGCCGCCGCGGCCCTGACCCCCGCCGATGTCACCGACATCGTCCTCGGCTGCACCCACTACGAACTCGTCGCCGACCGCATCCGGGCCGCCGTCGGCCGCCCCGTCACCCTCCACGGCTCCGCCGCCGCCGTCGCCGCCCAGGCCCTTCGCCGGATCGGAGCAACGCCCGAACCCGGTGCCGCGCCCGCCGGGAAACCCACCGTCGTCCTCAGCGGTACGGCCGTCGACACGCTGCCGCCCGAGGCGCTGGAGTACGCCGAGGCCCATCGGCTGCTCACCACCGTCCCCACCCGCTGACCTGCGGAACATCAACCTCCGGCGGCGTCACGCGCCGGTGTGGTCCTCGCCCCGGACCCCCTGCCACGCGGTCCGATGCCGGTTACCCTGCTTCGCATGAGGGACCACTTCCCCGAACCGCCCGAGCAGCCGGGCGCGGCGGCCGAACCCGTCCCCGCCGTATGGACGGGCCGGGCGACCAACCGTGTCCAGTGGCTGCTCGCCGTCGCGGGCGCCGCCTGTCTCGCCCTCGGGATCGAACTGGCCGTCGTCGCCGACTGGACCTCCGGTGTCGTCGCGCTCGTGATGTCCGTGGTCGGCTGTGTCGCGGCGGGCCTGCTGATGCTCTACGGCACCCTGGCCTTCGTCCATGTCGCCGTGACCGTCGACAGCGACGCCGTGGAGATCCGCTGCGGCCATATCGGACTGCCGCGCCGCCGGATCCCGCTCTCCACCGTCGTCCACGCCGAGGTCGTCCCCAGCGTCACACCCCGGCAATGGGGCGGCTGGGGCTACCGCTGGCGCCCCGAGAAGGGCACGGCGGTCGTCGTCCGCCGGGGCGAGGGCATCGTGGTCACCCTCGGTGACGGGCTCCGTTTCACCGTCACGGTCGACGACGCGGAGTCGGCGGTCCGCGCGATCCGCGACCGCTTGACGCCGCGCCCGCACCCGGTGTGACGGCCACTTCTGGAGCGCCCCAGGTGGGAGCGCCTCCCCGGCCCCGGCCCCCATGCCATCGGCGATGAGGCTCCAGCGTCTCGGTACTCCCGGTGAGGCCCACGCCCTTCGCCCAGCCGGGCAAGCTTGTCGGGCGACCACGCGCGGTCGGTGGTTGCCCGCGCGGTTCCGCCCCCTATGCCTTCGGCAATGGGGGGACCCCCTGCGCCACCTGGGTTGCCCTTCTCGCAGCCCTCGTAGAGAGGCGGGTAGCCCCTTCTCAGCGGCGGTGCTGGGGAGAGCATTCAGGGGCGCGGGGAACTGCGCGACAAGCCACGGGCGGTCCGCAGACCGCGGACAACATCAGGTCGCCGGGCGCGGCCCGGGTTCGGGGCGGTGCGCAGGAGTGCCGAGGCGCTACGGGAGGCGGGTCCGCGGGGGCATGGGCCCCGCGCGTCAGGCGACCCGCGCCGGCAAGGCGCGGGACGCGCGGGGCGACCCCGGCGGACGGGCCGTCGCCAGCCCCGCCAACAACCCCGCCCCCGCCGTCACCGGCGCGAAACTCAGCGCGTTGCCCAGCAGCGCCAGCACCGCGAGCGCCGTCAGCGCCGCCGCCGCGCTCAGCACCACCGGAGTCGGCCGCGGCGAGCGCCACAGGCCGTACAGCAGCCAGCCGTACGCCGCCGCCAGCAGCCCCGCCCCCACCAGCCCCTGCTCGGCGGTCTGCTGGAACAGCGCCGAATGCGGCTTGCCGTCGGAACCCGTCGTCTGCTGCGCCGTGGCGCTCAGATGCTCGAACCGCTGCGGCCCCACACCCCGTACCGGTTCCTCCTCCGCCAGGGCGACCGCGTCCCGCCAGAGCGCCACCCGGTTCTCCGTCAGCTGGGTCCGCGCGTACTCCGCCGGACCGTCCGGCAGGGCGTCCTCGGCCACCGCCCACGACACCGCCGCCACCGCCACCGTCACCAGGGCGAGCCCGGCCAGCGCCGCCGCCCGCCGCCGGTGCCCGGACACCGCGACCGCGCACAGCACCACCGCCGCCGACGCCGCGACCCCGGCCGCCGACCCCAGTCCCACCGCCGTACCCACCACACCCACCGCCAGTACCCGCAGTACGATCCGGGTCCCCGGCCGGCGCGCCGCCGACGCCGCACAGCAGGCCGCCCCCGCGCTCACCGCCAGCAGCGCCGCCGCCGCGCCCGTGTCGCCCGGTTCCACCGGGGACTGAGCGTTCACCCCCGGCACCCCCTCAGGCGAAAGCACCGCGAGACCCAGCAGAGCCAGGGACGCCGCCGTCGCCGATCCCACCGGGACCAGCGCGCCCGACATCCGGCCGCAGGCGTACCCCGCCGCGACGGCGACCACCGCGAGCAGTACCCCCTCCGGACCGGCCTGCCGGCCCGCCGCGCTCACCAGCGCCCAGCCGACGGCGGCACCCAGCACCGCCATCCCCACGCCGTCCGCCGTACTGGTGCGCTCCCCCCGCGCAGCCGTCATCATGCCGACCCCCCGAGCCGTACTCCGGCGGTCCCCGTCGTCCGCCGCGTTCACCGTAGTGGTCGCCCCGCCCCCGATCCAGCCCCGACCTGGCCGGGGGCCCGGGAAGGCCATACCCCCCTCCCGTAGACTCGCCGCTGTGACCGCCACCCTCGCCCCGACCGAACCGACCGCGCCCGACCCGGCGCCGCCGCACCCCCTGGCGCGGCTGCTCAGGCCCGGGGCCGCGCTGGTGGCCGGCGCCGCGCTCTATCTCAGTTTTCCGCCGCGCCCCCTGTGGTGGCTGGCGCTGCCCGCCTTCGCCCTCCTCGGCTGGGCACTGCGCGGCCGACGCGCCCGCGCCGGATTCGGCCTCGGCTACCTCGCCGGGCTCGCGTTCCTGCTGCCGCTGCTGATCTGGACCGGGGAAGACGTCGGCCCGGTGCCGTGGGTCGCCCTCGCCGCCGTGGAAGCCCTGTTCATCGGAGCCACCGGCGCCGGGATCGCCGTCGTCTCCCGGCTCCCCGCCTGGCCCGTCTGGGCCGCCGCCGTCTGGATCCTCGGCGAGGCAGCCCGCGCCCGGGTGCCCTTCGGCGGCTTCCCCTGGGGCAAGATCGCGTTCGGCCAGGCCGACGGCGTGTTCCTGCCGCTCGCCGCCCTCGGCGGCACGCCCGTCCTGGGCTTCGCGGTCGTCCTGTGCGGATTCGGGCTCTACGAGACCGGGCGCCGGATCCTCGCCCACCGGCGACGCGGCGGGCCTCTGCCGCGCGGCCCGCTCGCCGCGGCGCTGCTCGCCGTCCTCGTCCCGGCGACCGCCGCCGTCGCCGCCCGCCCGCTGATCGACACCGCCGCCGAAGACGGTACGGCCACCGTCGCCGCCGTCCAGGGCAACGTCCCCCGGCTCGGCCTCGACTTCAACGCCCAGCGGCGCGCCGTACTCGACAACCACGTACGCCGGACCGAACAACTCGCCGCCGATGTGAAGGCGGGCAGGGAACCCCAGCCGGACTTCGTCCTCTGGCCCGAGAACTCCTCCGACATCGACCCGTACGCCAACGAAGACGCCCGGATGGTCATCGACCGGGCCGTGAAGGCGATCGGCGTCCCCACCGTCGTCGGCGCCGTCATCACCCCCGAGACCGGGAAGCTGCGGAACACCCTCATCGAATGGGACCCCGAGCGGGGTCCCGTCAACACCTACGACAAGCGGCACGTCCAGCCGTTCGGCGAGTACATCCCGATGCGGTCCTTCGTCCGGCTCTTCAGCAAGGACGTGGACCGGGTCCGCCGCGACTTCGGCCCCGGCGACAAGGTCGGCGTCTTCGATCTCGCGGGCACCAAAGTCGGGCTGGTCACCTGCTTCGAGGCCGCCTTCGACGACATGGCCAGGGACACCGTCACCAACGGCGCGCAGCTCATCTCCGTACCGAGCAACAACGCCACCTTCGGCCGGAGCGAGATGACCTACCAGCAGCTCGCCATGGACCGGATCCGGGCCGTGGAACACAGCCGAACCGTCGTCGTTCCCGTCACCAGCGGCGTCAGCGCCGTGATCATGCCGGACGGCGAGGTCGTCGAGCGGACGAAGCTCTTCACGCCCGGCGCGCTGGTCGCCGAGGTGCCGCTGCGTTCGTCCCTGACCCCGGCGACGCGGGCGGGCGCATGGCCCGAACTGGCGCTGGCGCTGGCGGCGGCGGGCGGCCTCGGCTGGTCCCTGACGCGCGGCGCCCGGTCCCGTCGGGGCGCCTCCGGCTGAGGGGTTCCTGGTGCTGGAGCCCCTCCCGGGGAGGGGAGGGTGAGTGTCCGGGGTTGTTCGTCGACCGCGCGCTGTCGTGGGCCGTTCGCGCGGTTCCCCGCGTCCCCAAATGCTCTTCCGATCGCTGCCCCCCGGGAAATGCACCGCCCTTGGGGAGGGGCTGGCCTCTTTGCGAGGGCGTCGAGGAGGGCAACCCAGGTGGCGCTGGGGGTCCCCCCATGGCCGAAGGCATAGGGGGCGGAACTGCGCGAAGAACCACAGGCGGTCCGCAGACCGCCGACGACATCAGGGCGCCGGGCGCGGTCCGGGTCGGGGAGCTCACCCGGAGGGCCGAGGCGGCATATCGCGTGAAAACTCCTCCACGACCGGGCGCGGGCCGGGTCGTGGAGGAGGGGGTAACGGGGCGCGTCGTCGGCGTTGGCTACCCGGGGGCAATCAGCCCTCACCTCCCGCCGTCGCCCGGCCGCCGCCCCGCATCAGGACGCCGGTGAGGACTCCGCCGACCGCCGCGACGGCCGCCGCTCCGACGAACGCGGCGCTGAAGCCGTCGGTGAGGGCGGGCAGGTCGCCCAGCTTCCCGGCGCCCTGGGAGGTCGCGACCGCGGTGAGCGCGGCCAGTCCGAGGGCGGAGCCGACCTGGTAGGTGGTGTTGACGATGCCGGAGGCGAGTCCGGCCTCTTCCTGCTGGGCGCCGGAGATCGCGGCCATCATCGCCGGGATGTAGGCGAGCGACATGCCGACCGCCGCGACCAGCGACGCGGGTAGTACGTCCACCAGGAAGCTGCCGGTGGGTTCGATCGCGGAGAGCCACAGCAGCCCGGCCGCGAGGACCAGCAGTCCGCCGGAGATCAGCGGCTTGGCACCCCATCGGCCCAGCAGCCGTGCGGTGATCAGGGTCATGAAGACCATCAGGAGCGCCGTCATCGGGAGCAGCGCGGCGCCGCTGGCGAAGGCCCCGTAGCCGAGGACCTGCTGGAGGTAGAGGTTGAGGAAGTACCACATCGGGATCCACGCGGCGCCCAGGAGCGCCATCCCGAGGTTGGAGATGCCGAGGCCGGGGGTCCGCCAGATGCCGAGCGGCATCAGCGGGGTGCGGACCGACTTCTGGATGACCAGGAAGAGCCCGAGCAGGACGGCCGCGCCGATCAGCTGGAGGATCGTGGCGGTGGCGCCCCAGCCGATCTCGGGGGCCCGGACGACGGCGAAGACCGCGAGGGCCAGACCGGCGGTGACGGCGGCGGCGCCCAGGACGTCGACGGCTCCCCGGCGCGGCGCGGCGGCGGGCAGCAGCCCGGCGGCGGCGAGGGTGGCGAGGCCGATCGGGACGTAGATGATGAAGATCCACGGCCAGCTTGCCCACTCGGTGAAGACTCCGCCGAGGAAGACTCCGGCGGTGCCGCCGGCCGGTGCGGCGGCACCGTAGAGCGCCATCGCCTTGCCCAGCTCCTTCGGGCTGTGTCCGAAGAGCATCATCAGCAGCGTCATCGACGCGGGGGCTATCAGCGCGCCGCCGACGCCCTGTACGGCGCGGCCGACGACCTCCACCCAGGCGGTGGTCGCGGCGGCGGCCACCACCGATCCCGCGATCAGCACCACCCAGCCGCTGATGAAGACCCGGCGGGCTCCGAGCAGGTCGGAGAGGCGGCCGCCCAGGAGCAGCAGTCCGCCGAAGGCGATCACATAGGCGTTGAAGACCCACTGGAGGTCCTCGGGCGCGAACCCGAGATCGCGCTGCATCTCGGGGAGCGCCACACCGATGATCGAAGTGTCCATGATCACCATGAACTGCGCGGTGGCCAGCACCAGAAGTGCCCACCAGCGCCGTGGATTGACGGTTGGCATGCCCGTCCCCTCCTCTATGAGTTCCATACCCCTCGGGGGTATCCCCCTCGGGCGAGAAGGAATATACCCCTAGGGGGTATCGAATGCGCAAGTGGGGACGGAGATCTTTCTTCCGGGGCCGGGGGAGGGCGGCCGGGTCCGTCCCGGACGCCGCCGAGCAGGGGCGATGGAGGTGGGGGCCGGGCATGCGTACGCCCGGCGCGCCGTGTCGGTACGCCGGGCGGAGGTGAAGCGGGTGCGCGCGGGCGCGTCAGACCGCCGCGCGCCCCCGGCGGCCGGACGGTCCGGTCGCGGCTGCCTCGGTCCGGTGCCGGGCGTCGGCGACGAGCGCCGCGGTCACCAGGCGTACCCCGCGCGCCAGCCGGTCGAGCTGGTCCAGTTCGGCCGCGTACATCAGGATCGCGCTCTCCGCGATCCGCGGCGAGACGCCGAGCGTCGGCAGTTCGGCCCGGGAGGTCTGGAGTCCGGCGCGTACGGCCCTGATCTCGTGCTGGAGCTGGAGCTGGGCGTGCCGGGCGAGAACCACGGGGTGGCGGGTGAGTGTCGGATATGCCGCGTACCGCGCCGGGACCAGGGTCCGCAGCCAGCCGGTGGCGGTGCGCTCCCATTCGGGGGTGCCGGGCGCGGCGACCTGGAGCGGCCAGTCAGGGGAGGCCGGTGGGGTGGTCCGGGGCATCGTCGTCGCTCCAGCCGTGACGGGTCCGGGGCGGCGGGCGGCCGACCGGGAGGGTTCTGGCGGCCCCGGCCCAGGGGTCGGCCGAGGCCGCCGGGTGGGCTTCCGAGGGGACGGAGGCCCGTACGGGACATCGCGGTGCGGACGCGAGGAGGAGTGCGTCAGGGCGCGATGCCCGGTTCTTGCGCGGCGCGGGGTGCGCCGGAGGGGAGGGGGCCGGTGGCGCGGTGGTACGTCTGCATGGTCGCGGGCGGCCGGCCTTCCCGGGGCGTGACCGGTCACGGGATCCGATCGATCCGGTTGATCTCCGGGCCACCCCCTGAAGTAAATATATATACCGTCGAGTAAGCAAGGGTAAGAAAATTTTCATGCAGTCCGGTTGGTCGGGGAATGTCCAACAGGGTTGTTCCGACGGGACGTTGTGCGGGAACCGGCTTCGGGGCGCCCGTCCCCGGCCGCGACGAGTCGGTGCTCAGTCGTCCAGGAAGAAGTCGTGCTGCTCGGCCGCGTGTTCATAGCTTTCGAGCCGGGTCTGGGTGCGCTGCGGATCAGCGTCCGCCATCGCCTGGAGCAGGGCGGCCGACAGCACGCCCGGTGCCGCGTACGAGTCGAAGACCAGCCGGGACCCGGTGGCGGTCACCAGGGTCTCGTCCGCCTCGTCCGCGAGCGGTCCGAGCGGCAGATCGGTGATCAGGGCGACCTTCAGCCCGGCCGTACGGGCGGCCCGCATCGCGGCCAGGGTCTCGTTGGCGTGCCGGGGCATGGCGAAGGCCAGCACCCAGGTACCGCCCGCCTCCCGGGACTGGAGCAGGGCGTCGTAGGCCACGCTCCCGCCACGGGTGACCGTACGGACATCGGGGTGGATCCGGCGGGCCGCGTAGGCGAAGTACTCGGCGAGGGAGACCGAGATCCGCAGGCCGAGGACCGTGAGCGGAACGGAACGGGCCAGCTCGCGGCCGATGTCCAGGACGCGGTCGGTGTCGGCGAGCAGCCGCCGCAGGCTCTCCAGATTCTCGATCTCGGCGTCGACCGCCGCCTGGAGCTCATTGCGGCGGATCTCCTCACGGGTCTGCGTGATCCCCGCGATCGCGTTCAGGGCGATCGGCTGCAGCGCCTCGCGGAGGGCCGGATAGCCGCTGAACCCGACGGACCCGGCGAACCGGGTCACCGACGGCTGGCTCACCCCGACCCGGTCCGCGAGATCGGTGATCGAGAGGAACGCCGCCTCGGTGAGATGGTCCGTGATGTACCGGGCGATCCGCCGCTGGCCGGGCGAGAGCCGGTGTCCGCCGAAGAGCGCCAGGACGCGGTCCGCCGGGGCGGGTTCGTCGGCGGGCTCCCGCCCTCCCGGCGTGATCGCAGACGCCTGTGCGCGTGCCCGCTGATCTGATGGCACCGGTGTCACTCCTTCTCGTCCCGCTCCCGCTCAACATAGCCCAGTCCACGGGGCGCACCAGGGGTGCGACGGCGCACCATCTCGGATACCGGACGGTAGCCGCCGCCCTCGCGACGGACGCCGCGGCGGACCCCTCGAGGGGCCGGCCACCTGCGGGGCGCCGCGAGGATCCCAGGGGCGCGGGGAACCGCGCGAGCGGCCACGGACGGTCCGCGGTCGGAACTCCTCCGGAGGAAGCACCGCACACCCGGCCCGGAGGCCGCCTCCTCCCCGGGCCGTGCGGGAAACCGGGCCCGGGCCGCGGAGACCGCCCGCGGCCGGCCCGCACCCCGGCCGGACCACCCCCTGCCCGCGCGACGCGCGCCCCGCGCGCCCCGCGGGCATGCTGGCTGTGTGACCTCGCACGGCGCGACCGGGGACACCCCCCAGCGGCCCCCCGCCGCCCCCGGCACACCGACGGAGCTGGAGCTTCTGCTGGCCGAGGCCGCCGTGGGGGCCACGGAGGCGGTCGGCGGCTTCTCCGGTGGTGTCTACCTGCGGTCCGGTACGGAGGGGCTGCTGCGGCTCGCCGTGATGGCCGGGCTGCCCAGCCGGCTCTTCCGCCCGTGGTGGCGGGTGCATCTGAACCGGCCCTTCCCCGCCGCCCGGGTCTTCCGGTCGGGGCGTCCGGTGTATCTCGCGGACGCCGAGGAGGCCATGCGCCGTTTCCCGCAGCTGATGGTGAGCCTGCCGTTCCCGTTCAGCGGGTTCTACGCGCCGGTGGGCGACGGACCCGAGCGGTACGGGGTGCTCGCCGTCCTGCGTACGGCCACCCCGGGCCGGGCCGTGGTCGACGGCGACCGCCGCCGGATGCACGAGGCGGCCCGTCGGCTCGGCGCGGCGCTCGACGCTCTCCGGGACGGCGGCACGGACGTCGTATGGACCGCCGATCCGCTCTCCGCGCAGCTGCCGTCGCTCAGCGCCCCGCCCGTCCGGATCGGTCACTTCACCTGGGATCTCCGGACCGACGCCGTCACCGGGGACGCCCTGTTCTGCCGCATCCTGGGGCACGGCCCGGAGGACTTCCCGGGCACCCTGGCGGCCTTCACCGACCGGCTGACCCCGGAGGACGGCCTCGGGCTGCGCGCGATCGCCCGCAGGGCGTGGGAGGCGGACGGCGCCGAGGCCCGGCGGATCCGGCTGCGCGGGGTCGACGGCCGGGCACATCTCGTGGAACTCTCCGTCACACCGGTCCGCCCCGAGTCCCCGCCCGGTCACGGCGGCCCGGTGGCCTTCCCGGCCCCGTCCGGCCCGGCGGGCGGCGCCCCGACCCGGGCGCCGGGGCCGGGTGCGGGTCCCGCCGTACTCCACGGCTTCCTCGTCGACCTCGGCTCGGGGCAGGCCGTGACCGAGGCGAGCGACCGGCTGCCGCGCGGCATGCTCTCGCTCGACCGGCTCGGCCGGGTCACCTACGCCAACCACAGCGCCGAGACCCTGCTCGGGCGGGGCCGCCCCGAACTGGCGGGACGGGTGCTCTGGGAGGCCCTGCCCTGGCTCGCCGACCCCGCCTACGAGGACCACTTCCGGGCCGCCCTGATGGCCCGCGCGCCCGTCTCGTTCACGGCCCGCCGGGGCGACGACGGCTGGCTCCAGGTGACCCTGTACTCGGGCCACGACGGGGTCACCGTCACCCTCGACCCCGCGGAGCGGCCGATCGGCTCCCCGGCCGGGCCGCCGGGCGACCGTCCCGCCGGGCCGCTGGGCGCCCTGACCGGCCGGTCCACCGGCCTCTACCGGCCGGTGGCCCTCGCCATCGCCCTGACCGAGGCCGTCACCGCCCGCCAGGTCTCGGCCGTCGTCACCGACGAACTGCTGCCCGCGTTCGGCGGCCGCCAGCTGGCGATCTACCTGCTCCACGAGCGCCATCTCTTCCTGGCCTGGGAGACCGGCTTCCCGCAGGGCTTCCTCGACCGGTTCGACGGCGTCGGCCTGGACGCCAGACTGCCCGGGGTCGAGACCCTGACCACCGGCCGCCCCATTTTCTTCGAGTCCATGGAGCATCTGGCCGCCGCCTATCCCGGGATCCCCCTCGACGCCCATGTCGGCGCCCGGGCCTTCCTCCCGCTGATCGCCTCGGGGCGGCCGGTCGGATCCTGCATCCTCGGCTTCGACCAGCCGCGCGACTTCTCCGCCGAGGAGCGTGCCGTCCTCACGGCCCTCGCCGGGCTGATCGCCCAGGCCCTGGAGCGGGCCCGCCGGTACGACACCGAGGCGGCCCTGGCCCGGGGGCTGCAGGACGCCCTGCTGCCGCACCGGCTCCCGGTCCTCGACCACGTCGACACCGTCGGCCGCTATCTCCCGGGCACCCAGAGCATGGACGTCGGCGGTGACTGGTACGACGTGGTGGAGACCGGCGACCGGATCGCCCTGGTCATCGGGGACGTCCAGGGACACGGTGTCGCCGCGGCGGCCACCATGGGCCAGCTCCGCAGCGCCCTGCGGGCCTTCGCCCTCGGCGGCCACGACCCCGCCGAGGTGATGAGCGGCACCAACCGGCTGCTGATCGACCTCGACCCGGGCCAGTTCGCCAGCTGCGTCTATCTGCTCCTCGACCCGGCGACCGGCCGGGCCCAGGCCGTACGGGCCGGACATCCGCAGCCGCTGCTGCGTCACCCGGACGGGCGAACCGAAGTCCTCGATCTGGCGGGCGGTGTCGTCCTGGGGGTCGACCCGGCCGCCTCGTACCCCGTCACCGAACTGACGCTGGAACCCGGCGCGCTGCTCGCCCTCTACACGGACGGCCTGGTCGAACAGGCGGGCGCCGATATCGACACCGGAATCGAGCGGCTGCGCGCCGCCCTCGCCGACCACGGCGACGACCCCCTGGCCGAGGTCGCCAACCGGCTGATCAGGGAGGCGCGCCAGGCGGAGGACCGCCCGGACGACATCGCGCTGCTGCTGGCGACCCGGTGGGAGTGACGGCGGCGCCGGGCCGCGCGGCCCGGCGCCCCGGTGGGTCAGCGGGTCAGCGTGATCGCCCTCTCCGCGGTCCGTACGCCGACCGGGAACGGCAGCCCCTTCGACAGCTCCATCAGCACGGCCTCGCCCCGGGCCGCGCCGCGCTCGAACGAACCCGACGCGGGGCTGCCCGTGGCCTTCCAGGCGCGGAGCCGGCCGTCGCAGACCGCGAGGATGCCGTCCAAGTCGGCCCGCCGGTCGCCCTGGACCACCTCGCCGTCGAGGAGGACGGGCCCGGAGCCGGGCGCGCAGTAGTACGTACCGGTGAGCGTCACCGAGCCGTCGGCGGCGAGCCCGGCGGTGGCGGCGACGGTGAGAGGCGCGGGGGCGAACTGGGCCCGGGCGGTACCGGGCAGCAGAACGGCCGTCAGGGCGGCCGTGAGGGCGAGCGTCGGGAGAACCGCGGCGCGGCGAGGGTTGATCATGCCCGGACAACGAGCCCGGACCGGGCCGGTATCGACGGGCCACACCGCCGGGCGAATCGTTTGATCATGATCCCGGCGCGCGGGATCGGCCGAACGGCGGTCCCGTTCGGCTACCCCCGGGACCCGGTGGATCCGGCCATCGGCGACCGTCCGTAACCGATCGCCCCCGGGGCGCGCCGGCCGCCGTCCCGCCGACCCCGGACCCCGGGGCCGCGCCGGGTGCCGGAGCGGCGGAGCGGAGGCTCACTCCGGGTCAAGTCGCCAATTGGCCAAACGCCGCCGGGAACGGACGGAGATAAAGACGGCGATCCCCTCCTTCGGGTGAGTTTGCTCGGTAAACTCTGGGGAATCCTCTGTGGCGCATGGTAAAGGGGCTGGTGGCGTGCGGTGGTGGCATATGCCGGAACCGGCCACCGTCACCGACCTCTTCGGGGTGAAGAACGCATCCGTTACCCGGACGAGTGTTTTCTCCGCCACTTGTTGATGAGTAGGGTGTGGTCCCGCCGCCGGTGATCCACGGGGAACCGGCCGCATTCCGACGGCCGTGACCGGGCCCGTCACCGGAATGCGCGCCGGAGGCGGTGGCGTCAGGGGCGACGGGGGAGGGGAACGTGCCTGCCGGGTCTTTCGGGGGACAGTACGTCTGGCATCCGGCGGCCGACGACCGTCGGCTGGCCCGCGCCTGTATCGACGTCAAGGCGGGCCGCTACCTCGGCGCCGAACGCGCCCTGCGCGAGACCCGGGCCGACTTCGGGACCCGGGCCCACCGCTCCCTGGTCCTGGCCTCCGAGGCGGCCGACTCCGACCTCGCCGAACGGTGGCTCGCCGAGGAACCGGGCCCCGAGTCCGCCCTGTTGTGGGCCCGGGTCGCCATGCTCAGGGCGCTGCGCGCCGACGACGCCGGAGCCCGGCACGCCGGAACCCTGCTCGGCATCGCCGAGGGTGCCTGCGAACGGGCCGCCCGGCTCAACCCCCGCGACCCCACCCCCTGGGTGGTCCATCTGGCGCTCGCCCGGATCCGCCGCCCCCGCGACCCGGCGCCCACCGGACTTCTCACCGCGCCTCCCGGCCCCTGGCCGCTGCTCGCCCGCGTACTGCGGCTCGACCCCTGGAACCGCGAGGCGCACCATCGCTTTCTGGCCTTCTTCTTCGCCCGCTACGGCGGCACCGCCAGCGCCCGCTGGGACGTCGCCGCCTTCCTCAGCAACCGGGCCCCCGTCAGCTCCGCGCTGCGGCTGCTGCCGCTGGTCGCCCTGGCCGAGGAGTACGACCCCTCGTCGCTGCTCGCCCACCGGGCCTGGCGCCGGCCGCAGTGGGTGGCCACCGCCCTCCACGGCCACCGCCACTGGCTGCCCGAGGTGCCCCGCTACCGCTTCACCCCCGTCCTCGACCTCTCCTATCTCGCCCACGCCCTCTACATGAGCCGCCAGGAGACGGAGGCGCGGGATGTGCTGACGGCGATGGGACCGTACGCCGCGCGGATGCCGTGGAGCGCCTTCGGCGAACCCAGCGACCAGCTCACCAGGGCCCGGCGGACCCTGGGCCTGCCGGTACCCGCCGGATGAGCGGACCGTACGCCCGAGGACGCCCTGCCCTGTTGACGGAGCCGGAGCCGGAACGCGCCGGGCGCACGGTCCGGACCGGCGACGCCCGCCGCCCGGGCCGGGACCGGTGTCCGTACGGCTCGGCCGGCGGCCCGGGGCCGTACCGCCGGCACGGCCGACGGCCCGGTACCCGTCCGTGCCCGCCGGGCCGCGACCGGTACCGGATGCCCCGGCCGGGCCCGGGACCGCCCCGGAACTCCATGGGGCCGCACGAGAATTCGGGAACTTCGGGAAACTTCGGAAAGGGGCCGCCGGTGCCGGAGAGCATCGCAGCCGTCCGGCGCAGGAATCGTCACCGCGACGACGGGACCGTCGCCCTCGACGACGACGCCACCCTGCACGCCATGGGATATCCGCGCAAACTCACCCGGAGATTTCGCGCCTTCGACAATTTCGCCATTTCCTTCACCATCATCAATGTCATCTCCGGAATTTTCTCCGCCTTCGGCTACGGAATGGCGGCGGGCGGCCCGTTGATCCTGGTCGCGGGATGGATAGCGGTTTCCGTGATGGTGCTGTTCGTCGGCGCGGCGATGGCCGAGATCGCCTCCGCCTACCCCACCAGCGGCGCGCTCTACTTCGCCGCCGGGAAGCTCGCCAGAAACCACCGGGGAGCCTGGTCCTGGTTCACCGGCTGGCTCAACTTCGTGGGACAGGTGGGCGGTACGGCGGCCACCGCCTATGCCGCCGCCACCTTCATCCAGGCGTTCATCGCCCTCGGCCACCCGGCCTATGAACCCACCGGCCCCCGGACCGTCGCCATCACCGCCGTCATCCTGCTCGCCCAGGCCCTGGCCAACACCTACACCGTGGACCTGGTCGTCGTGGTCACCCGGGTCTCCGTCTGGTGGCTGGCGGGCGGGGTGACCCTGATCGTCGGCTGTCTCGTCGTCATCCCCGACGGACACCGGTCACCCGCCTTCATCACCCACTTCGTCAACGACACCGGCTTCACCAGCGGGGTCTACGCCGCGCTCCTCGGCCTGCTGGTCACCAGCTGGACCTACACCGGCTTCGACGGCAGCTTCCACATGTCCGAGGAGACCGTCCGCTCCACCGTCAACACCCCGCGCGGCATCGTCCGGGCCATCGCCTGGTCCGCCGTCGCCGGACTCGCCCTGATGCTGGCCCTCGTCTACTCCATCGACGACTACGCCGCCACGGCCGCCGCCTCCGCGCCCCCCGTCCGCGTCCTCGTCGACGGGATCGGGACCGGGGCCGCCGGACTGCTGCTCCTCGTGGTGATCGGCTCCATGCTGTTCTGCGGGCTCGCCAACATGACCAGCAACGCCCGGCAGATCTTCGCCTTCTCCCGGGACGGCGCGATGCCGGGCTCCCGGCGCTGGCACACCGTCAGCCCCCGGACCCGGACTCCCGTCAACGCCGTCTGGCTGGCCGCCGGATGCTCCTTCCTCCTCACCGTGCCCGGCACCTGGTCCCATACCGCCTTCGCCGCCATCATCAGCGTCAATGTCGTCGGCATGTATCTCGCCTACGGCATCCCGATCTTTCTGCGGCTACGGCTCAAGGACGAATTCCGGCCCGGCCCCTGGAACCTGGGCCGATGGGGTGTGCCGGTGGCCCGGATCGCCGTCCTCTGGATCGGACTGAGCAGTGTCCTCTTCGTTCTTCCGCACGCCTTGCCCATCACCCCCACCACCTTCAACTACGCTCCGATCGCCCTGGTCGCGGTGGTCCTGGTGGCCACCGTGTGGTGGTTCGCCACCGCCCGGCGGCGCTTCTCGGGGCCGGTCAGCTACGGCAGCCCCGACGAGGTGGCCGCGATGGACCTGATCTGACCCGCCGACCACCGGGGCACGGGCCGCACCGGACACCGACCTCCCGACCTCCCAGCAACCACCCCCTGAAGGGACGCACCGCAGATGACCGAGCCCCTCACCGGAATCCAGGACACCACCGACCTCACCGTCGCCCCGGCCACTCTGGAGGAGTGGCGCCGGATCGCCGAATGGGCCGCCGCCGAGGGCTGGAACCCCGGCGACGGCGACGCCGCCTGCTTCCATCCCACCGACCCCGAGGGCTTCTTCGTCGGCCGGATCGACGGCGCCGTCGTCTCCGCCGTCTCCATCGTCCGCTACGGCGCCGACTACGCCTTCCTCGGCCACTACCTCGTCCGCCCCGAACTGCGCGGCCGCGGCATCGGTCTGGCGACCTGGCGCGCCGCCCTGCCGCACGCCGGTACCCGGCTGATCGGCCTCGACGCCGTCCCCGCCCAGCAGGGGAACTACGAGCGCTCCGGCTTCGGCGCCGCGTACGACACCGTCCGGTACGGCGGCGTCCCCCGCCGGGGCGGCGGCATCGCGCCCGGAGTCGTACCGGTCACCGCCGATCTGCTCACCGCGATCGGCGCGTACGACCGGACCTGCTTCCCCGCCGAGCGGGACGCCTTCGTCGCCCGCTGGCTGACCGCGCCGGGCCACACCGCCTACGCCCGGCTCGACCGGGGCCGGATCACCGGCTACGGGGCGATCAGGCCGGGCCGCGAAGCCCACCGGATCGGCCCCCTCTTCGCCGACACCACCGAAGACGCCGAAGCCCTCTTCGACAGCCTGACCGCCGGGATCGCCGAGGGCGAAGCGGTCGCCGTGGACGTCCCCGAACCCCACCGGGAAGGCGCGGCGCTCGCCGCCGACCGGGGGCTGACGGCCCAGTTCCCCACCACCCGGATGTACACGGGACCGGCGCCCGCCGTCCGTACGGAGCGGGTCTTCGGGGTCACCAGCCTCGAACTGGGCTGACCGGAGCACCCCGTAACGGGCTCCCGGCCCGGCCCGGCCCCCGCGGTCCGGCCGGGCCGGGGAGCGCCGGCTCAGCTCGCCGCCCCGGTGTCCGGGGCAGCCGGGGTGCCGCCCGGGGAGTACGGCTGCTCGGGTTGCTGCGGCGACTCCGGCGGCGGTGACACCTGCCCCGGGGTCGACTCCTCCGGAGGCGACGACCCGGGCTCCGCGGGCTTCGAGGACGGCGGCGACGGCGGCGGCGACGAATCCGGCTTCGGCGGCGACGTCGAAGGCGATTCGGAGGGCGACTTCGCACCGGACGGCTCGTCCGACGGCGGCGGGGACGACGGCAGCTTCTGCTCCGGGGGCTTCGTCGGACGGTCGGCCGAACCCGTGGACCCCGTCGGCCGGGTGAACCAGCCCCCGTCCGGGGCGATGACCGTCAGCTCGTTCAGATCCTTCGCCGCCGGCTTCACGAACACCACCCGGTCGGCCGAGTAGCCCGGCCACGCGTCGCCCTCGGTACGGGGCGTACCCGACTGTGCCACCGGCGGGGTGAGCGGATTGCCGCAGGTACAGCGGAACCTCGGTACGCCCTTGGGATCGACCAGGACCGCCGTTCCGGCCTGGAGGACCGCCTGGTAGGAGGTCGTCGCGCCGTCGCGCCAGCCGTGATTGGTGACCCGGGTGTCGATCCGCAGCTGAACCGGTGTCAGCGAACGCAGATACTCCGGGACGGCGTTCGGCTCGACTCCCAGCACCCCGGCGAAGGCCGCGTTCTTCGCCCCGTCGGCGGAGAGCTGAACGATCGGCGCCTCGACGTCGCAACTCGGCCGGTTCATCGTCCCGCTGTACAGACCCGGGGTCGCCCCCGACACCGAACGGACCTCGTTCTTGTCCGGCGGCGGGCCCGACGGCTGGGCCGTCTGCGACGGCGGCGTGCTCACCTTCGCCGACGACGCCGTATACGGATCGGGACCGGTGGCGCTCGCGGGCTGGAGGAAGATCTCCCCCGACGCACCCGCCCCCGAACCCGGCTCGTCCGAATCGTCCGGCAGAGTGAGGACCAGGACCACGGCGACCGCGGCGGCCACCCCGAGACTCAGCAGCGCGACCCGGGGCACCGATCGCCACCAGGGGCCGCTCCGGCCGTCGCCCGGGCCCTCCGGCTTCCCCGGCCCGCCGCCGTCGCCTCCGCCGTCGCCTCCGCCGCCTCCGCCGCCGCCTCCGCCGCCGTACCGGTCCCCGTTGTCGTCGCCGGGGCCCGAAGGCCCGGCCGGGACCTGTTCCGACACCCGGGTCGGCGGCGGCGCGGAGTCCGGCCCGGCGAGCGGACCGGACGGCGGACCGGTGGGACGTTCGGACGGCGGCGGTTCGGCGCTCACGTGCTCCACCCCTGCTCGGAGGAGATCGATCGGACTCGCGGACGGACGCCGGGGTGCCGGGCGGTACGGGAACCGGGCCCGGGGACAGCGCGCCGCCGGGCGGGCCGTACCCGGCGCGCCGGGCTTCCCGGCCGCCCCGGGGCGTGTCCGCAGCCCATTGTGTGCGTCCACCGCGAACCGCCCGCAAGCCGGGACGGGCCGTCGGCGCTACGCCGTCGGCCCGGCCCGGCGCGCGCGCGGCGCCACCGCCGCATAGCGTGACGACGTGACCCAGCAGCCGGAGCCCGGGCGCCGCCGCCCGGCCCCCTTCCCCGCGGGCCGTACCCCCTACGGCTGGATCCAGGCGTTCCTCGCCGTCGCCGCCGGACTCGTCGCGCTCGTCGTCACCGCCGCGCTGGGACTGTGGGCCGCGGGCGCCGCCGACCTGCCCGACGGCTCCTTCCCCGGCGTCGTCGCCGCCGTCGCCGTCCTCGGCGCGGGCGGCACCGTCGAACTCACCGGCTCCGCCGGACCCCTCGCCGTCGGCGGCGGCACACTCGACGTCGTCCCCCTCTCCGTCACCCTCGCGGGCGCCCTCGCCCTCGCCCGTGGATTCCTGCGGCCCCTGCGGCTGCACGCCGTCGTCGGCGCCCGTGAACTCGCCGCCTGGGCCGCCAGGCTCGCAGTGCTGTGGGCCGTCGTCCTGGTCGGACTCGCCGCCGCCGCACGGCACACCTTCGACCTCACGCCCGGCGGCACGATCGCCGACATCGGGGACATCTTCGGGATCACCGCGTCCGCCGGATTCGCCGCCGACGTGCCCCTGAGCCTGCTCCACGGGCTCCTCTGGCTGGCCGCCCTGCTGGTGGTGGCCCTGCTCGCCTCGTACGGCGCCGCCGTCCCCGCCCGGCTGGTACGCCCCCTCGCGCCCGTCCGGCCCGTCGCCCACGCGATGGTGCTCCTGCTGCTGGCGTACGTCGCCCTGGGCCTCGTCGCCGGACTCGTCACCGCGGCGACCCGGGGCCACCCGGCCGAGACCTTCGCGGTGATCCTGCTCGGCCTGCCCAATCTGGCCTGGCTCGCCCTCACCCTCGGCCTCGGCGCCGTCTGGGACGGCACCGCCGATGGCCCGTTCGGGCTGCCCGTACCCCGCGCCCTGGACACCGTACTGCGCACCCCCGGCGGTACGACCCTCGACCTGCGCAACCTCGCGTCGGAGGAGAGCGCGGCATGGTGGCTGCTGGTCGCGGCGGCCGTCGGGGTGGTCGCGGCGGCGATCGTCGCCGCGCGGCGCTCCCCGGCGGGCACCCGGGCGTGGCAGCACGGACTGCGGATGGCAGCGGGCCTCGTCCTGACCGTGCTCACGGTCTGTCTGCTCTGCCGGATCGACGCGCGATACGGGCTGTCGCTGCTCGGCCTCGGCGACGTCGGCGGCGGTCTCGCCGGGCACGTCGAGCTGCTGCCCCGCTGGTGGACGGCGCTGCTCGCGGCGGCGCTCTGGGGTGTGGCGACGGGTCTCCTGGCAGCCGCGTCCCGCCGCCGCGCCCCCGCGCCCGAGGCACCCTGACCCTGCGGGCTCCCGCGCTTGGCTCCCGCCTGGTTGTTGCCGGTCCTCGGAGCACCGCCGCGCCCGGCGACCTGATGTTGTCGGCGGTCCGCGGCTCGTCTGTGGCTTGTCGCGCAGTTCCCCGCGCCCCTAAATGCTCTCCCCGGCCCCGCCCCTGAAATGGGGACCCGGCCTCTTCACGAGGGCGGTGAGAAGGGCAACCAGGGGCGCGGGGAACTGCGCGAACGGCCACAGGCGGCCCGCGGACCGCCGACAACATCAGGTTGCCGGACGCGACCCGGGTTGTGGAGCTCACCCGGAGGGCCCAGGCGGCGCGGGGCTACGAAGGGAGGCCGGGGAAGGCCGGGCGGGCCCAGGGCGGGGGCGCCGGCGGGGGCGCCGGCCCGCCCGGCACCGGCCGCGGCGGCGCCGTCGTGACCAGGCGCGTCGCCCCCCGCCCCGCCGCCGCCCGCAACGCCGCCACGAACTCCCCGCACGACCCGTACCGGTCGTCCGGCAGTTTCGCGAGCGCGTGGGCCATCACCTCGTCCACCGCCCCGGGGAGGTCGGGGCGCCGGGCTGTCAGCGGTGGTGGCGGGTCGAACTGGTGGGCCCAGAGCAGGGCCATGTCGTCCTCCCGCTGGAACGGCGGCGCGCCGCCCAGCATCTCGTACACCACGCACGCCAGCCCGTAGACGTCGCAGCGCCCGTCGACCGGCCGCCCCGAGATCTGTTCCGGTGCCACGTAGTCCAGCGTGCCGACGAACTGGCCGACCGTCGTGAAGCCCGTCAGGGAGAGCGACTTCTTCGTCAGTCCGAAGTCCGTGAGATAGACGTGCTCGGGGTGGTCGCTGTCGGTGCCCTCGGCGACGAGTACGTTGCCCGGTTTCACATCGCGGTGGACCAGGTCGTGCCGGTGCGCCGCGTCCAGCGCCGACGCGGTCTGCGCGGCGATCCGGCCCGCCGTCGCGACCGGCAGCGGCCCCTCCCGGCGGAGCAGGGTGCGCAGGTCCTGGCCGGGGACGAACCGCATGGCGATGTAGAGCAGCCCGTCGGCCTCGCCCGCCTCGAACACCGGCACGATATGGGGGTGGTCGATGGCCGCGGCCACCCGGGACTCATGGGCGAACCGCTGCCGGAAGGTGTCGTTGCGGGCGAGTTCGGGGGCGAGCAGTTTCAAGGCCACCGTACGGTCGAGGCGCAGGTCCCTGGCCCGGTAGACGACCGCCATACCGCCCCGGCCCACCTCCTCCTCGATGAAGTAGTCCGCGATTCTGCGGCCCGCGAGATCGGTCACCAGGCCCGAGGGGTGTTCCGGTGCCGCGCCGGACGCGGGCGGCGGCCCGGCGGCGGTGTCCTCCGGTCCGCCGTCCGGGGCCGTCATCGGCCCTCACCGTCCGGGCGGGTCGCGGGCTCCGCCCCCACGGCCCGGGTGGGCGCGGCTCCCGACCCGCCCGGGGTGTCGGCGGCATCGGCGGCCGTGGTCTTCTCCGACGTCTTCGCGGACGCCGTCCCACCCGGCCGGTCGCCGTCGCCCGGCGCCCCGGCCACCCGGGTCTCCCCGCCCGCCGTTGCATCCGGGCCGTCCGCTGTGCCGTCCGCCGTGTCGTTCGGCGTACCGTCCGGCCCGCCGGACTCCGGGGGCGTCCGGGGCGCGCCCGTCGCCGCGTACGTACTCAGCCGGATCCCGTCGCCGTACACCCACCGCTCGTGCTCGGCGTCGTACAGCCAGACCGACTCGCCGTCGATCACCACTCCCGCCCGCAGGCCCCGGGTGCGGTCCCGGAACGCGGCCCGGTCGATCCGGCCCGCCGCGAGGTCGTCGGCGGCGCCCCGGTAGCGGCCGACGGCCTCGCCCGCGCGGGCGAGCTGGGGCCGCTGGTCGGCCGTCCGGGTCAGCGGCCGACCCGTCGCGGGCGGCGGCTGCGGAACCGCCACCAGCAGCCGGCCGTCCACCCAGGCGGACCAGCCGTTGGCGCAGACGATCCGACCCCAGTCGCCGGTGCGGTCGGCCAGCCGTACCGGGAGCAGCGCGTCGAGCGACGCCGTGGGCCGGTCCGTACCGGCGGTCTCGAAGGCGGCCAGCCCGCCCGGCGGCACCACATGCGTGGGGCTGAACTCCTCGGACATACGCGGTGCCTACTTCCGCATCACGGCGGGCTCCTGGCGGCGCAGCAGCCGGGCGACCAGCCAGCCGTACAGCACGGCCAGTACCAGCATCATGCCCATATTGGTCAGCCACACCGCGGTGGAGTGCTCGAACAGCGGATCGGCGGTCAGCGTGCCCGGCACCAGCCGGGAGAGCCCGATCGTGCCCGCCATCGCCCCCAGCGCCCACCGCGACGGCACCAGCCACGCCAGCTGCTCCGCCACCGGCAGCCCGTCCAGTCTCAGCAGCGCCCCGCAGAACACCACCTGCACGATCGCCAGCAGCACCAGCAGCGGCATGGTCACCTCCTCCTTGCGGACCAGGGCGGAGATCAGCAGACCGAGCATCATCGCGGTGAACGACAGCAGCGCCACCGCGAGCACCAGCTCCAGCAGCGGTGGCAGCAGTACGCCCCGGCCGCCCGGCGCGTCGAGCCGTACCCCCGCCAGACCGACCAGGGTGAGCACCACCGCCTGAAGTACCGTCACCGTGCCCAGCACCACGACCTTCGACATCAGATACGCCGACCGGGAGAGCCCCACCGCCCGCTCCCGCCGGTAGATCGCCCGCTCCTTGACCAGCTCGCGGACCGCGTTCGCGGCCCCCGTCAGCACCCCGCCGACACAGAGGATCAGCAGGGCGTTCATCGCGGTCTCCCGGGTCAGGGCGCTGCCCGCGAGGGCCCGGGCCATGGCGCCCATCACGAACGGCAGGGCGATCATCACGGCGAGGAAGGTCCGGTCGGCGGAGAGCGCCGCCGTGTACCGCCGTACCAGGGTCCACAGCTGGGCGCCCCAGCGGCGGGGCTTCGGCGGCGGCGCCGGGGCCGTCCCGGCCTGCGGTACGGGCCCGGACCGCACCGGCTGCGCCGAAGCGTCCTCGACATAGCGGCGGTGGTAGGGCGATGCCGCGTAGGCGCCCGCCCAGTCCCGGTCGCGGTCGTTCTCGAACGCCTCGAACGCCTCCGGCCACCGCTCGTGCCCGAAGTATCCCAGCGCCTCGTCCGGCGGCCCGTAGTAGGCGATCCGGCCGCCGGGCGCCAGCACCAGCAGCCGGTCGCAGACATCGAGGCTGAGGACGCTGTGCGTCACCACGATGACGGTCCGGCCGTCGTCGGCGAGGGCCCGCAGCATCTGCATCACCGAGCGGTCCATACCCGGGTCGAGACCCGACGTCGGCTCGTCGAGGAAGAGCAGCGACGGCTTCGTCAGCAGTTCGAGCGCCACACTGACGCGCTTGCGCTGCCCGCCCGAGAGCCGGTGCACTGGCTGGTCGGCCCGTTCGCCGAGACCGAGTTCGCCGATCACCTCGGCTACCCGGGCCCGCCGCTCCTCCTTCGCCGTGTCCTGCGGGAACCGCAGCTCGGCCGCGTAGCCGAGGGCGGCCCGTACGGTCAGCTGGGTGTGCAGGATGTCGTCCTGCGGTACGAGCCCGATCCGCTGCCGCAGCTCGGCGTAGTCCCGGTACAGGTCCCGGCCGTCGTACAGCACCGTGCCGCCGTCGGCGGGCCGCAGCCCGGTGAGCGCGTTCAGCAGGGTCGACTTGCCCGCGCCGCTGGGGCCGACGACGGCGAGCAGACACTTCTCGGCGACCGGGAACGACAGCCCGTCGACGAGGACGCGTTGCCCCTTCTCCACGGCCACCGTCAGATCTTGTACGTCCAGTCTGACCTCGCCGGTGTCGACGTACTCCCGCAGCTCGTCACCGACGAGACAGAACGCGGAGTGACCGATACCGACGACATCGCCCTCGCCGACGGCGGCCACCGACACGGCGACACCGTTGAGGAAGGTGCCGTTGTGGGAGCCGATGTCGGCGATCTCGTAGGAGCCGTCGGGCCGGGTCCGCAACTCGGCGTGGTGCCGCGAGACCGTCAGATCGTCGACCACGAGATCGTTCTCCGGGGCCCGGCCGATCCGTACGGTCCTGGCGGGCAGGGGCCGGACCGACGTCGGCTGCCGGAACGTACCGGTGGCGGCCGGCGCGGAATCCCGTACACCGGACGTGCTGGGTGTACCGGGGAGTGGGGCCACCCGGGTCGGCGGCGGGGGCTCCGCGTGGTCCACCAGGACCGCGCGGGGGCCGTCGGCGAGACTGCCGAACCGCAGCTCACTGCCCGCGCCCACGTCCCGGGCCCGGATCCGGACGCCGTCGGCGTAGGTGCCGTTGGTGCTCTCCTCGTCCTCGACGGTCCAGTGACCGTCGTCGGCGCGCAGCACCGCGTGGTGCCAGGAGACGCGGTCGTCGTCGAGCACGATCTCGCACAGCGGGTCGCGTCCGACGTGATAGGTCCGGCCCGGACGCATCACCGTGGACCCGGCGGCCGTCTCGATGAGCAGTTCGGGGGCGGTCGGCGCGATATGGCGCTCGCCCATGCCCCCGATTTTATCGGCGGGCGCGACCCGGCGCCCGCCGGACCGCCTGCCGACGGCCCGCGGGCCCCGTCAGCCTCTCAGATACGCGAGACCCGGATGAGCGGCCGTGTACGCGTCCACCAGACGGCGCGCCACCGCCACCGAGTCCACCAGCGGATGCAGCGCGAAGGCCGCCACCGCCCGGTCACGGGCCCCGGACTCCGCCGCCGCCAGCACCTCCCGCTCCACCGCCTTCACCGCGCCCACCAGCGCCGCCGCGTGCCCGGTCAGCGGGGAGACCGCGACCGGATGCGCGCCGTTCGCGTCGACCAGGCACGGCACTTCCACCACCGCCTCGTCGTCCAGCGACGGCAGGGTGCCCCGGTTGCGGACATTGAGGATCAGGGTCGCCCGCTCGTCCCGGGCGACGGCCCGCATCAGCGCCAGGGCCACCCGCTCGTAGCCGCCCGACTCCAGATCGGCGGCGTCCCGTTCGCCCGCGCCCGACGCCTCCCGGTTGTGCGCCATGTACGTCGCCTCCCGCTCGGCCCGGGTCCGGTCCCAGGTCTCCAGCGCGGGGGCGTCCCCCGGCCGCCCCATAGCCGCGTAGAACCGGTCCTGCTGCTCGTGCAGAAACGCGCCCCGGGTCCGCTCGGCGCTCCGGTAGGCGGCCACCGTCTCCCGGTTGAAGTAGTAGTAGTGCAGATACTCGTTGGGGATCGCGCCCAGCGACCGCAGCCACTCCGGGCCGAACAGCCTGCCCTCCTCGAACGAGCCGAGGAGCGCCGGATCCGCCAGCAGCCGGGGGAGTACGTCCCGGCCGCCGACCCGCAGCCCCCGCAGCCAGCCCAGATGGTTGAGGCCCGCGTAGTCGGCGAAGGCGGACCCGGGATCGGCCCCCAGCACCCGGGCCACCCGGCGCCCCAGCCCGACCGGTGAGTCGCAGATCCCGATCACCCGGTCGCCCAGCACCGCGGCCATCGCCTCGGTGACCACACCCGCCGGGTTGGTGAAGTTGATGACCCAGGCGTCCGGCGCCAGCCGGGCCGTCCTGCGGGCGATCTCCACGGCCACCGGCACGGTCCGCAGCCCGTACGCGATCCCGCCCGCGCCCACGGTCTCCTGGCCGAGTACGCCCTCCGCCAGCGCGATCCGCTCGTCCGCCGCCCGCCCCGCGAGACCGCCGACCCGGATCGCCGAGAAGACGAAGTCCGCGCCGCGCAGCGCGTCGTCGAGATCGGTCGTCACCCGGACGGCGGGCGCGTCCGGCACACCGGCGGCCTGGTCCGAGAGGACCCGGGCCACCGCGGCGAGCCGCCCGGCGTCGACGTCGTACAGGACGACCTCGGTGATCCGGCCCTCCGCCCGGTCGCCGAGCAGGGCACCGTACACCAGCGGCACCCGGAACCCGCCGCCGCCCAGGAGCGCGAGCCTCATGCCGTCACCTCCGGGGCGCGGTGGTGGCGGGGGGACTGGTCGGATCGTCGCTCACTCGGCACACCGCGCACGCTACCCGCCGTACGCCCCGCGATCACCCCCGGGAGCTGCGGCCGATCAGATACGCCAGATCCGGGTAGTCCACGACGAAGCCGTCGGCGTCGAACTCGACGTCCCGGCGGAAGTCGCCCGACTCGTACCGGACCAGCCCGCCGCCGTCCTCCGTCGGCCCCAGCGGTGTGTACGTCTGCTCCGACGGGCGCACCGTCAGATCGGGCACCGACACCCAGGCCATGGTGAACGTCCGCTCGTCGTCCCCGGCCCGGTGCAGCCCGTGCCTGAGCACCGGCATGGAGTTGGTCAGCGGGCAGAGCCCCAGATCGCAGTCGAGCGCGCCGTCGAGATCGGGCCGCGCCTCCCCGTCGACGGTCCACGTCCCCGCCCCGTCATGGGCCAGCACCAGCTCCCGGGTCCCTTCGGCGGTCTCGGCGGTAACCCTCAGCTCGCGGGTGACCCACTCCGCCCCGGTCCGCAGGGCGTAGCCGATCCAGTACGGCTCCGGACTGATCCCGACCGCTTGCCCCCGCGCCTCCAGGCTGCCGTCACCGAGGTCGACCCAGGCGGTCTCGTACCCCTGGTTGTCGACGATTTCCCAGGTCAGCACGTGTGTCACGGGAGAGTCGCTCATACCGGCAGGCTAACGCGCGCCATGGCATATCGCCCGTGAGGGTGACCCATCGGGACGAAGGTTGACGGAGTGTCGGGCGCACCCGGAATCCGGCGGTAGGGTGCTCGTGCGCACCGCGGTGCGCCTCCCCTCACGGACGTACCGGGCCCCCTCCCTCGGGGCCCGGCCCGAATCCGAAAGAGAGGCCGTCGACCGGGATTTCGGCGGCCGGTTCCGAGGGGAGGCGCCCATGGGGCGTCGCGGGAAGCCGAAGCCATCACCGCGGCAGCGCACCGAGGACCTGCTGGTCCGGATCGCGTGGAAGCTGGGGAGGTGGTTGAAGGGCTGATCTGAGCCCCCACATACGGGGCTCAGATCACAACCGGTTTTCAGCGGAGCCCTCGTCCATATGGATTCCTGGTCCTGGGCGGGGGCTCACCTCCATACTTACTACACCTCCGATGGTCCGGCAAACACCCTTGTCCGCGGGCCGCAGGGCTCAGCGCGGCTGTTCGAACGCCGCCACGATCCGGCGCGCCGCCAGGGTCGCCGTCAGTTCGCCGTCGCGGACCGCGCGCTCCATGTCCGGGATCGCCTCCCGGACCGCCGGATGGGTGCGCAGCCGCTCCGTCAGCTCGTCGTGGACCATCGACCACACCCAGTCGAGCTGCTGATCGCGGCGTTTCGCGGCCAGCCGCCCGGTCGAGACCAGCAGCTCGCGGTGCTGCTCGATCCGCTCCCACACCGTGTCCAGGCCCGCCGACTCGCGGGCGCTGCACGACAGCACGGGCGGGTTCCACGCCGCGTCCGCCGGGTGCATCAGCCGGAGCGCCCCGGCCAGTTCGCGGGCGGCCGAGCGGGCGTCGCGCTCATGGGGGCCGTCGGCCTTGTTGACCGCGATCACGTCCGCCAGCTCCAGGACGCCCTTCTTGATGCCCTGGAGCTGGTCGCCGGTCCTGGCGAGGGTGAGCAGCAGGAAGGTGTCGACCATCTGGGCCACCGCGGTCTCCGACTGGCCGACGCCCACCGTCTCCACCAGCACCACGTCGTACCCGGCGGCCTCCATCACCACCATCGTCTCCCGGGTGGCCTTCGCGACCCCGCCCAGCGTGCCCGCCGACGGCGAGGGCCGGACGAAGGCCGCGGGGTCCGTCGAGAGCCGCTCCATCCGGGTCTTGTCGCCGAGGATGGAGCCGCCGGTCCGCCGGGACGAGGGGTCCACGGCCAGGACCGCCACCCGGTGCCCCAGGCCCGTCAGCATGGTGCCCAGCGCGTCGATGAAGGTCGACTTGCCCACCCCGGGGACCCCGCTGATACCGATCCGCCGGGCGCCTCCCGCCGACGGCAGCAGCTCGCCGAGCAGTTCCTGGGCGAGCAGCCGGTGGTCCGGGCGGCGGGACTCCACCAGGGTGACGGCGCGGGCGACATGGGCCCGGGAGCCCTCCCGTACCCCCTTCGCGTAGGCGGCGAGGTCGATCACCGGCATCGCGGCCCCGTGCCCCCGCACCGCCCGGCCCGGCGCCTCACGACGCGTGCCCCAGGGTCGCGGCCAGCGTCGTCACCAGGTCGTGCGCCGCGTCGGGGATCACCGTGCCCGGCGGGAAGACGGCCGTCGCGCCCGCCTCGTGGAGCGCCGCCACGTCCTGCGGCGGGATCACCCCGCCGACCACGATCATGATGTCCTCCCGGCCCTGGGCCGCCAGCTCCTCCCGCAGGGCGGGTACCAGGGTCAGATGGCCCGCCGCCAGCGACGACACCCCGACGATGTGCACATCGGCCTCCACGGCCTGCCGCGCCACCTCGTCCGGGGTCTGGAACAGCGGGCCGACGTCCACGTCGAAGCCCAGGTCGGCGAAGGCCGTCGCGATCACCTTCTGTCCCCGGTCGTGCCCGTCCTGGCCCATCTTGGCCACCAGGATCCGCGGCCGGCGGCCCTCCGCCTCCTCGAACCGGTCGACCAGGGCCCGGGTCCGTGCCACGGACGGGGACTGTCCCGCTTCACCTCGGTACACACCGGAGATGGTACGGATCTGGCCCGAATGCCGCCCGTAGACCGCCTCCAGGGCGTCCGAGATCTCCCCGACCGTCGCCTTCGCCCGGGCCGCCGAGACCGCCAGCGCCAGCAGATTGCCCTCCAGGTCCGGTCCCGGCGACGATCCGGCGGCGGCCGTCAGGGCCCGCAGGGCGTCCTGGCAGCCGGTCTCGTCCCGTTCCTCGCGCAGCCGCCGCAGCTTCTCGATCTGCCGGACCCGGACCGCCGAGTTGTCGACCTTCAGCACCTCGATCTGCTCGTCGGAGTCGACCCGGTACTTGTTGACGCCGATCACCGGCTGACGGCCGGAGTCGATCCTGGCCTGGGTCCGGGCCGCCGCCTCCTCCACCCGCAGCTTGGGGATGCCCGCGTCGATGGCCTGCGCCATGCCGCCCGCCGCCTCGACCTCCTCGATGTGCTGCCAGGCCCGGCGCGCCAGATCGTACGTCAGCCGCTCCACATAGGCGCTGCCGCCCCACGGGTCGATCGCCCGGGTCGTCCCCGACTCCTGCTGGAGCAGCAGCTGGGTGTTGCGGGCGATCCGGGCCGAGAAGTCCGTCGGCAGCGCCAGCGCCTCGTCCAGCGCGTTGGTGTGCAGCGACTGGGTGTGCCCCTGGGTCGCCGCCATCGCCTCCACACAGGTACGGGTCACGTTGTTGTAGACGTCCTGCGCGGTGAGGGACCAGCCGGAGGTCTGCGAATGCGTCCGCAGCGACAGCGACTTGGGATTCTCCGGACCGAAGGTGCGGACCAGCTTCGCCCAGAGCAGCCGGGCGGCCCGCAGCTTGGCGATCTCCATGAAGAAGTTCATCCCGATCGCCCAGAAGAACGACAGCCGCGGCGCGAAGGCGTCCACATCGAGCCCGGCGCCGATTCCCGCCCGCAGATACTCCATTCCGTCGGCCAGCGTGTACGCCAGCTCCAGATCGGCCGTCGCCCCCGCCTCCTGGATGTGATATCCGGAGATCGAGATGGAGTTGTAGCGGGGCATCCGCCGCGAGGTGAAGGCGAAGATATCGGAGATGATCCGCATCGACGGCTTCGGCGGATAGATATAGGTATTGCGGACCATGAACTCCTTGAGGATGTCGTTCTGGATGGTCCCGGCCAGTTTCTCCGGCGCCACCCCCTGCTCCTCGGCGGCCACGATGTACAGCGCCAGTACCGGCAGTACCGCGCCGTTCATGGTCATCGACACGCTCATCCGGTCCAGCGGGATCCCGTCGAAGAGCTGCCGCATGTCGTAGATCGAGTCGATCGCGACGCCCGCCATCCCGACGTCACCGGTGACCCGGGGGTGATCGGAGTCGTACCCCCGGTGCGTGGGCAGGTCGAACGCGACGGAGAGCCCCTTCTGACCGGCCGCCAGATTGCGCCGGTAGAAGGCGTTGGACTCCTCGGCGGTGGAGAACCCGGCGTACTGCCGCACCGTCCAGGGCTGGTTGACGTACATCGTCGGATACGGGCCCCGCAGAAACGGCGCGATCCCCGGATACGTTCCCAGGAAATCCACCGGGGCCAGATCGTCCGCCGTGTACAGCGCCTTCACGGGAATCCCCTCCGGGGTCTCCCACACCAGGTCGTCCACGTCCCGCCCGGTGGACTCCTTGACCGCGGCGCGCCAGCGGTCCTGGTCGGCGGCGGACACGCCCCGCCCCAGCGCGATCCCGGTGAAGTCGGGGATGGTCACGGCGCCACTCCGATCAGATCGAGAGCCCGGGTGAGGACGGCCACGGCGTCACCGCCCGCGAACACGAACTCGTCCACCCCGGCCCGTTCGTACGACTCCCGCAGCTCACCGGGGCGTCCGGCGAGATAGATCCGGCGCGCCCCGGCCGCCTTGAGCGCCTCGGCGACCTCGGTCGCCCGCTCGGCGTAGAGCCGGTCGCTGGAGCAGAGGCAGACCAGTTCGGCCCCGGACGCCGTGAAGGCGGCGGCGGCCGACGCGGCGTCCACCGTCACCGGGTCGTGGACCGGTTCGATACCGCCCGCCGCGAACAGATTGGCCGCGAAGGAGGCCCGCGCCGTATGCGCGGCGGCCGGGCCGAGCGCCGCGACGAAGACCCTCGGCCGGGACCCCGTCTCGGCCAGGAAGGCGTCCGAACGGGACCGCAGCGCCTCGAACGCCTCGTCGCGGCGGACCCTCGGCAACCCGCCCGAAGGAGGTACCGGCGCCGGATCGCGGACCAGCGGCTTCTCGGCGAGCAGCGGGAACTCGCTCACCCCCGTCACCGGCTCCCGGCGCGTCGCCAGCTTGCCGCGGCGGCCCTCCCAGACCGCCGCGATCCGCTCGCCCACCAGACCGGACCGGAGCGCCGCGAACTGGCCCCCGGCACCCTCCACCTCCTGGAACCAGGCCCAGGCGGTGTGCGCCAGATCGTCCGTCAGCCGCTCCACGTACCAGGAGCCGCCCGCCGGATCGATCACCCGGCCCACGCCCGACTCCTCCAGCAGGATCGTGGAGGTGTTCCGGGCGATCCGCCGGGCGGAGGCGTCCGGCAGCCCCAGCGCGTGATCGAACGGCAGGACCGTTACGGCGTCCGCGCCGCCGACCCCGGCCGCGAGCGCGGCGACCGTGGTGCGGAGCATGTTCACCCAGGGGTCCCGGCGGACCATCATCACCGGTGAGGTGACCGCGTGCTGGCGCTGGGCGCCCGCCCCGGCCCCGGCGCCGCACGCCTCGGCGACCCGGCCCCACATCCGCCGGGCGGCCCGCAGCTTCGCGATCGTCAGGAACTGGTCGGCACCGGCCGCGTAGCGGAACTCCAGCTGCCCCAGGGCCGCGTCCACCGGCAGCCCGGCGGCCGTCAGCTCCCGCAGCAGCGCCACTCCGGTCGCCAGGGAACAGCCCAGTTCCTGCGCGGCCGACGCCCCGGCCTCGTGGTACGGCAGCGCGTCCACGGTGAGCGCCCGCAGCCCCGGCCACTGCTCGTGGCAGCGGCGGGCCAGTCCGGCGGCGGCCCGGAGCCGCTCGGGAACGGTGTCGTAGCCGCCGGTACGGGCCGCGTGCCCGAGCGGATCCGCGCCCAGATTGCCGCCGGGGGCGGGCCGTACGTCCCCCGTCCGGAGCAGGTCGAAGAGGACGGCGGCGGCGGCCTCGGTGTCGTCCCCGGCGTCGAGGACGACCGGCGCGAGATCGAGCAGGACGCCGTCGAGCGCGGCGGCCAGACCGCCGACGGGGACACCGGACGCCCCCACGGCCAGCCACAGGGACGTCGTCCCGTGCTCCAGATCGGCGAGTACGGCGTCGTTGGCGGCGGCCGGGTCGGGCCGGTCGTGCCGCGCCCGTACGTCCCATCCGGCGACCGTGCCGCCCGCGGGGCTGCCGCCCCGGACGAACGGCGCGAAGCCGGGGAACCCGGCGGCGCCCGCCGGGTCGGGCGCGGTCTCGGCGGTGTGCAGCGGACGGACGGTCAGACCGTCCTCCACGAGCGTGGCGAGCGTGTCCTCCGCGGCGGTCTCGGGAACGTCCTTGCCCGCCTTGCGCAGCACGCCGGCGACGAGCCGCCGCCACTCCTCGTGGGTGGCGTCGGGAAAGTCGCCGGCCAGGGTGAACCCCTCGTAGGGGCGGTCGGGGAGCACGGTCATGCCCGGATGCTAGGACATCCGCACACCTGCGGAGCAGATGCGCCAAGTGTGAGCTTGCCCTCGGCCGATCGGCCGTCTTTGCCCCGGTTCGCGGTGATCGCGCACGCCGCTGTCACGGTGATCGCGCACGTCACCGTCGTACGGCGGAGCGGGCGGTCCGGTGAGGGTGCCGTTCGGGTGTCACCGGGACTCCAGCGGCTCACCAGCGAGACTCCAGTGGCGCACCAGCCGGTGCGCTCCGAACTGCCCGCTTCTAGCGTCGGCCGCGGAGACCGGGAAGGTCCCCCGAGCCCGTTCCGGCTCGTCCCGTACGACCATCGGAGCCGACCGTGCGCCGTCTCACCATCGCCCTGACGACCCTCGCCCTGCTCGCCGCGGGCACCACCACCGCCCAGGCCCTCGCGGGCGCCCCTCAACGGGCGAACCCGCACAACCAGATCATCGGCGAGGAGCAGACCGTCATCGCCGACCACTCGCTGACGGTGACCGTGGAGTGTCCGGCGGGCTCGGTGCCCACCGGCGGCGGCGCGTTCACCGGCGGGGCCGCCGCCAACGACATCTTCTTCACCAGCATGTTCCCGTCCGGCGAGTTCTTCTCGGTGTCCGCGCGGAATACCAACCCGACCCAGGACGGCACCATCACCCCGATGGTCATCTGCACCGTGCCGTAACACCGGGTACGGCCCGCCGCCGTGGGGCGGTGGGCAGGGACGGGACCCGGCACCCGGGGCACGGGCCGAGGGCGGCGCGGAAGTCACTGCGGTCAAGGAGTCACCCTGCTTCGTCGTCGGGAGGATCCGGGGCACCGGCGCACGGGCGCGCGTCACGGCCGGCCGGGCGGGGCCGGGCCGCCGTGCCGTCCGGGCCGTACGTCCGGCGGGGCGTCGCGCGCCGACCGGCGGCGGCCGGTTCGCGGCCACGGGGCACGGTGCGGACTTGCGCCGCACCCGGCCGGTCCATGGCCCGGTGACGGCGGTCCCACCCTGGTCGCCGCCGTCACCGCACGTCAAGGAGTTGCGGGGGAGTAGGGGGTATTGCGGGGTCGGCTCCGAACCGGTACGGGTGCGGCCCGCCCGGCCCGCCCGTACGGTGGAGAGGACCGTGGCGGCGGGCCGTCGGACGCGGCCCGCGGGTGAGGAGGTGGCCCTCCGATGACCGGTGAGATCTCCTTCGTCGAACTGGGCGTGACCGACCCGGACCGGGCCAGGACGTTCTACGGAGCGCTCCTCGGCTGGTCCTTCGGCCCCGGCAGCGGCGAGAGCGGCGGCTACGAGGTCCGCACCCCGAACGTGCCGGGCGGAATCCACGGCGGTGACACCGGCGCGGGCCCGTATGTCTTCTTCCGGGTCGACGACATGTCGGCCGCCCTCGCCCGGGTCGTCGAACTCGGCGGCCGGGTCGACGACTTCGACCTCGAACAGGACGGGGCCGGCACGGCCCGCTTCGGCCGGTTCACCTTCTGCCACGACGACCAGGGATCGCCGTTCGGACTCCACCAGCCGCCCGCCGCCCGCCCACCGGACGGCACCGGCTGACGCCCCGCCCCGCGAACTGCCGCCGGGTACGAACCGGCCGCCCGCCCGGAGGCCGTTCCGCGGTGTCCCGGCACCGGCTGTCCGGGCGCCGGGACAGGCCGAATCGGCCCCCGCGCCCCGCCGGAAGACGGACTGGAGGATCCTGGGAGTCGAGACCCGGGCCGAACCGGACCGGGACCGCCGCGACCCTTCTGGGGGACGTCCATGCGTATCGCCCTGAGCCAGCTCACCGCCGGACCCGAACCGGTCCGCAACCTCGGACTCGTCCGGGAACAGGCCCGGCTCGCCGCCGACGCCGGAGCACGGCTCGTGGTCTTCCCCGAAGCCACCATGGCCCGCTTCGGCACCCCGCTGGCACCCCTCGCGGAACCCCTCGACGGGCCCTGGGCCACCGAGGTGCGGCAGATCGCCAAGGAGACCGGTCTGGTGGTCGTCGCCGGGATGTTCACCCCCGCCGACGACGGCAGGGTCACCAACACCCTGCTGGTCACCGGGCCCGGTGTGGAGACCTCCTACGACAAGATCCATCTCTACGACGCCTTCGGCTTCACCGAGTCCACCACCGTCGCCGCCGGATCACAGGTCGTCACCTTCGACCTCGACGGACTGACCATCGGCCTCGCCACCTGCTACGACGTCAGGTTCCCCGAACTCTTCCGGGCCCACGCCGACGCCGGAGCCGTCCTCTCCCTGCTGCCCGCTTCCTGGGGCGCGGGCGAGGGCAAACGTGACCAGTGGGAGCTGCTGGTCCGCGCCCGGGCCCTCGACGCCACCCTCTGGGTCGCCGCCGTCGACCAGGCCGACCCGGCCGCCTCCGGGACCGCCGTCACCGGCCGGGCACCCACCGGAATCGGCCACAGCGCCCTCGTCGGCCCCGACGGCACCGTACGGGAGCGGCTGATGTCCGGCCCCGGGCTGCTGGTCGCCGATATCGACCCCGACGAGGTGGCCGGCGTACGGGCGGCGATCCCCGTCCTCGCCAACCGCAAACTGCGGTAGCCCGGGGCCGGGCCGTGTGCTGGAGCGCGACCGCCGACCTCGTCGCGGGCACCGCGATCGGGGCCGCGGGAGCCGTCTGCGTCGTACGCGTACTCCGCGGCGACCCGGCCCGCCGGACCCGCGATCTGCCGCTCGCCGCCCTGCCGCTCCTCCTCGGCGCCCACCAGATCGTGGAGGCCCGGCTCTGGCACGACGGCGGCGGCACCGGGACCCCCGTCCTCGTCTGGGCCGTGATCGCCCTGCCGCTGCTGCCGCTCTGGCTCCCGCTCGCCGTCGCCGCCGCCACCCTGCCCGGCCGGACCCCCACCGGACGGCTCCCGGCCGTACCGCTCCGGATCGCCGTCCCCCTCGCCGTCGGGGCCGTCACCTCCGCCGTCCTCGCCCACCGGCTGGCCACCACGACCGTGACCGCCGAGATCCACGGGCGGACCGTCGGCTACGCCGTCGGGCTGCCCGCCCCCGCCGCCGTGATCACCGGCTATCTGCTGGCCACCGTCGGCGCGCTGCTGCTCGCCCGCGACCCGGTACTGCGGCTGCTCGGCGCCGTCACCGGGGCGGGCGCGGTGGCCTGCGCCCTGCTCTGGCGGAACGCGTTCGTCTCCACCTGGTGCGCCCTGGCGGCGGTCGCCTCCGTACTGATCCTGGTGTGGACGGGCCGCGACCCGGGTACCCGGCCCGGGACCGGCACCCGATTCGCCTCCCGGCCCGGGGCGCGCGAGGCTGGAGACGACACCCCTTCGCGGGCCGCGCGACGGCCCGCACCGGAGGAGGAGGGACCACCGTGACCACCGTGAACAGGCCCGATCAGCACACCGAACCCGTCGTGGTGACCATCAGCGGCTGCGCCAAGGAGGACGCCCACACCGTCTTCGAGTTCCTGCGGCACTCCTACGACTGCGACCGGGGCGCCGCCGACCGGCCCGAGTACGTCTCCCCTGACCACCCCACCGTCTGGACCGCCACCTTCGACGCAGCCTCCGCCCGGCCCCCGTCCGGCCCCGTATCGCTGGCGAGCCCGGTGGAGGCCGAGATGCAGGGCGGCTACTGGGCCGTCGACCGGATGACGGAAACCCTCACCACCGGGTTCCGGGTCGAACGGCAGGGCACGGCGGCGGGCGACCAGGAGAAGGACGTCCAGCTGCGGCTGCTCAGCCGGGCGGCCTGACCGCCCCGGCCCGGCCGCGACCGCCCCGGCGGACCCGCCGGGCCCCTTCACGGCCCGGCCGTCGCGTTGCGGGGACGGGCCCGCCGGGCGAGGGTCGAAGGGCGCCGGCCGGACGGTCACCGCCACGGTCCGCGCCCGCCGCCGTACCGGCCGCCGCCCCGCGGCACCCAGGAGGAGAGCGCCATGCCCATCGCCACGGTGAACCCCGCCACCGGGGAGACCCTCGGCACCTTCGAGCCGATGGGGCCGGGTGAGATCGAGGAACGGCTCGCCCTCGCCCACGAGGCGTTCACCGGCCAGCGCACCACCGGCTTCCCCGACCGGGCCCGGCTGATGCTCCGTACCGCCGGACTCCTGGAGGAGGACGCCGAACACATCGCCCGCACCATGACCACCGAGATGGGCAAGCCGCTCACCCAGGCCAGGGCCGAGGCCGCGAAATGCGCCCGGACCATGCGGTGGTACGCGGCCCGGGCCGAGGGGCTGCTCGCCGACGAGCACCCCGACCCCACCGACGTCGCCGACTCGGGCGCCACCCGGGTCGTCGTACGGTACCGGCCGGTGGGCACGGTCCTCGCGGTGATGCCGTGGAACTTCCCCCTCTGGCAGGTCGTACGGTTCGCCGCCCCCGCCCTGATGGCGGGCAACACGGCCCTGCTGAAACACGCCTCCAACGTGCCCAGGACCGCCCTCTACCTGGAGGAGCTGTTCCGCCGCGCGGGCTGGCCGGCGGGCTGCTTCCAGACCCTGCTGATCGGCTCGGACGCCGTCGAGGGCGTACTGCGCGACCCCCGGGTCGCCGCCGCGACCCTCACCGGCAGCGAACCGGCCGGGCGGGCCGTCGCCGCCGTCGCGGGCGACGAGGTCAAGAAGACCGTCCTGGAGCTGGGCGGCAGCGATCCCTTCCTGGTCCTGCCCACCGCCGACCTCGGCCGCGCCGTGGAGACCGCCGTCACCGCCCGGACCCAGAACAACGGCCAGTCGTGCATCGCGGCCAAACGGTTCATCGTCCACACCGATGTCCACGACGCGTTCTGCGACCGCTTCACCGAGGCCATGAGGGCCCTGGTCGTCGGCGATCCGCTGAACGAGACGACCGAGATCGGACCGGTCGCCACCGAACGCGGCCGGGCCGATCTGGAGGAACTGGTCGCCGACGCCCTGGCCCTCGGCGCCCGGGCCCTGTGCGGCGCCGCCCGCCCGCAGGGCGCCGGACCCGGCTGGTACTACGAGCCGACCGTGCTCACCGGAGTCGGCCCGGCGATGCGGATCCACCGCGAGGAGGCGTTCGGACCCGTCGCCACCGTCTACCGGGCCGCCGACCTGGACGAGGCGATCACCCTCGCCAACGACACCCCCTTCGGCCTCAGCTCGAACGTCTGGACCCGCGACGAGCGGGAGATGGCCCGCTGCGCCCGGGAGATCGACGCCGGAGGGGTGTTCTTCAACGGGATGACGGCCTCCCATCCCGCCTTCCCCTTCGGCGGCGTCAAACGCTCCGGCTACGGCCGGGAGCTGTCCGGCCAGGGCATCCGCGAATTCTGCGAGGTCACCACCGTCTGGTACGGCCGCCCCTGACGGCGGCGGGGCCCGGCGGGGCCACGGCGGCCGGGGCGGCGTCCCGGCCGGCCCGGTCCGGATCCCCGGATTCCCCGGGATCGGGGAAGGCCCGCAGCCGGGCGTCCGGATCGATCCACCGCACCGACGGCGCGTCGAGACAGGCCTCCGCGTGCGACACATGGCCGCGCCGCCCGGCGGGCATCGGCTGCGGGTCGCGGATCAGGGCGTCCGGCGGCAGCCCGCAGGCGAACAGCAGCTCGGCCGTCTCGTGGACGAACCCGGGAGGACCGCAGAGATAGACGCTCTCGTCGGCCCAGTCCCGGCGGGCCCGCAGATGCTCGTGGAGCCGCTCGGCCGCCCGGATCAGGCCCTCGCCCCGCTCCTCGTACCACCAGTAGGCGCTCAGCCACGGCCGGTCGCGCAGCAGACCGTCCAGGAACGCCCCGTCGTAGAAATGGGCCTCGCCGCTGGCGACCGCGTCCACCCGGATCCGGGGCGCCGGACGGCGGCGCAGCAGTTCGGCGAGGACCGGCTTGACCGGCGCCCAGCCCGTACCGGCGGCGATCAGGGTGACGGCCGGGGTACCGGGCGGCGGGGCGAGCGCCGAACCCGACGCCGGGCCGAGCCTGAGCCGCTGGCCGGGCCGGGTCGCGTCGCACAGCACCCGGCTGAGCCGCCCGCCCGGCACCCGGCCCACATGGAACTCCAGGACGCGTTCCCGCTCGGCCGCGCCCGCGGGGGTCGGCCGGACCACACCCGCCAGGGAGTAGGGCCGCCACACCCCGGGCAGGTCCTGGTGCTCCAGGGTGGCGTACTGCCCCGGCAGCCAGGGGTAAGGGGTGCGGACGGCGGCCCGGATCACGGCGGTGTGGTCGCCGTGCAGCCGGTGGGTGAGGACCGTCGCCTCCCAGCAGACGGTCTCCCGGGCGGCGGCGGAGCGGCGGGCCCCGGCCGCCATATGGGCGGCGATCCCCTCGTACGTCCGCAGCCAGGCGGCCTCGGTCCGGGGGTCCCAGGTGGCCTGGGAGTGATGGCGGAGGGCGGCGACCAGGCTGGCCCCGACCGCCGGATAGTCCGCGTCGGCCACCCCGAACCTGCGGTGGTCGCGGCCGAGCCGCTCCAGCCGGGCGGGCAGGCCGGGATGGGTCAGATGTTCCACGACATGGACCAGGGCCGAGAACATCCGGTCGTACTGGTCGTCCATCACCTCGGGGAACAGGGACCGCAGATGGGGATGGCGGCTGAACAAATGGGCGTAGAAGTACCGGATCACATGCCCCGAGCGGCGTCTGACCCGCTCCAGGCTGGTCCGGACGGCGGCGATATCGCCCTCGCCGCCCGGTAAGGCCGCGCCTCGGCGGCCCGGTGCGCCGGGTGACGTCGAGGACGTCCCGGCTCCTTCGGCCCGGCCGCCGGGCCCGGCGTTGTCGTCGTCCATGTGGTTCCCCCCGGGGCCGCACGTCGCACGCCGCCCGGCGCGCGCGGGCGGCGCCGGGCCAGCGCACCGTATCAACCCCGGGGCCGAGAGGGGCCGTTGAACGCTGGATTTGTTTCGGCCGGGACGGAATCGGTACACCCGGCGGCCCTCCGGTACGTCAAGCCGGTTACCCGCCGAAGCCGACCGGTTCCCGCGCCGAGGCGGCGGGTACCGGCCGGTGGCCGGAACCGGTTTCGACGGGGTGGTTCAGATGCCCTGCCACGCGGGCTTCGCCGCGTAGGTGGCGCGGAAGTAGTCGCCGAGCTTGAGCCGGGACGCCGCGGCCTCGTCCGCCACGATCGTGGCGTGCGGGTGGAGCTGGAGGGCGGAGGCGGGCACCAGGGCCGACAGGGGCCCCTCGACGGCCAGCGCCACGGCGTCGGCCTTGGCCTCGCCGGTCGCCAGCAGCACCAGGTGGCGGGCCTCCAGGATGGTGCCGATGCCCTGGGTGATCACATGGTGGGGCACCTCGTCGACGCTGTCGAAGAAGCGCGCGTTGTCCTTGCGGGTCTGCTCGGTCAGCGTCTTGATCCGGGTCCGGGACGCCAGCGACGAGCAGGGCTCGTTGAAGCCGATGTGGCCGTCGGTGCCGATGCCCAGCAGCTGGAGGTCCACTCCGCCCGCCTCGGTCAGCGCCCGGTCGTAGGCGGCACAGGCGGCCGCCACGTCGTCGGCGGCGCCGTCGGGGCCGATGAAGGAGGACTCGGGCAGCCCCAGCGGCTCCACGACCTCCCGCAGCACCACGGAACGGTAGGACTCGGGGTGGCCCGCGGGCAGACCGACGTACTCGTCCAGCTGGCATATCCGCGCCCCGGACATCTCCACCTCGCCCGCCCGGACCTTGGCCGCCAGGGCCTGGTAGACGGGCAGCGGGGTGGACCCGGTGGCGACCCCCAGAAGGGCGTCGGGCTTCCGCCGCAGCAGGGCGGCCATGGCCTCGGCGATCAGTTCGCCGCCGGCGGCGGCATCCGGAACGATGACAACTTCCACGGAAGTCCCTGTCTGTGTGTGCGCACGCTGGGTGGCAGTCGGTCTGCGCAATGGTGTAGACCAATCTACCGGGTGTGAGGGCGTGCTGTCGCGTATCCCGCCCCTCGTGTGTCCGGCGGGAAAGCCGCCAGGTCACGAAGGCACCGACCGGGGGGCCGCCCATGACTTCCGCGGACCCGGACCCGGGGCCCTTCACCCCGGGTGGTCTCGTCCGGACCGCGGCGCCCGTTCAGCCGCCCGTACGGGGCAGCTCCTCGTAGAACCCCCGCAGGGCCGGGTAGTACGCCGTGAACGCGGGCAGCGGCACACCGGCGAACGACGCCGTGAACATGTCCAGGTAGTACTCCCAGCCGGGGCCTATCTCCCCGAGGCCCGTCACCGGCCCCTCGGGCAGCAGATGACGCAGCTCCACCGACGTCCGGCTGCCCCCGGCGGACACCAGGACCTCCAGCCGCCAGGACTCGGCCGCCGGGTCCGTCGCCACCAGCAGCCGCCGAGGCGGCTCGCACGCCTCGATGTGGAGCGGGCTCCACCCGGCCCCCTCCTCGAAGGCGGTACGCACCTCCACCGTCGCGCCGGGCCCCGGCTCGCCCCGCCACGGACCGAACCAGAGCGCCGTCCGCGCCGGATCCGTCAGATGCGCCCAGACGTCCTCCGGCGGCGCCGTGAGCGTCCGGGCCAGGGCGAGCGCCGTACCGCCGTCGTCACATGCCAGCAAGCGGCCGGTGGGGACGGGAGATGCCATGGCTCTGCTCCTTCACTCGGGTGCCCCCACGCTAGGACGTGCCACTGACAACGGCCCCCGGACGGCCGCCCGGGACCACCTTCCGGCTGAGCCGGAACCCGGGCGGAACAGTGGAGTCAGAACAACGGCAGCTGCCCCGGGAACACCGGCACCGCCACCCCGTCGAGCGACGGCTGGAGCACCGACTCGTACGGCGCCGTACTCCGCGAACCCGGGCAGGACACCAGCTCGGCGCCCGTCCGGGACGCGGCCGGGTCGTGCCGGGCGAACCGCCCCGCGACAACGGCGATCTCACGGTGGCACACGGGACACGAACGACGACGAGCGACCATGGCACCAGTCTCCACCACGGGTCCGACAACGCCGCCGCGCCGCCCCGCCGGGCCGGGCGTCGCCGCGCGGCCGTCCGCCGAAATCACCCTCCCCCGGGGACACCCGGCGGCGGAACGCCGCGGTCAGGGTCGTGACGGAGGGCGCGTACCAGCGGATCCGGGGGTTCGGCGATGAGCGGGACGGTAACGGCCGTCAGCAGCAGCGGCGTGTACTCCTTCGCCAAACCGAACCGGGAGAGCGTCGAACTCGGCGACGTCCACGCCGGGGCGACCGTCGAACACCGCTCGCGCGTCGCCCGGGACCCGACCCGGCCCAATCCGCGCCAGGTGCCCCTCATCCACGAGGAACTCCTCGCCGAGGTCGCGGCGGCGGGCTTCACCGTACGACCCGGCGACCTCGGAGAGAACATCACCACCAGGGGAATCGACCTGCTCGGACTCCCCACCGGCACCCTGCTCGCGATCGGCGATCACGCGGTGCTGGAGGTGACCGGGCTGCGCAACCCCTGCCGCCAGATCGACGCCTTCCGGGACGGGCTGCTGAAACAGGTCGTCGGCCGGGACGCCGACGGGAACGCCGTCCGCGGAGCGGGGATCATGAGCGTGGTCGGAACGGGCGGCGAGGTCCGCCCCGGCGACCCGGGCGTGGTCCGGCTCCCGCCCCCGCCGCACCGCCCTCTCGACCGGGTTTGACCCGGGGGCGTCCGGCGGCACCCGGGCCCGTTCCGGCCGGGCAGAATGGGCCGGTGATGCTCCGCTACCACGTACTCGGACCCGTCCGCGCGGTCCGGCCCGACGGCACCGACGCCGTACTCGGCGGACCCCGGCTGCGGGCCCTGCTGACCGCCCTCGCCGCCGAGGGCGGCCGGGCCGTGGCCCCCGGGGCACTCGCGGAGCGGATCCGTTCCGCCGACGCCCCGGACCCCGGCGACGGCGGCGGAATCGCCGCACTCCAGGCGCTGATCGGACGGCTGCGGCGGGCCGTCGGCCGGGACGCCGTCGAACTGACTCCCGGCGGCTACCGGCTGACGGTCGGACCCGACGCCGTCGACGTGTTCCGCTTCGAACGCCTGACCGCGGAGGGACTGGCCGCACTCGAGGGCGGCCGCCCCGCCGACGCCGCCCGCGTCCTCGACGAAGCACTCGCCCTCTGGCAGGGGCCGCCGCTGCTGGACCTGCCCGACGGCGCCACCGACCCGCTCGCCGTCCGCGCCTCCCGCCGCCACGCCGAGGCCCGGCTCGGTGCCGCGGCCGCCGCCGTCGCGCTCGGCCGGGCCGCCGCCGTCCTCCCCGAACTGACCGCGCTCGCCGCCGCCGCGCCCCTCGACGAACCCGCCCAGGCCCTACGGATCAGGGCGCTCGCCGAGACCGGGCGCGAGGCCGCGGCGCTGGCGGCGTACGAGGAGGTCAGAAGCGGGCTCGCCGACCGGCTCGGCACCCGGCCGGGACCGGAACTCCGCGCCCTGTACGGCCGCCTGCTCGCGGGCGGCGGCCCGGCGAGCCGGGGAGCCGGATACGCGGACGGGGCCGGAGACGGGGTCACCGGCCGGGCCGGCCGTACCGGCGGAAGCCCCGCGGCCCCCTCCCCGACACCGCCGCCGTTCGCCTCCCCCCTCCCGTACCCGCCCGCGCACCGGGCCCCCCGAAGGGGCAATATCCCCGCCCGGCTCACCTCCTTCGTCGGCCGGAACGACGAACTCGGCGAGGTGGCGGCGGCGCTGGCCGCCCACCGGCTGGTGACCCTCACCGGACCCGGCGGCGCGGGCAAGACCCGGCTCGCCGTCGAAGTCGCCGACCGCACGCGGCCCGACGACCATCCGGACGGCGTCTGGCTGGCCGAACTCGCCCCCGTACGCGACGAGGCGGCCGTGGCGGACGCCGTCCTCACGGCCCTCGGCGTCCGCGAGCCCGCACTCCCGGCCCGCTCCTCCGGCCCGCCCGCCGATCCGCTCACCCGGCTGGTGGAGTTTCTGTGTGGGCGGCGGTTGTTGTTGGTTCTGGACAATTGTGAGCATGTGGTGGGTGCGGTGGCGGTGGTGGTGGAGCGGGTGTTGGGGGTGTGTGCGGGGGTG
>NZ_JBEYIS010000039.1:0-77884 GCF_040635975.1 Streptomyces sp. NPDC006798
TCCGGGGGCGACGGGCAGTTTGAGGTGCCAGCCCGCGTCGTCGCCGCCGGTACGGCGCCGCAGGGTGATGGCCGCGGCGGCCAGCCGCAGGTCCGCACCAGGCCGCTCTCGTACGCGTACACCGCCGCCTGGACCCGGTCCCGCAGCCCCAGCTTCGTCAGCACATGGCCCACATGGGTCTTCACCGTCGTCTCACTGACGAACAGATCCGCCGCGATCTCCGCGTTCGACAAGCCCCGCGCCACCAGCTTCAACACCTCGACCTCGCGGTCCGTCAGCGTATGCAGCGTGTCCGGCACCGGCTCGTCACCCGACGGCAGATGCCCCGCGTACTTGTCCAGCAACCGCCGGGTGATACTCGGCGCCAGCATCGCCTCACCCGCCGCGACCACCCGGATCGCCTGCACCAGCTCATTCGCCGGGGCGTCCTTCAGCAGAAAACCGCTCGCCCCCGCCCGCAGTGCCTCCACCACGTACTCGTCGAGATCGAACGTCGTCAGCACCAGCACCTTCGCCGGACCGTCCCGACCCGGGCCGGTGATCTGCCGGGTCGCCTCCACCCCGTCCATCCGGGGCATCCGGATGTCCATCAACACCACATCGGGCTGAAGCGCCCGCACCTGGTCGAGCGCCTGAAGACCGTCCCCGGCCTCACCGACGACCGCGATGTCCTGCTCCGCCTCGAGAATCATCCGAAAGCCGGTACGCAGCAGCGGCTGATCGTCGACCAGCAGAACGCGGATTGCCACAGGAACTCCTCACACTCGGTCGGGGCCCATTCTGCCCTGACCGTCCCCGGCGGGCTCCGCCGGGGAAACGCTCAGCGGATACACCGGGGGAGTCCCGCCGAACTCCGGACAGTGCGCCTGATGGTCGCACCAGCCGCACAGCTTCGTCGGCCGCGGCCGCCACTCACCCGTCTCGGTGGCCAGCCGGATCGCCTCCCACAACGCCAGCAGCTTCCGCTCCACCCGCTCCAGATCCGCCGGCACCGGATCGTAGGTGATCACATCACCACTCCCCAGATACACCAGCTGAAGCCGGCGCGGCACCACCCTCCGCAACCGCCACACCACCAGCGCGTAGAACTTCATCTGGAACAGCGCGCCCTCCGCGTACTCCGGACGCGGCGCCTTCCCCGTCTTGTAATCGACGATCCGCACCTCACCCGTCGGCGCCACATCCACCCGGTCGATCACCCCGCGCAACCGCAGCCCCGAATCCAGCTCCGCCTCGACGAACAGCTCCCGCTCCGCCGGCTCCAACCGCGTCGGATCCTCCAGCCCGAACCACCGCTCCACCAGCGACTCCGCCTCACCCAGCCAGCGCGCGAGCCGCTCACCGCCCTCGTCGTCGGCGAACAGCCCAGCCAGCTCCGGACGACCCTCCAGCAGCCGCTCCCACTGCCCCGGAACCAGCCCCCGCGCCCGCGGAACCGTACGCTCCGCCGCCGGGGCGTCGAAAAGCCGCTCCAGCACCGCATGCACCAGCGTCCCCCGGGTGGCCGCCGCACTCGGCTTCTCCGGCAGCCGGTCGATCACCCGGAACCGGTACAACAAAGGACACTGCATGAAGTCACTCGCCCGCGACGGCGACAGCGACGTCGGCGGCGACACGGACACCGCGGTGCCCGGGCTCTCCCCGGAAGTGGCCTGACTCGTACTCATGACTCAGACCCTACGGCCCGCCACTGACAGCGAGCGCAATACCATCGACGTCACAGGACCGGGCACTGCATGATCGAAGCATTCACGCATCGAATCGTCGAGCGAGAGATGATCGAAGCAGAGGTCCACCGGCGACCTCGCGACGAAGGGACCCCGTGAACGACCACGACCCGACGAACGGCTCGGGCCACGAGCGCTCACGCGCCGCGTCCGGCGGCCACGGCACACCCCCGGAGCCCGACGACACCAAGCGCAAGCGGCCCGACGGCCCCGGCGGCGGCATCCTCATGGGCCGCCCCTTCGGCGTGCCCGTCTACGTCGCCCCCAGCTGGTTCCTCGTCGCCGCACTGATCACCTGGGTCTTCGGCGACCAGCTCAACCGCGTCCTGCCCGAGCTGGGCGGCCTCAACTACCTGGTCTCCCTCTTCTTCGCCGTCGCGTTCTACGCCTCCGTCCTCGTCCACGAACTGGCCCACACCGTCGCCGCCCTCCACTACAAACTTCCCGTCCGGCGCATCCAGCTCCAGTTCTTCGGCGGCTCCTCCGAAATCGAGAAGGAATCCGAGAACCCCGGCCGGGAATTCGTCATCGCCGTCGTCGGACCCCTGCTCTCCCTCGTCCTCGCCGGCGTCTTCTACCTCGGCATGAGGGCCGTCGAACCCGGCACCGTACCCGGCGTCCTGCTCGCCGGACTGATGATCTCCAACCTCATCGTGGCGATCTTCAACCTGCTCCCCGGCCTCCCCCTCGACGGCGGCCGGATGCTCCGCGCCGTCGTCTGGAAGATCACCGGCAAGCCCATGAGCGGCACCGTCGCCGCCGCCTGGGTCGGCCGCGCCCTCGCCGTCGCCGTCCTCATCGGCCTCCCCCTCTTCACCCACTCCGGCGCCCTCGGCACCCCCGGCCAGGAAATCGGCGGCATGCAGTCCGTCACCGACGCCCTGCTCGCCGCCATCCTCGCCGCCATCATCTGGACCGGCGCCGGAAACAGCCTGCGCACCGCCCGGCTCCGGGAACACCTCCCCGACCTCGCCGCCCGCACCCTCACCCGCCGGGCCGTCCCCGTCGAAGCCGACACCCCGCTCTCCGAAGCGCTCCGCCGCGCCAACGAAGCCGGAGCCCGCGCCCTCGTCGTCGTCGACGGCCAAGGCGAACCCACCGCCCTCGTCCGCGAAGCCGCGATCGTCGGCGTACCCCAGCACCGCCGGCCCTGGGTCACCGTCGGCGGCCTCGCCCAGCCCCTCACCGACGGCATGCGGATGCCCGCCGACCTCGTCGGCGAATCCCTCCTCGAACACCTCCGGACCACCCCCGCCACCGAATACCTCGTCGTCGAGGACACCGGCGAGATCTACGGCGTCCTCTCCACCGCCGACGTCGAACGCGCCTTCGTCGCCGCCATGACCAAATAGTTTGTGGCTCGGTTCGCCTCCGGGGCGCTTGAGCCGTGTTCTTCAGTCGATCGTGCTCGGCCGCTCGTTCCTCGCGGCCCGCGCGCGTTCTCCCTCCAGAACACGGCGCGCCCCTTCGGCTCACTCGCCCTCTCCAGAGTGAGGCACCCCGGGGCACGCGGCTTGAGATGGGCCGCGGCCCTTCGGCGTGCTCGCCCGGGGGCGATCATGGTGTCGGGGGGTGGTTAGAGGGTCTGTTCGGGGCCGGTACGCTGGGGACATGTCCGAACCGACCGGTGCCGCCCGCCGTCGCGGGCCCTTCAAGGTCGGGGACCAGGTCCAGCTCACCGACCCCAAGGGACGCCACTACACCTTCACGCTCGAAGCCGGGAAGAACTTCCACACCCACAAGGGTTCCTTCCCGCACGACGAGCTGATCGGTGCTCCCGAGGGCAGTGTTGTCCGTACCACGGGGAACGTCGCCTACCTCGCGCTGCGCCCCCTGCTCCCCGATTACGTCCTGTCCATGCCCCGCGGCGCCGCCGTGGTCTACCCCAAGGACGCGGGGCAGATCCTGGCCTTCGCCGACATCTTCGCCGGCGCCCGCGTCGTCGAGGCGGGTGTGGGCTCGGGCTCGCTCAGCGCGTTCCTGCTCCGCGCCATCGGGGACACCGGCATGCTGCACTCGTACGAGCGCCGCGCCGACTTCGCCGACATCGCCCGGCAGAACGTCGAGCGCTACTTCGGCGGACCCCACCCCGCCTGGCAGCTCACCGTCGGTGACCTTCAGGACAACCTCTCGGACACCGACGTCGACCGGGTCATCCTGGACATGCTCGCGCCGTGGGAGTGCCTGGAGGCCGTCTCCAAGGCGCTCGTCCCCGGCGGCATCCTCTGCTGCTACGTCGCCACCACCACCCAGCTCGCCCGGACCGTCGAGGCCATCCGGGAGATCGGCTCCTTCGCCGAGCCGCAGCCCTGGGAGTCGATGATCCGCAACTGGCACGTCGAGGGACTCGCCGTCCGGCCCGATCACCGGATGATCGGACACACCGGCTTCCTCGTCACCGCCCGGCGGCTCGCCGACGGCGTCGAACCCCCCATGCGCCGCCGCAGGCCCGCCAAGGGCGCCTACGGCGAGGACTACACCGGCTGGGGCGGCAAGGACGGCGCGGCCGACAAGGGCTGACCGCCACCGCAACGACCCGGCGCCGCCGCCGGGTTCCCCCGCCACAGGGGGAACCCGGCGGCGGCGCCCATGTGTTGGCCCCCGCCGTTCCCCGCCTCTGTGACGTATGGCACGATCGGGCTCCACCCCGGCCGCCCCTCCCGCCGCACCACCCGTGCCGACCCCGCGTCGGCTCAGCCGCCACAGGAGACCTCACGCGTGCAGAACTCGGAGCTGCCCGACCTCGCGCACACCCGCACCCGTCCCCTGCACTGGGTCGCCACCGCGACCGCGATGGCCGCCGTGATCGCCCTGGCGGGGCTGCTCCAGCCGGATGATGCCACGGCCACCGCCACCGCCCCCTCCGGCCGGGAATCCGGCGCCGGACCCGGGCGGACCGCACCGGACCCCGCGGCCGTACGGCTGCCGCTGGAATGCGGGACCGCGGCGAGCACGGTGACCCGGAAGGCGGTCGGCGACCTCGACGGCGACGGCGGACCCGAAACGATCGTCGCCGGACGGTGCGCCGCGGGTTCGGGAACGCCTCCGGAGGGCATCTATGTCCTGGCGAGGACACGGGACGGCGGGCCCCGGGTCGTCGCGACCCTCGTCACGCCCGCCGACCGGCTGACCGTCGGCGACCTCGCCGTCACCGGCCGGGCCGTGACGGCGACCCTCTACGGCTACTCGAAGCCCGAGGTCCCCGTCTGCTGCCCCGACCGGAAGGAGCGCGTCAGCTGGCGCTGGGACGGGGCGAAATTCCTCCGTACCGCCGAGAACGCCGAAGGCGGCACCGGCGGCCCGGACACCACGGCGCTCTGAAGCCCCGGCCGGACGGCCGCGGGCGCGGAGCGTGCCGCGGCCGTCACTCCGCGTCGGGGCCGTAGACCTCGACGCTGTCCGAAACCCGGCGTACGTGAATACAGTCGCCCGGGCACTCCCGCGCCGAGTCCACCACGTCCCGCAGCAGCGGCAGCGGTACCGGAGTCGTCGCCCCCGGAGCCTGCAACAGCTCGTCCTCGGCGCTCTTCACATAGGCGAGACCGTCGATGTCCAGCTCGAAGACGTCCGGGGCGTACTGGGCGCAGATCCCGTCGCCGGTGCAGAGGTCCTGGTCGATCCAGACCTCCAGAGCCTCGGCTGCGTCGGGGGACGGGCCCTCGTGCTGCACGGTCATGTCTCCTGCCGTTCCTGCGTCGGGTGAAGCATCCGATGGGGCGGTCCGCGAGCAAGTCGCGCCAGCCCTGACGGGTGTTGAACACCCCCGACGATACAACCGCCCGCTTTCGGAACGGGCTGGGTGGGTATCCCCCTGGCGTGAGGGAGAGCGCAAGGGTGAAGATCGGACACGCCCCGACCGTCTTTGTGATCTAGGGGTTTCAATCACCACCCGCCCAGGTAGGGTCAGGAAGCGTCCAGCTCCCCTTGGAGGAGGTGAGGACCGTGGCAGCCCACGACGACGACATCAACCGCGGCATCCGGCCCGGGCGGGGGTCTGAGGACCCAGCCGGCCAGGTCGCCTATCTCGAGCAGGAAATCGCCGTCCTGCGCCGCAAGCTCGCCGACTCTCCGCGGCACACGAGGATTCTCGAAGAGCGGATCGTCGAGCTGCAGACGAATCTGGCCGGAGTGTCCGCGCAGAACGAACGGCTCGCGAATACGCTCCGTGAGGCCCGCGACCAGATCGTGGCCCTCAAGGAAGAGGTCGACCGGCTCGCCCAGCCACCGGCCGGCTTCGGTGTCTATCTCCAGTCCAACGACGACGGAACCTGCGACATCTTCACCGGGGGCCGCAAGCTCCGGGTGAACGTCAGTCCCAGCGTCGAGCTCGACGAGCTCCGACGCGGCCAGGAGGTCATGCTCAACGAGGCGCTCAACGTGGTCGAGGCCATGGCCTTCGAGCGCGCCGGCGACATCGTCACCCTCAAGGAGATCCTGGAGGACGGCGAGCGCGCCCTGGTGGTCGGGCACACCGACGAGGAGCGGGTGGTGCGGCTCGCCGAGCCGCTGCTGGACGCCACCATCCGCCCCGGCGACGCCCTGCTGCTGGAGCCGCGCTCCGGCTACGTGTACGAGGTCGTGCCCAAGAGCGAGGTCGAGGAGCTGGTCCTCGAAGAGGTCCCGGACGTCGACTACAACCGGATCGGCGGCCTCGGCGGCCAGATCGAGATGATCCGGGACGCGGTCGAGCTGCCGTATCTCCACCCCGACCTCTTCAAGGAGCACGAACTCCGCCCGCCGAAGGGCATTCTGCTCTACGGTCCGCCCGGCTGCGGCAAGACACTGATCGCCAAGGCCGTCGCCAATTCCCTTGCCAAGAAGGTCGCCGAGGTGACCGGGCAGCCCGCGGGGAAGAGCTACTTCCTCAATATCAAGGGCCCCGAGCTGCTCAACAAGTACGTCGGCGAGACCGAGCGGCATATCCGTCTGGTCTTCCAGCGGGCCAGGGAGAAGGCGTCCGAGGGCACCCCCGTGATCGTCTTCTTCGACGAGATGGAGTCCCTGTTCCGCACCCGCGGCTCCGGGGTCAGCTCCGACGTCGAGAACACCATCGTCCCCCAGCTCCTCGCCGAGATCGACGGCGTCGAGGGCCTGGAGAACGTGATCGTGATCGGCGCCTCCAACCGCGAGGACATGATCGACCCCGCGATCCTGCGCCCCGGCCGGCTCGATGTGAAGATCAAGATCGAGCGTCCGGACGCCGAGGCGGCGAAGGACATCTTCGCCAAGTACCTCACGCCGACGCTGCCGCTCCACGCGGACGACGTCGCCGAGCACAACGGCTCCAAGGAGGCCGCCGCCCTGGCGATGATCCAGTCCGTGGTCGAGCAGATGTACGCGGAGTCGGAGGAGAACCGCTTCCTCGAGGTCACCTATGCCAACGGTGACAAGGAAGTCCTCTACTTCAAGGACTTCAACTCCGGCGCGATGATCCAGAACATCGTCGACCGGGCCAAGAAGATGGCCATCAAGGCGTTCCTCGACCACGACCAGAAGGGTCTGCGGGTCGCCCACCTCCTCCAGGCGTGCGTGGACGAGTTCAAGGAGAACGAGGACCTGCCCAACACCACCAACCCGGACGACTGGGCCCGGATCTCCGGAAAGAAGGGCGAACGGATCGTGTTCATCCGGACGCTCGTCACCGGAAAGCAGGGCGCGGACACCGGACGCTCGATCGACACGGTGGCCAACACCGGTCAGTACCTGTGACGGCGGACACCGGCTGCGGATGCCCGGGCCGGGCATCCGCAGCCGGTGTCTTTTCCGGCCGTCCGGCCACTTCCAGCAATGACGAAAACGATCTCCCCGCCGGCGCGGCGGCCCTCTAGGCTCGTCGGTACCGCCGCGTCGCGCCGTGCGGGGCCGGGCACCGCACGCGCACCGGAGCACCAGCGGTACTTGAGCGCCGTTCCCGGCCGGGAACGGCGCCGGGCAAGGAGGACCGCATGACCGTACGGCGAGTAATGGGCATCGAGACGGAGTACGGAATCTCCGTCCCCGGGCATCCGAACGCCAATGCCATGCTCACCTCGTCCCAGATCGTCAACGCCTACGCGGCGGCGATGCACCGGGCGCGCCGCGCCCGCTGGGACTTCGAGGAGGAGAATCCGCTGCGGGACGCCCGGGGCTTCGATCTCGCCCGCGAGGTCGCCGACTCCAGCCAGCTCACCGACGAGGACATCGGGCTGGCCAATGTGATCCTCACCAACGGCGCCCGGCTCTATGTCGACCACGCCCATCCCGAGTACAGCTCGCCCGAGGTCACCAACCCCCGGGACGCGGTGCTGTGGGACAAGGCGGGGGAGCGGATCATGGCCGCCGCCGCGGAGCGCGCCGCCCGCCTGCCCGGTGCCCAGCCCATTCATCTCTACAAGAACAACACCGACAACAAGGGCGCCTCCTACGGCACCCACGAGAACTATCTGATGAAGCGGGAGACCCCCTTCTCGGACATCGTGCGCCATCTGACGCCGTTCTTCGTCTGCCGCCAGGTGGTCACCGGCGCCGGGCGGGTCGGGATCGGCCAGGACGGCCACGACCACGGCTTCCAGATCAGTCAGCGGGCGGACTACTTCGAGGTCGAGGTGGGTCTGGAGACCACCCTCAAGCGCCCCATCATCAATACCCGGGACGAGCCGCACTCGGACGCCGAGAAGTACCGCAGGCTCCATGTGATCATCGGCGACGCCAATCTCTCGGAGATTTCCACCTATCTCAAGCTGGGCACCACGGCACTGGTGCTCTCCATGATCGAGGACGGCTTCATCACCGTCGATCTGGCGGTGGAGCAGCCGGTCCGCACGCTGCACCAGGTCTCGCACGATCCGGATCTGAAGCGGCTGATCACGCTCCGCAGCGGCCGGACGCTCACCGCGGTCCAGCTCCAGATGGAGTACTACGAGCTGGCCAGGAAGTACGTCGACGAGCGGTTCGGCGCGGACGCCGACGAGCAGACCAAGGACGTGCTGATCCGCTGGGAGGACACCCTCAACCGGCTGGAGAACGATCCGATGAGCCTCGCCGGTGAACTGGACTGGGTGGCGAAGAAGGAGCTGATGGAGGGCTACCGCCGCCGGGACGGCCTCGGCTGGGACGCGGCCCGGCTCCATCTGGTGGACCTCCAGTACGCCGACGTACGGCCCGAGAAGGGGCTGTACAACCGGCTGGCGGCCCGCGGCCGGATGAAACGGCTGCTGGCCGAGGAGGACGTGGTACGGGCCCAGAGCAAGCCGCCCGAGGACACCCGGGCCTACTTCCGGGGCCGCTGTCTGGAGCAGTACGCGGACGACGTGGCCGCGGCGAGCTGGGATTCGGTCATCTTCGACCTGCCCGGCCGGGACTCCCTCCAGCGGGTCCCCACCCTGGAGCCGCTGCGGGGCACCCGCGCCCACGTCAAGGACCTGCTGGACCGCTGCCGTACGGCGGAGGACCTGGTCAGGGTGTTGTCCGGCGGCTGATCCCGCGGCCCCGGACAGGGGTGAAGACGGCCGGCCCGGGCATCATCACGGGAACGGTGGATCACGGAAGGACAGCGGGACACGGAATGACAGTGGAGGCCCCCCGGCGTTGAGAAAGTGCGGGGCCGTTGTCGGACGCTCCTTGTAGTGTCTGGGTAGCGTCCGATCATGAACCGGACCGGACTCACGTCAGGGCTAACCGAGCGGGGTGAGGGACATGGCGACCAAGGACACCGGCGGCGGACAGCAGAAGGCCACGCGTTCCACGGAGGAGGTCGAGGAGCAGACCCAGGACGCGCAGGCGTCCGAGGAGCTCCGGGAGCGTCAGGAGAAGCTCTCCGACGACGTCGACTCCGTCCTGGACGAGATCGACGACGTGCTGGAGGAGAACGCGGAGGACTTCGTCCGGTCCTTCGTGCAGAAGGGCGGCGAGTAGCCACTCGGCTCCCCCGGGAGCGCCGGACGTCCGCCCCCTGCCCCCGCCCCCGGCGAAATCGGGGCACCGGGGCGGATGACCGGTCACCGCGCGGGTAAGGTCCGTGCACAGTTCGTAAGATCGGCCCGCGCTCCCGAGCCGGGCCGCCGCCTACCCGGAAGGAATCGCGTGGAAGCCAATTCGCGTAGCACCGGGCGTCTGCCGGCAGCCTTCCTGACGCCCGGCTCGTCGTCGTTCATGGATTTCCTCGGCGAGCACTCCCCGGAGCTGCTGCCGGGCAACCGGGCGCTGCCCGTGGTGAAGGGGACCTTCGAGGCCCCGCACGGCACCACGATCGTCGCGGTCACGTTCGCGGGCGGTGTGGTGATCGCCGGTGACCGGCGGGCCACCATGGGCAACATGATCTCGCAGCGAGACATGGAGAAGGTCTTCCCGGCCGACGAGTACTCGGCCGTGGGCATCGCGGGCACCGCCGGGCTCGCGGTGGAGATGGTCAAGCTCTTCCAGCTGGAGCTGGAACACTTCGAGAAGGTCGAGGGCGCGCAGCTCTCCCTGGAGGGCAAGGCCAACCGGCTCTCCACCATGATCCGCGGCAATCTCGGCATGGCGATGCAGGGCCTGGCCGTGGTGCCGCTCTTCGCCGGGTACGACGTCGACCGCGGCCGCGGCCGGATCTTCTCGTACGACGTCACCGGCGGGCGCTTCGAGGAGCAGGGCTTCACGGCCACCGGCTCCGGCTCCGTCTTCGCCCGCGGCTCGCTGAAGAAGCTCTACCGCGACGACCTGACGCAGGAACAGGCCGTCACCCTGGTCGTCCAGGCGCTCTACGACGCCGCGGACGACGACTCGGCGACCGGCGGCCCGGACGTGGCGCGCCGGATCTATCCGATCGTCGTGGTCATCACCGACGAGGGCGCCAACCGTCTGACCGGGGAGCAGTCCTCGGAGGTGGCCCACTCGGTCGTGCAGCACCGGCTGGAGCAGCCGGACGGTCCCCGCGCCGCGCTGCTGTGATGCCCCCCTACCTGACAAGACTTCTGGCAGAATTTTGGAAAGAAGGGTCGGATAGCCGGTGACGACACCGTTCTACGTCTCGCCCGCCCAGGCCATGCAGGACCGGGCGGAATACGCCCGTAAGGGCATCGCCCGCGGCCGCAGCCTCGTCGTGCTGCAGTATGCCGACGGCATCGTTTTCGTCGGGGAGAATCCGTCCCGCGCGCTGCACAAATTCAGTGAGATCTACGACCGCATCGGATTCGCGGCGGCCGGGAAGTACAACGAGTACGAGAATCTGCGGATCGGCGGGGTGCGCTATGCCGATCTGCGCGGTTACACCTATGACCGCGACGATGTGACCGCCCGCGGACTGGCGAATGTCTACGCCCAGACCCTGGGCACCATCTTCTCCAGCCAGGCGGAGAAGCCGTACGAGGTGGAGCTGGTGGTCGCCGAGGTCGGCGACACCGCCGACGGCGACCAGATCTACCGGCTGCCGCACGACGGCTCGATCGTGGACGAGCACGGTTCGGTCGCGGTCGGCGGCAACGCCGAGCAGATCAGTACCTATCTGGACCAGCGGCACGACGACGGGATGTCCCTGTCGGCGGCGTTGAGACTGGCGGTCCAGGCGCTCTCCAACCAGACCAACGGCAATGAGCGGGAGATTCCCGCGGACCGGCTGGAGGTCGCGGTCCTCGACCGCACCCGCCCCCAGAAGCGGAAGTTCAAGCGCATCGTGGGCGGCCAGCTGGCCCGGCTGCTGGACGAAGAGGGGGCCGGGACCGAGGCGGCGACGGCCGAGGCCGACGCCGAGGAGTCCGGCGAGGGCTCCGAGACGTAACAGCCCGGTCCTCCCGGGGTGTCCCGCCGCTGGTGGGGCACCCCGGGCGGCCGGTCTGTGGCCGGTTCACGGCTGGTTTGTGGCCCGTCAGCCGCCGGCCGGCAGCGACCAGCGGTGGAAGCCCCGTACGCCCTCGGTCAGCCAGGTGCCGTCGCCGAGCGGGGTGACCGGGCCCGGTGGTTCCGGATAGCGCATCCGGCCCAGCGGGCGCAGGGTGGCCGTATCGCAGAGCCAGTGCCGGGGCGAGGGACGGCGGCCCGGGGGCTGGTGCCGGGCCGTGACCAGGACGTGCCGGGCGTCCAGCAGATGCGCGTCCTCGAACACCGCCTCGCTCTCCCGCTCGTCGGCCCCCTCCCCGGGGTCCGGTTCCGGTCCGGTGAGGGCCGCCAGGTCGTACAGGGCCACCGGTTCGTCGGTACCGATGGTGTGGGCGGCCAGTTCGTCCCGGTCGTCGCCGGGCGCGAGCCGCTCCGCGCGGCGCAGGGTCAGGGCCCGGAACGAGCCGGGGACGAAGCCGACGACCTCCCGCATCCGGGCGCTGCCGCGCAGATGGAGGCCGTCGCGGCGGGGCGCCACCCACCAGGTCGACCAGGAGTACCAGGCGGTCCAGCAGGAGAGGGCGAGCAGCCGTCCGCCGGGGTGCCAGCGCTGGGTGACCACGGAGGCGCAGCTGTTCACCGGGCGGCTGGCCCGGATGCGGCCGTTGGCCGCCTCCACCAGCAGCAGCACGTCCCGGCCGTACCGCAGCCGGGTCCGCTCGTCCCGGAAGAGCACCTGATGGCCCGGCTCCTCGGCCAGCGCCGGGACGACCACACCGACCAGCGCGCCGTCCGGGCTGACCGACGGGACACCGGGTGCCCTGGGGGTGCCGAGGCCGCCCCGCCACGGCGGGTGCGGCAGTTCCCAGCGGGTGGCGCCGTCGCCGCCGACGGCCCGTACCCGGTCGGGTTCGGCGAGTACGGCGCCGTCGTCCAGGGGCGCGGCGGGCGTCTCGGCCGGGACCTCCACACGGTGCAGCGGTTCCCCACCGCCGAGGAAGGCCCCGGAGCCGTAGACCTCCAGCCGGTCCTCGCGCCGTACCGAGAGCCGTTCGCCCGGTTCCGGCAGGACCGGGCCCGGCGCGGTGGCCACCGTCCCGGCCGGGACGGCGTCGATGGATGTCTCCGCCGGGCTCGTCATGATCGTGATCGTGGCATGCGCCCGTCCGGCCCTCAAGGGCCGGACGGCCTCCGCAACCGGGTGGACACGGAGCTGAGACACGATCGTACGGATCCGGTACGAACCCGGTGCTCAGCGCCCCGGCGGCGGGGCGGTGGAGCCCCGGGTGACCAGCCGGACCGGGAGGTCGCCGACCGGGGGCGCCCCGCCGTCGATGGCGGCGATCAGGGCCGTCATCCCGCGCTCGCCGACCCGTTCGGCGGGCAGCGCCACGGTGGTCAGTTCCGGTTCCAGGGCCGTGGCCAGGGTCAGATCGTCGAAGCCGGTGACCGAGACGTGGTCGGGAACCCGCAGCCCCCGGCGCCGTACGGCCTTGCAGGCACCGGCGGCGATCATGTCGCTGTCGCAGATGATCGCGGTCGGCAGCGGATCCGGGCCGCCGAGGGCCGTCTCGGCCGCCGCGCGGGCCGGTGCCACCGCCAGGTCCGTACGCACGGTCCGGACCGAGGCCCCGGGGGCGGCGGCCAGGGTCTCGGCCAGGGCCCGGGCCCGGACGTCGAAGGTCCAGGATCGTACCGAGGCGGCCAGATGGAGGAACCGGCGGTGGCCGAGTGCGAGCAGATGCCCGGCGACCCGGCGCATCCCGTCCGCGATGTCGACATTGATCTGGGCCGCCGCGGTGTTGTCGGCGGGATCGCTGTCCAGCATCACCAGCGGCAGTCCGGAGGAGTGCAGCGCGCCCAGGACCTCGGTCGCCATCGACGAGGCGATCACCCCGTCGAGGGCGGCCCGGGCGGAGCCGAAGGGGTCCCTGGCCCGCTCGTGGACATCGGGGGCGGGGTAGACGACCACGCCGAAGCCGCGTTCGGCGGCGACCGACGCGGCACCGGTGTAGACCCGGGCGAAGAACTCGTTGGTGAGGGCCGGGACCACCAGCAGCGCCGTCCGGGTCCGGCCGAGCCGGAGGTTGCGGGCCGCGAGATTGGGGCGGTAGCCGAGTTCCCGCGCCGCGTCGCGGACCGCGTCGGCGGTCCGCTCCGAGACCCGGCCGCGCCACTTGCCGCCGAGAACCAGGGAGACCGTCGCCTGGGAGACCCCGGCGGCCCGCGCGACGTCCCGGCTGGTGGGCCGGGGTACGGCGATACCGGAGGGGGTGGCGGTGCGGTCGGCCCGGCCGTCTGCCATGGGTGCCTTTCTCGGGGCGTGGTGGAGCGCCCTCAACATAGCGCCGCCGCCCCGGGGACCCCGTTCGGGGGCGGTGTCCCGGAAGCGCCGTAGACCCCCGAACCCGGGTCGTGATACGTATGACGCCTTCAGTTATACGTAACACTCCGCCGGGCGGAGGGGAAGGGGTGCCATGGGCGCGGGGGGCGGGACCACCGAAGTCACCGAGGCCGGCAAGACCACCGGCTACGCGGAGGTGCTCAGGGTGCCGTACGCGGCACGGCTGCTCACCGGGACGCTGATCGGGCGGCTGCCCCATGCGACCGGGCCGGTCGCCGTGGTGCTCTTCACCCGGGCGGAGGGCGGCGGATACAGCCTCGCGGGGGCGCTCGCCGCGGTTTACGGCCTCACCACGGCCGTCGGACAGCCCCTGCTGGGCCGGGCCGTCGACCTCTACGGACAGCCCCGGGTGCAACTGCCCGCGGCCGTCGTCTCCGCGCTCGGGATGGTGCTGCTGGCGGTGGCCGGGATCGGCGTGCTCCCGGTCGCCTTCGCCGCGGTCGCGGTGGCCGGACTCTTCACCCCGCCGCTGGAGGGCGGGCTGAGGGCGCTCTGGCCGAGCGTGCTGAAGCGGGAGGACCAGGTCCACCGGGCGTACGCGCTGGACGCGGTGGCCCAGGAGATCATGTTCACGGTGGGGCCGCTGCTGGTCACCCTGCTCGTCGCGGTCCACTCCGAGGCCGCGGCACTGGTCGTGATCAATGTGCTGGGCGTGCTGGGCGCCCTGGCGGTCGTGGCCAGCGAGCCCTCCCGCACCTGGCGGTCCGCGCCCCGCGAGGCGCACTGGCTGGGCGCCCTGCGCTCCCCGGGCCTGCTGGCGCTCTTCGGCTCCTTCTTCTTCGTCGGACTCGCCCTCGGCTCGATCACCGTCGCCGGGGTCTCCTACGCCGACGACCACGGCCGGGACGAGATCTACGGCTGGCTGCTCGCGGCCCTGAGCCTCGGCGCGCTGGTCGGCGGCGCGGGGTACGGCGCCCGGCAGTGGGCCGGTCCGCCCGAGACCCGGCTCCGGGCGATCGTCGCCCTGCTGGCGCTCGGCTATCTCCCGCTGGCGCTCACCCCGGGACCGCTGCCGATGCTGGCACTCGCCGCGCTCTCCGGGCTCTTCCTCGCCCCGGCGCTCGCCTGCTCCTTCGTCGTGGTGGACCGGCACGCCCCGAGGGGGACCGTGACGGAGGCGTTCTCCTGGCTGGTGACCGCCTTCGGGGTGGGGGCGGCGGCCGGAACCGCCGTCACCGGGCCGGTGGTGGACGGCGCGGGAACCGCGTGGAGCTTCACCGTGGCCGGGTTCGGCGGAGTGGCCGCCCTGCTGGTCCTGACGGCGACCAGGGGAGTGCTGACGGCGCCGGTGTCCCGGGCGGTCCCGGTACCGGATCCCGGGGGTCCGGGCGCCGCCGGGCGACCGGGCTCCGGGGAAAATGATCGCAACGGGGCGGCCGAACCCGGTTTCAGCTCCGGGCGTGAGGCGTAATGTTCAGACATGGACCGCCGCATTTTCGGGCTGGAGAACGAGTACGGCGTCACGTGCACATTCAGGGGACAGCGCCGGCTGTCGCCTGACGAAGTGGCGCGCTACCTCTTCCGCCGTGTCGTGTCATGGGGCCGCAGCAGCAATGTCTTCCTGCGGAACGGCGCCCGCCTCTACCTCGACGTGGGATCGCATCCGGAATACGCGACACCGGAATGCGACAACGTGACCGAACTGGTCACGCACGACAAGGCGGGCGAGCGCATTCTCGAAGGTCTGCTCGTCGACGCGGAACGCCGCCTGCACGAGGAGGGGATCGCGGGCGACGTCTATCTCTTCAAGAACAACACCGATTCGGCGGGAAACTCCTACGGCTGCCACGAGAACTATCTGGTCGCCCGGCACGGGGAGTTCTCCCGGCTCGCGGACATCCTGATCCCGTTCCTGGTCACCCGTCAGCTGCTGTGCGGCGCGGGCAAGGTGCTGCAGACCCCGCGCGGCGCGGTCTACTGCGTCAGCCAGCGCGCCGAACACATCTGGGAGGGCGTCAGCTCCGCCACCACCCGCTCGCGCCCGATCATCAACACCCGGGACGAGCCGCACGCCGACGCCGAGCGCTACCGCAGGCTCCATGTGATCGTCGGCGACTCCAACATGTCCGAGACGACGATGCTCCTCAAGGTCGGCGCGACGGACCTGGTGCTCCGCATGATCGAGGCGGGCACGGTGATGCGCGATCTGACCCTGGAGAACCCGATCCGGGCGATCCGCGAGGTCAGCCATGACATCACCGGCCAGCGGAAGGTCCGGCTCGCCAGTGGCCGCGAGGCGTCGGCACTGGAGGTGCAGCGGGAGTACTACGAGAAGGCCGTCGACTTCGTGGACCGGCGAGGTATCCGGACCGGCACCGTCGAGCAGGTGCTCGAACTGTGGGGCCGGACCCTCGACGCGATCGACGCCCAGGACCTGGACCGGATCTCCACCGAGATCGACTGGGTCATGAAGTACCAGCTGATCGAGCAGTACCGGGCCAAGCACCAGATGACCATGTCGCACCCCAGGGTCGCCCAGATAGATCTCGCCTACCACGACATCCACCGCCGCCGGGGGCTCTACTACCTGCTGGAGCGCAAGGGGCGGGCGGCCCGGATCTGCAACGACCTCAAGATCTTCGAGGGCAAGTCGGTGCCCCCGCAGACCACCCGGGCGCGGCTGCGCGGCGACTTCATCCGGCGGGCGCAGGAGCAGCGCCGCGACTTCACCGTGGACTGGGTGCATCTCAAGCTGAACGACCAGGCGCAGCGGACCGTGCTCTGCAAGGACCCGTTCCGTTCGGTGGACGACCGGGTGGAGAAGCTGATCGCCGGAATGTGACCGGTGGGCCGCCGCGGCGGCCATGTCGGCGACGACGTGTTCCGCGTCCCACCAAAAGGTGGAACGCGGCTCGGGCCCCGTACGTTCTTCGTGCGGGGCCCGTGGCACGCCCTAGAGTGTCGGGGACCCTTCACCATGACCATCTGAGATCTGAGGAACACGTGCGTCGACCTGCCGCCCTCCGGGCCGTGACCGGCCTCCTCGTCGTCCCCGCGCTCCTGCTGTCGACAGCGGCGTGCGGCAGCGACGACGACAAGGGCTCCGACTCCATCTCGTCCAAGGGGGGACTGCCCGCGATCACGGCCGGGACGAAGTTCGGGGAGAAGCCCACCCTCGCCAAGGGAGAGGGCGCGCCGCCCAAGGAGCTGAAGATCGAGGTCATCAGCGCCGGTACGGGGGCCACCCTGAAGAAGGGCGACCACGCGCAGATCGACTACTACGGCCAGGAGTGGGACGAGACCAAGCCGTTCGACGCCAGCTTCGGCAAGGGTCAGCTCTTCCCGGTCAACATCGGCGGCGGCGGAGTCATCGAGGGCTGGCAGAAGGCGCTCGACGGCCAGAAGATCGGCAGCAGGCTGGAGGTGTCCATCCCGCCGAACCTGGCGTACGGCGACACCGCGCGCGGCGAGATCAAGGCCAACGCCACCCTGGTCTTCGTCATGGACATCGTCAAGGGCACCAGCATTCCGGCCGCCGCCAAGGGCGTGGAGGTCCCGCAGCGGGACGCCGCCCTGCCGAAGGTCGGGGTGAACACGGACGGCAAGGCGCCCTCGGTGACCTTCCCGAAGTCGGCCGCCGCGCCGAAGAAGCTGGTCTCGGAGTATGTGATCGAGGGCACGGGCCCGGCGGTTACCGCCAAGGACGACATCGTCGTGAAGTACGACGCGTTCCTGTGGGACGGCGGCCAGAACTTCGGCGGCACGTTCGGGAACGACATGACCGAGACGCTCAGCCTCGCCAACCTTCAGGTCAAGGGCCTCAAGGACGGTCCGGTCGGCAAGAAGGTCGGCAGCCGGGTGCTGCTCGTCCTCCCGCCCGACCAGGCGTTCGGCGACCAGGAGCAGCAGGGCATCCCGAAGAACTCGACCCTGGTCTTCGTGATGGACATCCTGGCGAAGGTGTAACACTGTCCCGGTTGCCCGTTCATCATTCGAGGAGCAAGTAGACCGTGAGCATCGAGAAGCCCGAGATCGACTTCCCGGGCGGCGAGCCGCCGAAGGACCTGGAGATCAAGGAGATCTGGGAAGGCGACGGCGCCGAGGCCAAGGCCGGGAACTTCGTCAGCGTCCACTATGTGGGTGTGGCCTTCTCCACCGGTGAGGAGTTCGACGCCTCCTGGAACCGTAACCAGGCGTTCCAGTTCCAGCTGGGTGCCGGTCAGGTCATCGCCGGCTGGGACCAGGGTGTCCAGGGCATGAAGGTCGGCGGTCGTCGTCAGCTCACCATCCCGGCCCACCTCGCCTACGGCGACCGGGGCGCGGGCGGCCGGATCAAGCCGGGCGAGACGCTGATCTTCGTCGTGGACCTGCTCGGAGTCTGAGCAGGCCCGGACACCGGGTCGGCCCGGAGTCGGCGGAACTGACCGAGGGTCCGCGCCCCCGCGGGGCGCGGACCCTCGGCCGTTCCCGGGCCCGTCGCGGTCCCGGCGCCCCGCACCCGCCGCCCGCCCGCGGCTCGCCCCGAACACGCCGTTCCGGTACGGCTCCCGGTGGTTGTCCACAGCCCCGTCGGCCCGGCTTTCACCTTGGCGCCCCGGGACGGTACGGTCATCGAGCGGAAACGCTGGTTCGACCGGAACGATCTGAAGAGTCAGAAGAGGTGCGGGGCGTCGATGGCGATTGCCAAGGCCGAGCGGCTGATGAATCTGGCGCTGTGCCTGCTGGGGACGCGCCGCCCGCTGAGCAAGCGCGAGCTGCGTGAGTCCATCGAGGCGTATCTGGAAGCGTTCCGGCCCACCGACGCCTCGGCCGGCTCCGACGAGTCCTTCAACCGCATGTTCGAACGCGACAAGGACGACCTCCGCGAACTCGGCCTGGTCATCGAGACCGTGGAGAACCTCGACGGCGAGGTCGGCTATCTCGCCCGCCGGGACAGCAACCGGCTGCCGCCCATCACCTTCGACGCGGAGGAGGCCGCGGCCCTCGGGGTCGCCGCCCGGGTCTGGCAGCAGGCCCGGCTCGCCGGTGCCGCCAGCGGGGCGCTCCAGAAGCTCCGCGCCGCCGGAATGCCCGAGGCCGAGGACGCGTACGAGGACCGGGCCGGTGCCCTGGAGCCGCGGATCCCCGTCCACGAGGCCGCGTTCGAACCGCTGATGCTCGCCTGCCGCGACCGCCGCCCGGTCGTCTTCGACTACCGCAAGGCCAGCGCCGCCCGCCCCGAGCAGCGGCAGGTCGAGCCGTGGACGCTGGAGTGCTGGCGCGGCCACTGGTATCTCGCGGGCTGGGACCGCGACCGGGGCGCCGAGCGGGTCTTCCGGCTCTCCCGGATCACCGGCCGGGTCCGCTCCAGGGCCGGGTCCTTCACCGCGCCCGTGCCCGACGTCTCGACGGTCCGGGAGACCGTGGAGAGCTGGGCGGGGGAGACCGCCACCCGGACCGCGCGGATCCGGCTGCGCTCCGGCGCAGGATACCCGCTGCGGGCCAGGGCCGCCTCGGTCCGCCCGGCGGGCGACGGCTGGGACGAGCTGGAGATCCCGTACGGGCACGGCCTCGACGCCTGGCTGGTCGAGTTCGGGCCGGATGTCGTCGTGGTGGAACCGGCGGATCTGCGGGCCGATGTGGTGGACCGGCTGCGCGCGGTGGCCGCGGGCTGACGGCAGCCGAGGGAAAGCTCAGGAAAAGGGGACCGGACCGTGGCCGCGAACGCCATCGACCAGACCAGGCGGATGCTCTCCCTGGTCACTTATCTGCGGGAACGCCCCGGCGCGCGCGTCGAGGACGTCGCCCGTGCCTTCGGGATCACCGAGGACGAACTGATCTCGGACCTCGACCTGCTGCCGATGTGCGGGACGAGCTTCCGCGGCGGCGATCTGCTGGACATCGACACCGACGGCGACCGGATCTGGTGGCACAACCCGGACGATGTCGCCGAGCCGCTCCGGCTGGCCGCGGACGAGGCGACGGCCCTGCTGGTCGCCGCCCGCGCGGTGGCCATGCTGCCGGGGCTGCGGGAGAGCGACCGCGAGGCACTGCTGCGGGCCACGGCCAAGCTGGAGACCGCGGCCGGGGAGGCCGCCGGGGCGTCGTCCCGGCTGTCGGTGACCTTCGAGGCCGAGGGCGGCGTCTTCGCCGCCGTCGACCGGGCGATCACCGAGAAGCGCCGGCTCTGGGTGCGCTACTACTCGCCGGCGCGGGACGAGCTGACCGAGCGCGAGGTGGACCCGATCCGGCTGTTCGCGGTCGGCCACACCTATATGGAGGCGTGGTGCCGGCTCTCCGAGGCGCGGCGGACCTTCCGGCTCGACCGGGTCGCCGAGATCCGGCTGCTCGACGCCCCCGCAGCGCCGCCCGAGATCGAACTCCGGGATCTCTCGGATCTGTCGACGGGGCTCGTCCAGCCCTCCGCCGACGATCCCGAGGTGGTCGTGGAAGTGGGGCCCGGGGGCCGCTGGGTCGCCGAGTACTACCCGTACGACCGGGCCGACGAACTGCCCGGCGGCGGTCTGCGGATCACCCTGCGCACCTCGTCCCCGGCCACGCTCCGACGGCTCGCGCTGCGGCTGGGCGCCGACGGGCGGATCACCGAGCCGGGAGATCTGGCGGAGAGCGCCCGCCGGGCGGCCCGGGAGGCGCTGGCCGCGTACGGGGACACGGCCTAGGCCGGGTCTTGTGGATCTTGCCGGGCTCGCGTGCCCTGGCACCGCGCTCCCTCTGGGCCCGGCGGCCCGGGTGGGGTCCCCCCGGGCGAAGCCCAGGGGCGTGCCCCGCGGCAGTGGCATTCCTCCGCCTCGCGATCCACGGCACCGGACCCCGCTCGCTGATCCAGCCTGATCCACGAGACACGCCCTAGCCGGTTTCGCGGGAGCGGGCCGGAGACGCGCGTGGGCCGGATCCGATGGGTTCGGCGGGTCGGACCCCCGCTGAATCCGGTGGGTCCGGTGGGTCCGGTGGGATCCGGGTCCGACCCGGTTCGGCGCGGCCGGATCGTACGGGTGGGTCCGGTGGGATCCGGCACAGCCGGCCGGGATCCGGGTCCGACCCGGTTCGGCGCGGCCGGATCGTACGAGGGTTCGGGCGGCCCGGTCCGCCGGAGCGTCTGGTTCCGGACGCTCTGTCCCGGCCGCCGCGTTCGGTGTCCGGGAAATGTCCGGAAACGATGCCTCATCGTGGCGGGGGTTGTGTCGATTTCCGGCCGACGCGGACACGGGGCCGCCGGGCGCGGGATCATTCGGGCGGGAAGTACCGTTCACGGTTGAGGAGATTCGTGTCATATGTCGCTCATGTTCGATATCACGGCTACGGCCCCGGGTAGCGGCCCCGTGCTCTTCAGGGCCCTGTGCCCGGACTGCCGGGCCCGCTGTGAGCTGACCGCCCAGGCGCTGCGGCTCGCCATCGGCGGCAGCCGCCGTACCACCTTCTACTCCTTCACCTGCCCCGAGTGCGGCTCCGCCGTCCGCCGTCCGGCCGGGGAGCGGATCGTCGAACTCCTCACCCGGGGCGGAGTCAGTACGCTCCGTCTCCAGGCCGTGGCCCCCGCGGCCCCCACCACCTCGAACGCCTAGGTAACGCCCATGTTCTGGCCCGTGCTCGCCATCGTCCTCGGTTTCCTCGGGATCGCCGTCCTCGGCGTCCTCGGTATCCGGGTCTTCCTGGAGGCCCGGCGGCTCGGGCTGGAGGTGACCAGGGCGGCCGAACGGATCGGGGCCGCCGCCGGAGATCTGGAGCGGGCGGCCGAACGGGCGGCCGGGAACGCGAGCGGGCTGCGCTGATCCGGGCCCGGCGGCGCCGGGCCCGAGCACCGGCCGCGCCGATCCGGGAGCGGGTTCGTACCGCCCCCGCCGGCCGACGGAATGCCGACGATCTTCGTTGGGCGGGTTCCGGCCGTGTGTACGCGCCCGCTACCAAGGGCGTTCAATCGGTAACAGCCCAGGTGAAGCCGGGGTTCCGGTCATTTGGGGGATGCACGGGCATTGCCCTGTGTTCACTGCTTGGGGTTACGATCGCTCACAACGCATCATGGTCGGACCTCTGTCCGCCCCGGTGCCGCAGCTACACCCCAGCCGCCTCGGTGAGAAGGTACACGCTTATGTTCGGTGGACGGATCGGCCCTGCCGAGATCATTCTGGTCCTCGTCGTGATCATCCTCCTGTTCGGTGCCAAGAAGCTCCCGGACATGGCCCGTTCCCTGGGCAAGTCGGCCCGGATCCTGAAGAGCGAGGCCAAGGCCATGAAGGCCGAGAGCCAGGACTCCGCCGCGGCGGCGCCCCCGCAGCCGGGACCCGCCCAGGAGCAGCCCGCCCCGCGGACCATCAAGGCCGCGCCCGGTGATGTCACGAGCGCGCGTCCCGTGACCGAGCCGACGGACTCCGCTCAGCGCTGACACCGGGCCGCCCACAGGCCCGTCTGCCGCGACGGGCCTGCCGCACGAGATGAGGACGTGGGTTGCTCAAGCCTGCCCGCAAGAAGGAGAAGGACCCCGAGGGGCGGATGCCCCTCGTGGAGCATCTGCGCGAGCTCAGGAACCGGCTCGCGAAGGGCGTCCTGGCCATCGTGGCCGTCACGGTCGTGGCCGCCTTCTTCTACAACGACATCATCAACTTCTTCACCAAGCCGGTACTGGACTCGGTGGGCTGTGACCTGTCCTTCTCGGAGCTCCAGAAGAAGCCCGACGGGACGACCTGCGCCCAGATCACCATCAACGGCCTGCTGACGCCCTTCACGCTGGCGCTGAAGGTGTCGCTGATGGCGGGTGTGGTCCTCGCCTCGCCGGTCTGGCTGTACCAGCTCTGGGCCTTCGTCGCGCCCGGACTGCACCGGAACGAGAAGAAGTACGCCCTCGCCTTCGTCGGCGCGGGCTCCCCGCTCTTCCTCATGGGCGGCTACTTCGCCTACGCGGTCCTGCCGACCACGGCGAAGGTACTGATCGAGTTCACCCCCGTCGGCGTGGACAACCTGCTGCCGCTGGACGATCTGCTCGACCTGGTCACCAGGATGGTGGTCGTCTTCGGGCTCGCCTTCGAACTGCCGCTGCTGCTGGTGATGCTGAATATCGGCGGCGCCGTCACCGGCCGGCGGATGCTCGGCTGGTGGCGCGCGATGATCATGGGCATCACGATCTTCTCGGCCGTGGCCACGCCCAGCACCGAGCCCCTGACGATGATGGCGCTGGCCGCCCCCATCGTGCTGCTGTACTTCCTCGCCACCGGCATCTCACTCCTCAACGACCGGCGGCGACGGCTGCGGGAGCTGCGGGGACCCGGGGACGACGAGGCGGCGGAGCTGGATCTCACCCCCGCCGACATCGGCGCGGTGGAGGCGGTCGGCGCTGCGAACCGGGTGCCTGAGCAGTCGAGCCGTGAGGGCGACGGCGGCCGGGCCAACCGGGTCAACGGCTTCGACGACATCACCTGACGCGAAGAGCGTCCGACGCGCGGCCCCGGGGGCCGGACGGCCACGAGCCGTCCGGCCCCCGGCGCGTAGAGCCCCGCCCGGTCGTCCCGCGCCTTCGGCAACAGGGGGTTCCCGCGCCCTCCCACCCTCGTACGCCGGGGAGCGGCGTGGCCGGGGCCGGGTCCGACGAATCCCGCCCGGCCCGCGGTGTCCGGCACGGGCTCTCTCCCCGGTAGCCCGTCGGGCACGGGAGGGGCCCGGCGTTGTCGGGATTCCCGCGTACGTCCGGTACGAGGCGGACCGCACCCCGGCTTCGCCGGGGGACCCGCCGCCGTCGCGCATCACACGCTCCGGACGCCACGGCCCCGCCCTGCGGGCGGACGGCGCTGTGTGCCGGACACGGCCTCGGCGCCCGGTGCCGCCGGGCGCCCGGGGGACCGGCGCGGGGTCGCCGCTTCGTTGTTCGAGTACCGTCACCCGGGTGACTCATGAGATCACTCTCTTCGTCAACCCCACGGCGGGCCGCGGCCGGGGTGCCCACGCCGCCCAGCCCGCCGCCCGGGCGCTGCGGGACGCCGGGTTCTCGGTCCGTACCGTCCTCGGCGAGCACGCGCCCGACGCGCTGCGGCGGGCCCGGGAGGCCGTCGCGGCGGGCACCGGCGCGCTGATAGCCGTCGGGGGCGACGGACTCGTCTCCCTCGCGCTCCAGGCCGTGGCCGGGACACCCACCCCGCTCGGGGTGATCGCCGTCGGTACCGGGAACGACTTCGCCCGCACCCTCGGCCTCCCGGTCCGCGACCCCGCCGCCGCCGGACGGCTCGCCGCCGACGTCCTCAAGGGCGGCGGGGCCCGGGAGATCGACCTCGGCCGGGCCGGGGACCGCTGGTTCGGCACGGTCCTCGCCTCCGGCTTCGACTCCCGCGTCAACGACCGGGGCAACCGGATGGGACGGATCGCGGGCCGCTTCACCTACGATCTGGCGCTCCTCGCCGAACTCGCCGCCCTGCGCCCGATCCCGTACCGGCTCACCCTGGACGACGGCCCGGAGCTGGAGGTCGAGGCGATCCTGGTCGCCGTCGGCAACGGCGACTCCTACGGGGGCGGCATGCGGATCTGCGCCGGGGCCGTCCCGGACGACGGACTGCTCGACGTGACGGTCGTCGCGGCCTGCGACCGCAGGACCCTGCTCCGGGTCTTCCCCCGGGTCTACAAGGGCACCCATCTCGACCACCCGAAGGTCACCGTCCACCGGGTCCGCTCCGTCCGGCTGGCCGCCGAAGGGCTCACCGCCTACGCCGACGGGGAACGGCTCGGCCCGCTGCCGCTGACCGCCGAGTGCGTCCCGGGAGCGCTCCGGGTCCTGGCGCCCCGCCCCGGCGACCCGGGCCGCCGCCCGTGACCGGCGCGTGACGCGTCGTAGCGGAACCGGTCTCCGTACGGTCCGGCCGTACGACGGGCTGCGCCCGGCGCCTCGCCGGGTCTCGTGCCCGGCCGACGCAGGGGGCTCGCGGGCGCACGGACGCGCCGTGGGCGCGCGCCGGGCGCCCGACGGTGCGATAAGGCCGCGCTGACTGTCGTACCCGGCGGGTAGGCTCGTCAACAAGATGACCGAGGATCTCTCACCCGCCGAGCGCTACGCGGCCTCCCGCGTCCGCGCCGCAGAGCAGGCCACCGCCCTGTTCCCGTTCCGCGAGATGTACGAGTTCGATCTGGACCCGTTCCAGATCGAGGCATGCCAGGCGCTGGAGGCGGGCCGGGGCGTGCTCGTGGCCGCGCCGACCGGCTCCGGCAAGACCATCGTCGGCGAGTTCGCCGTCCACCTCGCCCTCCAGCAGGGCCGGAAGTGCTTCTACACCACGCCCATCAAGGCCCTGTCGAACCAGAAGTACACCGATCTCGTCAAGCGGTACGGCGCCGACAAGGTCGGCCTGCTCACCGGTGACAACAGCGTCAACTCCGAGGCGCCCGTGGTCGTGATGACCACCGAGGTACTGCGGAACATGCTCTACGCGGGCTCGCAGTCGCTGCGGGGCCTCGGCTATGTCGTCATGGACGAGGTGCACTACCTCTCCGACCGCTTCCGGGGCGCCGTCTGGGAAGAGGTCATCATCCACCTCCCCGAGTCGGTGACCCTGGTGTCACTGAGCGCCACCGTCTCCAACGCGGAGGAGTTCGGCGACTGGCTGGACACCGTACGCGGTGACACCGCGGTCATCGTCTCCGAGGAGCGCCCCGTCCCGCTGTGGCAGCACGTCATGGCCGGACGCCGGGTCTACGACCTCTTCGAGGAGGGGTCCGACCACGGCGGCCGGGGCACCGGGCGCCGCGAGGTCAATCCGGACCTGGTCCGGCTGGCCCGGACGGAGAACCAGCGGTCGTACAACCCCCGGGACCGCCGCCGGGGCAAGATGGTCCGCGAGGCCGACCGGGAGCGGGAGCGGCGCAGCCGGTCCCGGATCTGGACGCCGGGCCGCCCCGAGGTGATCGAGCGGCTGGACGCGGAGGGGCTGCTGCCCGCGATCACCTTCATCTTCAGCCGGGCGGGCTGCGAGGCCGCCGTCCACCAGTGCCTCTACGCGGGACTCCGGCTCAACGACGACGCGGCCCGGGCCCGGGTCCGGGAGATCGTCGAGGAGCGGACCGCGGCCATCCCGACCGAGGACCTCAACGTCCTGGGGTACTACGAGTGGCTGGAGGGCCTGGAGCGGGGCATCGCCGCGCACCACGCCGGAATGCTCCCCACCTTCAAGGAGGTGGTGGAGGAACTGTTCGTCCGCGGACTGGTGAAGGCGGTCTTCGCCACCGAGACCCTGGCCCTCGGCATCAACATGCCCGCGCGCTCGGTGGTCCTGGAGAAGCTCGTCAAGTGGAACGGCGAACAGCACGCCGACATCACCCCCGGCGAGTACACGCAGCTCACCGGCCGGGCCGGACGGCGCGGGATCGACGTCGAGGGGCATGCCGTCGTGCTGTGGCAGCGGGCCATGGACCCGGCCGCGCTGGCCGGTCTCGCCGGGACCAGGACGTACCCGCTGCGCTCCAGCTTCAAGCCCTCGTACAACATGGCGGTCAATCTGGTCCAGCAGTTCGGCCGGCACCGCTCCCGGGAGCTGCTGGAGACCTCGTTCGCGCAGTTCCAGGCCGACCGCTCGGTGGTCGGCATCTCCCGCCAGGTCCAGAAGAACGAGACCGGCCTGGAGGGCTACCGGGAGGGCATGACCTGCCATCTCGGCGACTTCGAGGAGTACGCGCGGCTCCGCCGCGAACTCAAGGACCGCGAGAACGAGCTGGCCAAGCAGGGCGCGGCCCAGCGGCGGGCCGCGGCGGCGGTCTCCCTGGAGCGGCTCAAGCCGGGCGACGTCATCCACGTACCGACCGGGAAGTTCGCGGGCCTCGCGCTCGTCCTCGACCCCGGTATCCCCGCCGGGCGGACCAACGGCCACCGCGGCTTCGAACACCACGACGGCCCGCGGCCCCTGGTCCTCACCGCGGAGCGGCAGGTCAAACGACTGGCGTCGATGGACTTCCCGGTGCCCGTGGAGGCGCTGGAGCGGATGCGGATCCCCAAGTCGTTCAATCCGCGATCTCCGCAGTCCCGCCGCGACCTGGCCTCGGCGCTCCGCACCAAGGCCGGTCACATCGTGCCCGACCGGCACCGCAAGGAGCGGTCCGCGGCGGCCGACGACCGTGAGATCGCCCGGCTGCGGGCCGATCTGCGGGCCCATCCCTGCCACGGCTGCTCCGAGCGCGAGGACCACGCCCGCTGGGCGGAGCGCTACCACCGGCTGCTGCGGGACACCCGCCAGCTGGAGCGCCGGATCGAGGGGCGTACGAACACCATCGCCCGCACCTTCGACCGGATCGTCGCCCTCCTGACGGAGCTGGACTATCTCCGCGAGGACGAGGTAACCCCGCACGGCCGCCGGCTCGCCCGGCTCTACGGCGAACTGGACCTGCTCGCCAGCGAATGCCTCCGGGACGACGTCTGGGACGGCCTCAGCCCGGCCGAACTCGCCGCCTGCGCCTCGGCCCTGGTCTACGAGTCCCGCCAGTCCGACGACGCCGTGCCCCCCAAGGTCCCCGCCGGAGCGGCGAAGGCGGCGCTCGGCGAGATGGTCCGCATCTGGGGCCGGCTCGACGCCCTGGAGGAAGACTTCAAGATCCACCAGGCGGAGGGCGTCGGCCAGCGCGAGCCCGACCTCGGCTTCGCCTGGGCCGCCTACCAGTGGGCCTCCGGCAAGAGCCTGGACGAGGTACTGCGTGAGACGGAGATGCCCGCGGGCGACTTCGTCCGCTGGTCCAAGCAGGTCATCGACGTCCTCGGCCAGATCGCGGCGGCGGCCCCCGCCGACCGGGGCACGGTCGCCAAGCACGCCCGCAAGGCGGTGGACGGCCTGTTGCGGGGCGTGGTGGCGTACAGCTCGGTCGGCTAGGGAGCGCTTGCGGAATGCCGGGCCCGGGATCGTTCCGGGCCCGGCACTCCGCCGTTTCCCCGCGGCTCCTCGCCGGGGCAGTGCCGGGACCGGTCGGCCCTGTGTGTCGCCGGTTGCCGCGGTGAGCCGGGCTTTGCGGGCAGGGTGGGGACCTCGCCCGGCCGATGGCCTGAACCCACAGTTCCGTGGCCTGTCGGAACCCGATTCCCCTAGCGTTACCGTATGAACAGAGATCGTCACTCTTCGGCGCGAACTCTGCGCGACCTGGTGTCGAAAGAGGTCTGGGCGGAGCTCACCCGTCGCCCACTCGGATTCCGGCCGTCCGGCGTCACCTTGTTAGAACAGGGCACTCCGGGCACAGGGGCGTTCGCGCTGATCAGCGGCATGGTCAAGGTGATCAGGCGGGATCGCGACGACCGGCAGCGCCTGCTCGCCTTCCGCGGTCCCGGGGAGATTCTGGGTGAGATGGCACTTCAGCACGGTGGTGAACGGCTGGCGGATGTACGGACGATGAGCAGATGCCGAGTCGTATGGATCCCCGCCCAGGACTTCCATCGTCTGGTGGAGCGGCACGATCTCGCTTACTCCCTCGCGGTCCTCGCCTCCAGCCGGCTCCGCGAGCAGACCGAGCTGTACGACGGCGCGGTGCATCAGCGTCTGGCCATGGCGCTCCTCCGCCTGGTCGACGTCTCGGAGGGGGTGTCCTCCTTCTCTCTCACCCGGGAGGAGCTGGCCCAGCACATCGGGGCCGGGCGTAACTCCGTCACCAAAGGTCTGGGAATCCTCGGGCCGGGCAAGGTGCGCGTGGAGAAAGGGCGCATCAGCGTGACCAGTGTGGAAGGACTGCGAGAAGCGCTCAAGGACGCCTGCTCGTAGCCGCGTTGTGCTCTACGTCACCTGCCGTACGCACTCGCGGAGCGGAACTCGAGAGGGCTCGTCGAGAGCCTGGAGTGGAACGACGAAGGACACTCCGACCCCGCCCGGTTCTCCCGGGTGGGGCTTCACCGAGGAGCCGTATCCATGCAGGAGCAGTTCAGCAAGTCCGACGGGGACGCACGCCCGTTCACCCGCAGCCGTCGGCTACCTCCGTACCGGGGCGTCCTGGCGGTGGACGCCAAAGACTTCACCGGGCGGCCCGCCCTCGAGCACGAGACCATCAGCCGGACGGTGCCGGACCTGCTCATGACCGCCCTCGCCCGGGTGGGGCTGCGGAGGCTCTGGGACGACCGGCAGTTCCCCAACACCACGGGTGACGGCTATGTGTTCGGGTTCGACGCGTCGCTCATGCCCTTGGTGATCCACCCCTTCCTGCACACTCTTCAGGAAGTGCTGACCGACTACAACGTCCTGTCCCACGGGGTCGCCCCCATGAGGCTGCGGGCCAGTCTGCACGTCGGTCCGCTGGCCGACACGGGGGACGAGTTCGGCGGCAACGGAACCGTACGCAACGACACCCACCGGCTGCTCGACTCCCGCCCGGTCAAGGCGGTGCTCGCCTCTCACAAGGAGAACATCACCCATCTGGCGTCGATCCTCTCGGATCGGTGCTACGAGGACGCGGTGCTCAGTGGATACACCGGACGCCATCTCGACCACTTCGTCGAGGTGGGCGCGACGGTGGACGGCAAGCCCTTCGCCCAGCGGGCCTGGGTCTATGTGCCCCAGCCGTCCGGGCCGCTGTACGACGGAGCCTTGGACGCCGATGACAGCACTACTGCGGCGGTACGCGAGGATGCCCCGGTCTCCGAGAGCGCCGGGCCGCAAAGTCCGCGGGTGGAGAACAGCGCCCCCGGTGGAAACATCAACTCGGGTACGGTCCACGGTGGCCAGAGCGTGAGCAACCACGGCATCGCCGGGGACTATGTCGAGGGGAACAAGGCCAACCGGGTACGCGGTTTCCAGGGTGACCAAGTCCGCGGTGACAAGAACCGTGGGCGCTCATGACCACGGAAGCTCCGGCCGCCGTCGCGGGACCGCCTGACACGACGGCGTCGGCCCCCGAACCACAGCCCGCCGAAGACCCGTCGCCAGACGAGCCCGAGTACGACCTCTCCGAGGCGTTTTCCCTCTTCGGCGGAGCCGGGGGTGCTCCGGGACCCTACATCTTGGCGCCGGGCGCGAATGTCAACACCGGTTCCGTATACGGGGACCAGCGGGTTCACAACGGACCGGTGGGGGACGGGGGAATCCGGCGGACCGCTCGGGTGCACGAGGGGCCCGTTCCGGCGTCGGAGGTCGAAGCCGCGGTCTTCGGGTTCGCCGAGCCCGCGTGGTTCGGAACGGCCAGGCGGGAGTTGGACCGGAGAGTGCTCTTTCTGGCCGGCCGCCCCGGATCCGGGCGTCGTACCGCCGCTCTCAACCTGCTGCGCCGATACTGCGGTGACGGTGCCCCCCTTCAGGCTCTGGACAGCGTTACCGAACTGGACCGCTGGCAGCCCACCGAGCCCTCGGTACGGGGCTATCTCGTCGACGGACTCTTTCCGGAGAAACCCCTCGGCCCGGGCGTGCTCGGCCATGTGCGCGCTCTGCTGGAGAAGGCCGGTGCGTGCATGGTGATAGTCCTGCCGGACGACACGGCACTCCTGCGGCGACTCGAGCAGTATCTCCATGTCACTCCCGTCATGTGCGAGCCACCACCGCCCTCATTGGTTTTCGGCAGCCGGTTCGGGGCGGAGGTTCCGGATCAGCGCGAGCGGGAACGGCTGCTGGCGGCGCTGGACGATCAACTGCTCGATGAACTTCTGGCACCCGAACTGGTACCGGCCGAGGTGGTCGAATTGGTGCGGGCCATCGTGGCGGCCGACGGGGACGCGACCCTTTTGGGGGATCTCCGGGGACGGCTGAGTTTCCGAGCCGAGCAGGAAGTCCCCGAACTGGTGGCTGGCTTGCGCGATGAGGCCGACGCGCTGGCCTTTCTGCTGGCTGCCTGTGTCTATGAGGGGTTGGACCACCGCATCGTCAAGGAGGAGGCCGACCGGCTGCTGGAGCTGTCCGAGGGCCGCCTCGCCTCGGTACTGCCGGTAACGGATCCGGAAGGTGTCAGGAGTGTGGAGCGGCCGAATCCACAGTTCGTCTTCCGGCGCTCACTCACCGAGCTGCTCGACGCCGTCGGCGCCGCACGGCGGATGTCCGACACCGCGGCGGGCGGGGCCTACCTCCACAGCATCGAGCCGCTCTCCTTTGTAAGGCACCGGCGAGCCGAAGCCGTACTCCGCCATGTATGGCGTGAGTACAGCCAGGTGTCGGACCTGCTCGTAAGGTGGTTGAGTGAAGTGAGCCCCGACCGCGAACTCACCATGTCGGCCGGCCGGGTCATGGGGCAGGCGGCGAGTTGGGGCGGCGGCCGACGAGCTCTCCGCCATATCGCCACCTTGGCGGCCTCCGAGCGCATGACCAGTCAGATGATCGCGGCCTACGCCCTGGGCCTCGCGGCCGAGGATCCTCGACTGGTCGCAGATGTGCGCCGTCGGCTGAGGGAATGGAGCGTGGCGGCCAGTCCCTATCGGAGGGTTACGGTCGCCCTTGCCTGTGAGGCCGACTTCGGCCGGGCGCGGCCCGATGTCGCCCTTCGACTGCTGGACAGACTCATACGGGATGTGCGGCCGGGTAAGCGGGTCGAGCAGGAGCATCAGTGGGTCTACTTCGCCGTGCGGCAGGCTGTCTCCTCGTTGTTCCACGCCGGGCATCAGGATCGGGTTTTCACCCGGATCCTGGAATGGCTGAACGACGACGAAGTCGAGCAGGAACGGTTACTGGTGTTGTTCGGCCACCTGCTGCAGTCCTCGGTGTGGTTTCAGCGACAGCTCTCCCAGGAAGCCGATCATCGGCACTCCGTGGTGGACGTCACCCGCATGGCATTGAACACGGACGGGTCATTCGATGCCGCCTGTTCCGCCCTGCTGCGATGGGCCGACCAGGGGAGCTGGGACGAAACCGCGTCCCAGGCGGTGGATTACCTCTTCCGAGAATTGGCCCGCGACATGAGACATGGCGAACTGCGCCTGTTCGTGGAGATCGACCAAAAGGGCGCGGAGGGCTGGGCGGGGCGCGACATCGCCCGAACCGCCCTCGCCGGATGGCGTAATGGCGAAGGGTGGGATGCCGCATGAGTGACGAAACTGCGGGGCAGCTCTACTCCCGGACGAGCCGGGCGCCCTGGCGGGAGATCCTCGGCTACCGGTGGTCGGCGAGAAGCGAGTCGTCCCTGGTGCTCCGGGATGTCACGGGCCGGTACTTCGTGCTCGGCCGACGCGGCGACCCCGTCGACTCCGGTGAGGCCACGCCGGTGATGGACGACGCCATGGCCCCGAGCCTGCGCGGCGGCTACGCGGACGCCTTCCACGTGGACGTGACCGAGCACATGGACAGCCGGGCCGTGGGAATCCCGACCGTGTACGGAACCGAGTCGGTGGATCTGTGGGTGTCCTGGTGGGTGCACGATCCGGTGCAGGTCGTGCGCAGCAGGACCCTGTACGGATGGCATCAGGTCCGAACCCGCCTGGGCAGTGCCCTGCGTCAGCTCGCCGATGCCCAGACAGCCGCGGAGAGCGGAATCGGGTCTCCCGAGATCATGCGAAACCTGGGCGGCACGCAGCGCATGGCGGAGCTGGGCCTGAGCTACCGGGTGTTCGACATCCGGCCCCGTGAGTCCGGTGAGGAGCTCTACCTCGGTCAACCGGAGAACGAGTGGGTACGGCAGTCGTGGACCCGCACCGGGGAGTACGACTTCTGTCTCCAGGCGCTGCGTGCCGGTCCGGTCTCCCTCGCGGCTCTCTGGCTCCTCAGGCATCCCGACCAGGTGCAGCAGGTCCTGGACTGGTCAGTCAGCCATCAGGAACTGCTCGGCCGCGCGCAGACGGACTGGCAGGAGGAATTGGCCCGGCTCCTCGGAACCCTGAGCGAACAGGAGCGAAAGGAGATCTCCGGCATTCTTCGTGACCGGATCGCGGCCTTGGGGCGGCAAGTTCCCGGAGTGGCGATCTGAGCGGAGGGAATTAGCTACGGGACAGGCGGGCGCGTCGCCATCGGGCGGCGCGCCCGCCTCTTCGCGTCATCAGGGCAGCGCCACATCCGAACGTGTGGCGGCGGTCACCCGTTTTATGCACCTGGAAAGCAGACGGCGAGCCTTTGCCACGCCACGCTTGAAGTGTTCAGAACCCGCGTACGGGCGATTCTCGGACGGTTCGATTGTTCGGAGAGGACGACATGAGAGAAGCGGAAACACGTCGCATGGACAAGGTGACTCCCCTGCGTTCGCGGCCGATCCACCGGCCGATCGGCGATTCCTCGGAACCGGTGCAGACCTCTGAGGAGGCCGAAACGGGAACCATGACGGTTCTCGAAGCGGCCGGAGGGATCATCAATACCGGGACCGTCCACGGCGGCCAGCACCTGACGTCCGTCAAGGTGGCCGGCCACCGTGCCGAAGGAGCCGACGGTGACATCTGAGCTGCTTCCCGACGGGGAGCTGGACGCCGTCGTCGCGGCCCTGTCCTCCGAGCAGAGGATGGTGGTCGTCGCTCCGAACGGCACGGTCAACACCGGACTCGTGACGGGCGGCCAGCGACATGTCGTCTCCACGGTCGTGTCCGGGGAGGGGGGTTCCACCGCCCTCCCCGTGCGGCAGGGGCCCGTACGGGCCAAGGACCTGGAGACGGCGAGGCGGCGCTTCGTGCCGCCGCCCGGATTCGAGCGAGCGGTTGCGGCCCTCGAATCCGGTATCGCCGTACTGGTCGGGCCGCCGGGGACCGGTCGTGAGACCTATGCGCTCAACCTCCTGGCTCACGGCCGGGAGAACGCCGTGCTCCACCAGGTCGACGGAGCGGTCGACCTCACACGATGGGAGCCGCGGCCGTATGGCGTACACGGATATCTGGTGATGGAGCCGCCGGATCCCTTTGCGTTGCGCTCCTGGGATCTGTCCCGGCTGGAGGTGCCCTTGGCGGATGCCGGGGCCCACCTGATCATCGTATTGGCGGAGTCTCCAGGGCTCGTCTCCGCTGTGGCGGAGCACCTGGGTGCGCCGGTCCTCCGGCACGTGTCGCCCGATCCGCGGGAGGTCTTCGCCGCCCATGTGAAGGACGTCTGTTCCGACGAGGAGCGGCGGGCCCGGTTACTGCGCTCCCTCGAATCGGGGCTCCTCGGCGACGTGCTGCCGTCCGAACTGCCGCCGCGTCGCGCTGCCGCGGCGGCGGAAGCCCTGGCCCGTATCGGTATCGCCGACGGCGATACCGGCGCCGATCTGCTGTACGCCCTCGGGCGGACGGAGGCGCCGGAGCTCATGGCCCGTGCCCGGGAGGAGCCACAGCTCCTCGCCCATCTGCTGTCGCTCTGTGTCTACGGCGGCCTGGAGCGGGCAGTCGTGGCGGAGCGCGCGGTGAAACTGCTGGAAGTGGCCGAGGTCGGATGGGAGCACGTACCGGCCGTCCGGGCCCTGTTCCGCCGAGCCGGAGAACCACAGGACGGCCCGGCCCGACAGCAAACCCTGTCCGGGACACTGCGAGCCCTCGGGGCGCGGTGCGGGCCGGGTGCCGGGACGGACGGCCCGGACAACGCCTCCTTCTACTGGCCGACCACGGCCGACGCGCTCTGGGAGAGCCTGTGCCGACAGCACGAGGAGCTGTCACCTCTGTTGTACGCCTGGCTTGCCGGTACCGGAGCTGATCCGCAGCACATCGAGAAGGCGGGGCGGGCGGCTGCGGCCATGGCGGCGGCGACCGGCGGCAGGACATTGGCTCTGTTGCGTCGATTGGCCCTGAGTCCCTGGCCGCCGGCCGCCGAGATCGCGGGCTGGTGCCTGGGGTTGGTCGCCCAAGACCCGGCGGCGGCGCCCGAGGCGGGTGAACTCCTCGACCAGTGGAGTGCCGCGCCCGAGGCCGCGTTGCGCGGGGCCGTAGCGTACGCCTGCCGGCCGGACCGGGGAGGGCCGCCGCTCGATCGGACCCTGGAGCTGTTGGAGCGGCTGATTCAGACGCTGGGCGGTGACCGGGACGACGCCGACGTCGCCGTTTCGATCAAGGACGCGCTCGTCCAGCACTTCATGGTGGGTGACACCCTCACCAAAGACACGATCCTGGGCAGGATCCCGTACTGGGCCGAGTCGGACGGTATTCCGGGGCTCGTCGTCGCTCAGGCATTCCTCCTCATGGCGGCGACGGACCGGGCCTGGTGCCGCGAACGGATTCTCGGCGGTGCGGAAGGAACGTCCCGGGTGGTTCGGCTGACCGGACACACCCTGAGCGAGCCGAGTACCTACGAGTCCATGCGGGACGTCCTGCTCGACTGGTGCCGTGAGGCGGACGCCGCCCCGGAGCCCGATCCGGCGCTCACAGCGCTTCTGGAGGGCCTGACCGCGGCCCGGCGCCCCGGTTTCCTCCGATGGCTGCTCGCCGTGGAGCGCGGTCCCGATGCCGTGCCCGGCAAGGAACTGGCCGTGAGCCTGCTGGCCTCGTGGCGTACGAGGAACTCCGTCCGCGAGTTCGGACCGAAGGGGAACCAACGATGACACTGCCCCCGTACCCGGGACTCTTCGCCTCGGTCGAGAGGCTGTTCGCCGACCGGAATCCGACACCGGAACTGCGTGTGCTCGAAGGAACGGGCGAGCCGGGACCGACGGTCACCCTTGCGGAGGCCCGCCGGGTGCTGTACGACCGCTCCGCGAGCCACACGGTACGTACGGCGCTGTGGCATCAAATCGATGAACGGGCCCGCCTCGACGCGGCGACGTCCGACTGGCCGTCGGCGGTGGTGTGGTTGGGGCTGCCGGGGCTCCGGCGCACCGCCCGCAAGATCGTCGCCGCCCGGGGCGCGGAGAGCGAGGACGTCGAGGCCGAACTCGTCACCTGCTATCTGGAGGCTCTGGCGGAGTTCGGCACGCATGCTTCGGACCCGGGCGGCCGGGTATTGCGCGCGGCCTGCTCACGCGCCTGGGAAGTATGGGGCTGGGCTCGCCATGAGCTGGCGGTGGCGGATACGGACCGGGCCGGGGAATCGTGGTCCGGCGAGGGCCCGGAAGGCCCCTGGCAGGTGGAGTACAACCCACCGGTGCGGCCCGCGGGGCTCCCCGCCGGTCTGCGGTTCACCGTTCCCGGCCATCGGGTCGAGGGCGTACGGCTCGGTGCCCTGGCCCGGGCCTGGGGGCTGGCGGACACGGTCACGGAGATCCCGCGTGCGCACCGGGGCCGCCAGGTCGCGACGATCTCCCTGCGACGGCCCGGGAGGAACCGGTGACCGATCACCGAGCGACCCCGCTCACCTTCCGCGAGATCTTCGATCTTCCCGTCAGCGTCGATCTGGGGACGGCCGCCAGAGCGTTCGGGATGTGCCGGGGGACGGCCTACCGACTCGTCGCGCTCGACGAGTTCCCCTGCCCCACGCGTCGGGTCGGCGGACGGCACCGCGTACTGACGGTCGACCTGCTGCGGTCGCTGGGCGTCGAGGAGCGCCCTGTCTTCGCCGACGAGATCGCCGACGGAGTGGCGCTCACACTCTTCGACTGAGCGTCCGGCCGGGACGCCGGTACTCCATCGCAGAACACATCCGAGCCATCGACGGAGGATTTGTCATGCCAACCTGCCTTGCCCTGGGAACGGGGGGCACGATCCCTCTCCCCTCCAGTGATTCCGCTGATTCCGTGGGGAACGGGCCGAACCGTTCAGTGGTCCTCTACGAGGACGTCGTGCGGCCCTCCTGCGAGCAGTTCGGCCTCATCCTCCTGCGGGCCGAGGATCTGACGAAGGCCGGACTCCCGGTGGATCAGTTGCTGCGTCTTGTGGCGGAAGCGGACATCGTCGTCGCCGACCTCAGCGGCACCGGCGAGGAACTGTCCTTCGGGCTCGGCGTGCGACACGCACTCGGCCGGTGCACCATTCATTTCGCCGATGGCGCCGCCCTCCCTCCTGGGGGAGGTACGAGCCCTTCCATCGCGCTCCCGCGCCAAGTCTCGGAGCTGGCTCCGGCTCGAAATCAGCTCATGAGTCTCCTGGCGGACGCACTGCGAGAGGCGTCCACCACGAGCGGGACCACCGGCCGGACGACTGCGACCGACGGCGCCGATCCGGGGCGGGGCGATGACAACGCCCCCGGCCTCCTGGACCTCGTGGCGGAGGCGGAGGTGCAGATGGAGGGCATCACGAAGGACATGGCCGATGTGGACGCGGCGGTGGCCGACCTCGCGGCGATGATGGAACTCGTCGCCGAGGACATGGCCCGGGTCACTCATCCCGGCGCCCGGATGAGCGCCAAGCTGACGGTGATGCACCAATTGGCCAAGGCGCTCGACGGCCCCGCCGGTGAACTGGAGTCGGCCACGGAACGCCTTGCCGAGCGGATGAACGTCGCCGCCTCCGCCCTCAACGCGTTCATGGAGTGGGCGGAGGCCACTCCGCGCGGCCAGTGGCCGGACGGCCTCACCGATGTACTGCGGCAGCTGGTAGAGGCCCCTTCCGAGACCGGGCCGGTGGACTTTCAGGAAGCCATGTCGCTGATGCACACCTTTGGCGCCTCCAGCCGTCTGCTGAGGGCTCCCGCACGGCGCATCGGTGCCTCATTCCAGACTCTCTTCGGGTATCTGGCGGTGATGGAGGAGTGGCGGACCACGGCCGTGCGACTTCGGCAGGGCTGACCCCCGAGCCCTGGTCTCCGGAAGTGATCTCGGCCTGAAACCCTCCTGCCCTGGCAGGACCGAGCTCTCGGGCCCGCCTGGTCGATCCTCCCGACCGGGCGGGCTTCCGGCACTCCCGGACGCCCGGCGGACGCCGGGATCAGTCGTCGAGACCCCGGGCGCGGGTGAAGCGGGTGCGGGCCTCGGAGAGGTCGACCAAGGGGGCCGGGTAGTCGAGGCGGGCCCGGTCGGACGCGGGGAGGGACGACGGGTCGTGGATCGTGCGGTCCGGGAGCGCGGCGAGTTCCGGGACCCAGCGGCGGACGTACGCGCCGTCGGGGTCGAATCTGCGGGCCTGGGTCAGGGGGTTGAGGATCCGGTTGGGGCGGGTGTCGGTGCCGGTGCCCGCGACCCACTGCCAGTTGAGCTGGTTGTTGGCGATGTCCCCGTCGACCAGCAGGCCGAGGAAGTGCGCGGCGCCGGTGCGCCAGTCGGCGTAGAGGGTCTTGGTGAGATAGCTCGCGGTCAGCAGCCGGGCCCGGTTGTGCATCCAGCCCTCGTGGCGCAGTTGGCGCATGCCCGCGTCCACGATCGGGCAGCCCGTACGGCCCTCGCGCCAGGCGTCGATCTCCTCGGGGGCGTCGCGCCAGTGGTCGTGGCGAGGGCGGTAGTCGACGGCGGCCGCGTCGGGGCGGGCCGCCAGGACCTGGTGGTGGAAGTCCCGCCAGGCGAGCTGGCGGACGAACGCCTCGGCCCCCGGGCCGCCCTTGTCGCGGGCGCGGCGGACGAGTTCGACGGCGGACAGGGTGCCGAAGTGGAGATGGGGGGAGAGCCGGGACGTGGCGTCGCCCGCGAGGTCGTCATGGCGTTCCTCGTACGCGGCCACCCCGTCGCCGGTCCGGGCCAGCCAGCCGGTGAGCCGCTTCCGGCCCTCCTCCTCGCCGCCCGCGGCGAGTCCGGGGGACACTCCGGTGACCGAGGCGCGCCGGGGCAGGGGTTCGCCGGGGAGTTCGGGGACCGTGATCCGGCGGGGGGCCGTCACCACCGGGCGCGTACCGGCCGCCTCCCAGCGGCGGAAGTACGGGGTGAAGACGGCGAAGTGGTCCCGGTTCGCGGGGGTCACCCGGCCCGGCGGCAGGGCCGTGACGACGCCGTCGTGGACGTGCAGCGCCGCGCCCGCCGGGGCGAGGGCGTCGCGCAGGGCGTCCTCGCGGGCCGTCGCGTACCGGCTGACGCCCGCCGCGACATGGACGGATTCCGCCTCCGTCTCCGCGACCACCCGGCACACCTCGTCGACGACCGAGCCGGAGCGGACCACGAGCCGGCCGCCGCGATCGCGCAGACTCCGGTCGAGTGAGGCCAGGCAGTCGGCGAGAAAGGCCCGGCGGTTGGGCGCGTCGAAACCGGCGCGGCCGATGCCGGTATCGCGGACGAAGAGGGGGATCACGGTATCGGCGTCCCGGACCGCGGCGGCGAGCGCCGGCTGGTCGTGGACCCGCAGATCAGAGGTGAAGAGCATGACGGAGACGGACATGAGCCGTCTCTATCAGGACCGCGGCGTCCCGGGCCGTATTTCGGCCGGATGTCGTCCCTCGGCGCCCGGGTGGTGCCGGGGCGGGCACACGGAGGGGAGCTGTACGGATAGCGATACGCGACGCTACCTAAGATGGCCGGGACGGACATGGTCCTGGTGAGACGGCGGTGAGCGGACGTGCGGATCGGTGAGCTGAGTCGGAGAACCGGGGTACCGGTACCGACCATCAAGTACTACTTGCGCGAGGGCCTGTTGCCCGCCGGTGAGCTGACCAGCCCCAATCAGGCCGCGTACGGCCCCGGGCACGAGCGGCGGCTGCGGCTGATCCGGGCCCTGCTCGACATCGGCGGGCTGAAGATCGCCGCGATCGGCGGGGTGCTGGCGGCCGTCGACGACCCCGGCAAGCCGCTCCACCACGTCCTGGGCTCCGCCTCCGATCTGCTGGTGGCGCGGCCGGTGAAGCCCGAGCCGGACGAGGCGGGGGAGAGCGCGCGGCGGACGGTCGACGCGCTGATCGACCGGCGCGGCTGGCAGGTGGAGGACGACGCGCCGGGGCCCGAACTGCTGGCCGGGGCGCTGGCCGCGATGGCCCGGCTCGGGCACGGCGACTTCGAGCGCCGGCTGCTGGACGCCTACGCGGACGCGGCCGAACTGGTCGCCGACGCCGACCTCGGCTATCTCGCCGACCGGACCAGCCGGGACCAGCTCGTGGAGACCGTGATCGTCGGTACCGTCCTGGGGAACGCGGTCTTCGAGGCCCTGCGGCAGATCGCCCAGACGGACCGCTCCGCGCGGCGCTACGGCAGCCGCAGCACCCCGCCGGAGGCGGGTAAGGAGACGGATACCGGTACGGGGACTTCAGGGGCGGGCGGGGAGTCGGCCGGCTGACGGGCGGCGGGGCCGGACCAGGGGCGTGGAGAGGTTCTCGTACGCCCGGATCCGGCCGCCGCCGACAGGCGTCAGGCCACCCGGTCGCCCGGCTCGGCGCTCTCCTGCTCGCGCTCCACCTGCTCGTTCCACGCCCGCTTCACCGCGCGCCACGCCTCGTCGTTCTGCCCCAGCCGCCAGTAGCCGGAGATCGACAACTGGGCGCGGTCGATGCCCCGGTCCAGTCGCAGATGGCGCCGGAGCTCCTTCACACAGCCCGCCTCGCCGTGGACGAAGGCGGACACCCGGCCCGCCGGGAAGTCCAGTCCGGTGACTGCCTCGACCATCGCCCGGCCCACCGGGCGGCCGTTCCGGTGCAGCCACTGGACGGTGACCCCGGCCGGGGCCACCAGCTTCTGCTCCTCCGCCGGGTCCTCGATCTCCACGAAGGCATGGACCAGGGCGCCCTCGGGGATCCGCTCCAGCGATGCCGCGATCGCGGGCAGCGCGCTCTCGTCGCCGACCAGCAGATGCCAGTCGGCGGTCGGGTCCGGGGCGTATCCGCCGCCGGGGCCGATGATCCACATCGGGTCGCCGACCCGGGCGCGGGCCGCCCAGGGGCCCGCGAGCCCCTCGTCCCCGTGGACGACGAAATCGATGGTCAGTTCGGCCGTCTCGGCGTCCCAGCTACGGACCGTGTACGTCCGGTTGGACGGCCACTGCTCCCGGGGGAAGTCGGCCTTGATCTGGTCGATGTCCCAGGGCTCCGGATACCGGACGCCCTCCGCCGGGAAGACGAGCTTCACATAGTGGTCGGTATAGCCGTCGAGCCCGAATCCCGCCAGCCCGGGGCCGCCGAAGACGATCCGCGCCATATGGGGGGTGAGTCGTTCGGCATGCACGACATGGGCCTTGTAGGGCGACGGTGACGTGCGGGCGGGTCGGTCGGTCACGGCGCTCTCCCGGGCTCGTGCTGCGCTTGCTTAGGCTTGCCTAAGTTAACACTCCGTGCCGGAAAGCTCAGCACGGGAGAGCCGCCGGTGTGCCCCGGGCCGGTGCGTACCGGTACGGGACGGAGGTACGGGGGCGCGTACGGACGCGGGAGGCCCCGCGCGGGCGCGTACGGCCACGCGGGGCACCGTACGGCCGCGGACGGACGGCCGTCGGGCGCCAGCGGCCGGAACACGCCCGTACGAACACGACCGGAACGCGTCCGTAGGCCGTACGCGGTCAGGGGTTCAGAACGGCCAGCAGTCGCTGGAGGGAGCCGCCGAGACCCCAGCGCTCCGCCAGCTCGTCCAGGGTCGCCGGATCGCGCGGCTCCGACGGCAGCGCCGGGTCGAAGGGCGGCAGCGGGGCGTCCGGCGCCACCCGGACCACCTTGGGCGCGATCGCCACGTACTCCCGGGCCTCGGCGAGCCGCCGCCGCTGGGCCGGGGTCAGCCGGGAGGCCGGATCCGCCACCGCCGCCATGATCCCGGCCAGATCGCCGTAGGCGTCGAGCAGCTTCGCCGCGGTCTTCTCGCCGATCCCGGGCACCCCGGGCAGTCCGTCGCTCGGGTCGCCGCGCAGCAGGGCCAGATCCGCGTACCCCGGGCCGTCCACGCCGTACTTGCCGCGCAGCCACGCCTCGTCGGTGATCTGGAGCGTGCCCACACCCTTCAGCGGGTACAGCACCCGGCGCCGCCGGGCGTCGTCCACCAGCTGGAAGAGGTCGCGGTCGCCGGTGACGATGTCGACCGGGCCGGCGGCCCGCGCGGTGAGCGTGCCGATGACGTCGTCCGCCTCGTAACCGTCGGCGCCGACCCGGGCGATGCCCAGCGCCGCGAGGACCTCCGCGATCACCGGGACCTGCGGGGCGAGGGTGTCCGGGGTCTCCTCCTCGTCGGGTCCCGTCTCCGTCTCCTCGGCCACCCGGTGCGCCTTGTAGGACGGGATCAGCTCCACCCGCCAGTGGGGCCGCCAGTCGTTGTCCCAGCAGGCGACGAGATCGTCCGGCCGGTGGTCCTGCACCAGGCGCGCGATGAAGTCGAGGAGTCCGCGGACTGCGTTGACCGGCGTGCCGTCGGGGGCGCGCACCGAGTCGGGGACCCCGAAATAGGCCCGGAAGTACAGGGATGCGGTGTCGAGGAGCATCAGGCGTCGCGTCACACCCCGATCATGCCGTACGCCACCGACAGCGGCCGGGAGGCCGTACGCCGACGCCCGGCCGGGGGCGGTGTCGCGTACCGGCGGTGCCGGGACGTGGGCCGCCCGGGCGCCCGGTGCCGCCGCGCCGGTCGCCGGACGCGTAGCCGGTCTCCCCGGTGGAAGCGGTGGAAGCGGTGGAAGCGGCGGGACCGCTCGGCCGTCTCGCGCCGCCGCGTGCGGGCCGAAGGCCCGCCGCCGGCAGGGCTGACGGCGGCGGAGGCCCCGGCCCGGGTCCCGGCCGTCCGGCAGCCCCGGCACCGCGGGGTCCCGCCGGTGGCCCCGGCTCGGGCCGTGCGTCCGGCCGGCCGGTGGCCCCGCCGGTAGGCGACACCGACCCCTGGTCCGGTGCCGGGCGCCGGGGCCCGCGGGTGCGGGGACCCTCGTTCGCGGGTCCCGGCGGCCCCGCCGCCGGGACCTCGCCCGGGCCGTGAGTCCGGCCGCACAGCGGCCCCGCGGTACGCCCTCCGGGGCGGGCGCCGGGACCCCCGTTCGTGGGGCCCGGCCGCCCGGCGAGCCGCCACCCGCCCCGGTGCGGCCCCCGGCCTCGCCTCCGCCCACCGAAATCCGGCAGGACACCTCTTTCCGGCCGCCACTGTTGCGTGATGTGGATCACTGTTGCGTTTGGCGGTACAGGCCGGGGGCAGGCGCGCCGCCGGAGCCGACCCGTGGCGCCGCGGCCCCGAAGCCGCGCGCGGGCCGGGGGCGGGCGGATCCCGCCGGGCTCCGCGATCCGCCCGGATGGGGGTGGCGGATCGATTCCGTACGAGACGTGAGGTGTATGTGTCCAGGCTCGAGGCGGAGCATCTGTACAAGGTGTTCGGCAGACGACCCGAAGCGGCGGTCCGGCGAATCGAAGGGGGCGCGAACCGCGACGAGCTGCGCGCCGACGGAACGACGGCGGCGGTCATCGACGCCTCGTTCACCGTCGAGCCCGGGCAGATCTTCGTGGTCATGGGCCTCTCCGGTTCGGGCAAGTCGACCCTGCTGCGGATGCTCAACGGACTGCTCGAACCCACCGCGGGCCGGGTCCTCTTCGACGGCCGTGATCTGACCGCCCTCAGCGCCCGTGAGCTGCGCTCCGTACGCTCGCGGCGGATCAGTATGGTCTTCCAGCACTTCGCGCTCTTCCCCCATCGAAGCGTGCTGGAGAACGCGGCGTACGGGCTGGAGGTGCAGGGCGTCGAACCGGCCGAGCGCAAGCGGCGGGCCACCGAGGCGCTGGCCCTCGCCGGGCTCGCGGGCTGGGAGGACTCCTGGCCCGACGAGCTGTCCGGCGGGATGCAGCAGCGGGTGGGCCTGGCCCGGGCGCTGGCCACGGACGCCGATCTGCTGCTGATGGACGAGTCCTTCAGCGCCCTGGACCCGCTGATCCGCCGGGACATGCAGGACCAGCTGCTGGAGCTCCAGAAGACCCTGAAGAAGACCATCGTCTTCATCACCCACGACCTCAACGAGGCCATGCGGCTCGGCGACCGGATCGCGGTGATGCGGGACGGCCGGATCGTCCAGCAGGGCTCCGCCGAGGACATCCTGGTCACCCCGGCCGACGACTACGTCGCCTCCTTCACCCAGGACGTCGACCGCACCCGGGTACTGACCGCGGGCGCGATCATGGCCGAACCGGAGACCGCCTACGGCACCCGGACCGACGAGGGCGAGGAGCTGGGCTCCGCCGAGCAGGTGATGGCCGCCGCGCCCGCCGTGGTCAAGGCGGACACCCCGATCACGGAACTCTTCACCCCCTGCTCCACCAGCGGGGTGGCGGTGGCGGTGACCTGCGAGAAGGGCGAGCTGATCGGAGTCGTACCGAGGGCCCGGCTGCTGGCCGTGCTCGGTGAGCCGATGACCCCCGACCAACCGGTGGAGACGGCGGGGACCATGGAGCCGGACGGCTCCGGTACCAGCCCGAAGTCCGCCGGCACCGGGGCGGTGGCCCATGCCTAGACTGCCCCTCGGGGAATGGACCGACAGCGCTGTCGAGTGGCTCCAGACCCATCTGACCTGGCTCTTCGACGCGATCAGTACCGTGGTCACCGGAATGTACGACGGACTGGACACGGTCCTTTCCACCCCGGAGCCGCTGCTGTTCGCCGGAATCCTGGCGGTACTCGCCTGGTGGCTGCGCGGACTGCTCGCCGGACTGCTGGCCTTCGCCGGATTCGCCCTGATCGACTCGGTCGCCCTCTGGGACGAGGCCATGTCGACGCTCTCCCTGGTGCTGGTCGCCACGATCGTCACCCTGGCGATCGCGGTCCCGCTCGGCATCTGGGCGTCGCGTTCGGCGACCGTCAGCGCCGTCGTCCGGCCCGTACTCGACTTCATGCAGACCATGCCCGCGATGGTCTATCTGATCCCGGGCATCATCTTCTTCGGTGTCGGTGTGGTCCCCGGGATCATCGCCACCATCGTGTTCGCCCTGCCGCCCGGCGTACGGATGACCGAACTCGGCATCCGCCAGGTCGACAAGGAACTCGTCGAGGCGGCCGAGGCGTTCGGCACCACGCCCCGTGACACCCTGCTGCGGGTCCAGCTCCCGCTCGCCCTGCCCACCATGATGGCCGGGGTCAACCAGGTCATCATGCTCGGCCTCTCCATGGTCGTGATCGCGGGCATGGTCGGCGGCGGCGGTCTCGGCGGCGAGGTCTACAGCGCCATCGGCAATGTCGACATCGGTCTGGGCTTCGAGGCCGGGCTCTCGATCGTCATCCTCGCCATGTATCTGGACCGGATCACCGGCGAACTGGGCCGCCAGGTCTCCCCGCTGGGCCGCCGGGCGATGGCCAAGGCCCGCGCCCTGGCGGGCGGCCCCTCGATCCGGCACCACCGGCCCCAGTCGTCCGTCGCCGTGGTCGGACTGGTCGTCCTGGCCTTGGTCGCGGGCGGATTCTCGGTCTTCGGCCCCTCCTCCACCGGCACCACCTCGGTGACGGGCGAGGAGAACGTCGGCAAGGGCGAGAAGGTGACCATGGGCTACATCCCGTGGGACGAGGCCATCGCCTCCACCTACCTCTGGAAGGAGCTGCTGGAGCGGCGCGGCTTCGAGGCCGAGGCCAAGCAGCTGGAGACCGGGGCCCTCTACACCGGTCTCGCCAACGGGCAGATCGACTTCCAGACGGATTCCTGGCTGCCGGTGACCCATGCCTCGTACTGGAAGAAGTACGGCGACCGGCTGGAGGACCTCGGCGCCTGGTACGGGCCCACATCCCTCGAACTGGCGGTGCCTTCCTACGTCGACGGGGTCGACTCACTCGCAGATCTCAAGGGCAAGTCGTCCACCTTCAAGGGCCGGATCATCGGTATCGAGCCGAGCGCCGGGATGATGGGCCTGCTCAAGGACAAGGTCCTGAAGGAGTACGGCCTCGAAGGCGAGTACGACGTCGTCGACGGGTCCACGCCCGGCATGCTCGCCGAGCTGAAGCGCGCCTACGCCAAGAAGGAGCCGGTCGTCGTCACCCTGTGGTCCCCGCACTGGGCCTACAGCGATTACGACCTGAAGAAGCTGAAGGACCCGAAGGCCGCCTGGGGCAAGGGCGACGGGGTGCACACCCTGGCCCGGGACGGCTTCGCCGCCGACCACCCCGAGGTCGGAAAGTGGCTCAAGGACTTCCGGATGACCGAGAAGGAGCTGACCGACCTGGAGTCGGAGATCCAGCGCACCGGCAAGGGCAAGGAGCAGCAGGCCGTCCGGGCCTGGCTGGAGAAGAACCCCGGCTTCGTCGAGAAGACGGTTCCGGTCACCGGGTGACGTACGCGTTCACCCGGGGGTACGGGGTGGTTCCGGACAGTGTCCGGGCCACCCCGGCCGTTTTCGGCCCCTCTCGGGGGTGATCGCGGAGGTAGCCGCGCCGGAAGCTGCGTAAGGTTGTACAGAACGCAGGAAGGGGAGCCGGCGCATGGACGCTGACGCCAAGGACGGCAGGGACCCGAAGGAGACCGAGCGTCTCCGGGTCGGCACCGCCGTGCGCAGGCGGCGGCGGGCCCTCGATCTGACGCTGGCCTCCGTCGCCGAGCGCTCGGGACTCTCGGTGCCCTTCCTCAGCCAGATCGAGAACGACCGGGCCCGGCCCAGCCGCCGCTCCCTCCAGCGGGTCGCCGACGCCCTGGAGACCACCGCGGACCGGCTGATCGCCGCCTCCGACGCGGCCCGTACGGTCACCGTCTCCCGGGCCGACCCGGCCGCCCCCGCCGACGGGACCCCCGCCGCGCCCCGCACCCGCCGCCTGGTCCACGGACGGCATCAGCTGGAGGCGCTGGAGTTCTGCGGGGAGCACGACACCGAGGGCGAGTTCCAGCACCGCAACGACGAGCTGATGTACGTCGCCGACGGCACCGTCGAGATCGAGGCCGAGGGCCGCGCCTACCGGCTGGGCCGGGGTGACACCCTGTTCCTCTCCGGTGGCGTACGGCACCGCTGGCGGGCCGGGGGCGCGGAGACCCGGGTCGTCGTGGTCACCGTTGCCGAACACATCGAGACGCCCCCCGGCGGCTGACCGGGATGCGGGTGGTCTCCCTCGTACCGTCGCTGACCGAGGCGATCGCCGTGACCGCCCCCGGGCTGCTGGTCGGCGCCACCGACTGGTGCTCCCACCCCGCCGGCCTCGACGTCGTCCGGATCGGCGGCACCAAGAACCCCGACACCGACGCCGTACTGCGGCTGCGGCCCGATCTCGTCGTCGCCAACGAGGAGGAGAACCGGGCCCCGGACCTGGACCGGCTACGGGCCGCCGGAGTGGAGGTCCTGGTCACCGAGGTCCGCGACCTGCCGGGCGGGCTGCGCGAACTGCGCCGGGTACTGGCCGACGGCTGCGGGTCGCCTGTGCCCGAGTGGCTGGACCGGTCCCGGGCCGCCTGGGCCGCCGCCGGGCCCGTCGCGGACCGCCCCGTACCGGCGGTGATCCCGATCTGGCGCCGCCCCTGGATGGTGCTGGGCCGGGACACCTTCGCGGGCGATCTGCTGGCCCGGCTGGGCGTGGTCAATGTCTGCGCGGGGCATCCGGAGCGCTATCCCCGGATCCCGCTTGACGAACTGCGGACGTCCGGCGCCGAACTGGTCGTCCTGCCCGACGAGCCGTACCGCTTCGCCCCCGGCGACGGCCCGGAGGCGTTCCCCGGGCTGCCCGCCGCCCTCGTCAGCGGCCGGGCCCTGACCTGGTACGGGCCGTCGCTGGAAGCGGCGCCCCGGGAGCTGGCGGCGGCGCTGCGGGCAGCGCTCCGCTGAGCAGTCCGCGCACGGTCCGCCAGCCCGCCACCGCCCAGCCGGTCACCAGCAGCGCGTAGAGCGCCGCCGCGACCACCCAGAGCAGCGTCAGACCGGTCCGCTGGGCGAGCGCGGCCGCCCCGGTCACACAGGTGCCGACGGGGAAGGTGAAGGCCCACCAGCCGAGGGTGAACGGCAGCCCCCGGCGGGCCGCGCGCACCAGCATCGCCGCCGCCAGCGCCAGCCACAGCAGGGCGAAACCCATCACGGGCACCCCGTAGCCGACCGCGACGAGACCCGCGTACGGCCGTCCCGGCAGCGCGTCCGCCAGCTGGTTCGCGGCGGTCGTGGACTGCCCCAGCGGCCCCAGGACCAGCAGCAGCGACGGGGTGAGCGCGAGCGGCAGCGGCCCCTGCCGGAAGAGCCGGGCCAGGACCAGCGGCAGTACCGCCAGCGCCGCGAGACCGCTGGCACCGGCCAGCCCCAGACTCACCACCAGCAGGGTCCGCCGCAGCTCGCCGTCGGGGGCCGCGGCCGCCAGCAGCGGGCCGAAGGCCGCCGCGACCATCGGGGCGACCAGCGGCAGCAGCCAGACCGGCGACGGTTCCGCCGCCGGGGCGTCCGGCGCCGGGCGGTCCCGTACCACCAGCAGATACGGCACCGCCGCCGCGGCGAGTACGGCGACGGCGCAGCCCACCGCGAACAGGGCGACGGCGACCGGGAGCGCGGCCCGGTCGCCGACGACCTCCCGGCCCGGCCCGAGCGCGCCGATCCCGACGGCCAGGGGGGCCATCGCGGCACAGCCGTAGAACGGCACGACGGCCGGGTCGTGGAGCTGGGCCCGGGCCCGGTCGCGATGGTGGCGCCAGTGGAGCGCCCGCGCGGTCGCCACGGCGGCCAGCAGTACCGCGGAGAGCGCCCAGACGGCGGCCAGCGGGGCCCGGACCGGGCCGCCCGAACCCGACACGGCCCACCCGGCCACGGCGACGCTCGCGGTCCCCATCACGGCGGCGTACCACTGCGGCCCGAACTCCCGCAGCCGGGGGAAGGATCCGGCCGCACGGGCCCCGGGGGCGGCTTCCCGGCCGGTGACGCGGGAGGGGCGTACGGCCGCGGCGGCGGGTTCCACCGGCCCGGGGGAGGGGGTGGCCGGTGGTGCCCCGGCGGAGGCCGCCGGGGCCCGTCCGTCCGCTCCCGGGCCGGACCCGGGATCCGGGCCCGTGGTTCCGCCGGTGGGCGCCGTCGGCGCGCGGACTCCCGCGGCCCGGCCGGTGCCGGGGGAGTCCGCCGGGATCCCGGTCGCGGTCGAGGGCCCCGCGGCCCGGCCGGTGGCGGCGCCGGGCGTCTCCCGGCCCGCCGTCGGAACGGCGTCGAGCGTGCCTCCGACGGGGTGTCCGGCGGTGGGCGAGGGGCGTACGGGCTGTGCGGCGGTGGCCATGGTCCCCACTGTCGTCGCAGGTCACCGGCCCCGCCAGGGACGTATCCGCTATGACCTCATAAGCTGGGCCGATGAGCGATGGCGGACCCGAAGACGCGGCGGACCGGGCACCGCGGCGTTCGCCGCTGGCGCACCGGGTCCCGGACCTGGGCGCCCTCGAACTGCTGCTGGCCGTCGCCCGGCACGGCAGTCTCGGCCGGGCCGCCCGTGAGCTGGGCATCAGCCAGCCCGCCGCCAGCGGCCGGATCAGGTCCATGGAGACGCGGCTGGGTGTGGCCCTGGTCGACCGCTCGCCCACGGGCTCCCGGCTCACCCCGGCGGGCGTCCTCGTCACCGACTGGGCGCGCCGGATCGTGGAGGCGGCGGAGGCGTTCGACGCGGGCGCCCAGGCGCTCCGCGGCCACCGGGACTCCCGGCTGCGGATCGCCGCCTCGATGACCATCGCCGAGTACCTGCTGCCCGGCTGGCTGGTCGCCCTGCGGGCGCTGCGGCCCGATACCGCCGTCTCCCTGTACGCCGGGAACTCGGCCGCCGTCGCCGACCGGCTCGCCTCGGGCGAGGCCGACCTCGGCTTCGTCGAGGGGCTGCGGATCCCGGCCGGGCTCGACGGGGCGACCGTCGCCGAGGACCGGCTGCTGGTGGTGGTCGCCCCCGGGCACCCCTGGGCCCGGCGCCGTACCCCCGTACCCCCGGCGGAACTCGCCGCGGCACCGCTGGTGCTGCGGGAACCCGGCTCCGGTACCCGGCAGGTGCTCGACGCGGCGCTGGCCCGCTACGGCGGCACCGCGGCGCCCCTGCTCGAACTGGCCTCCACCACGGCGGTGAAGGCGGCGGCCGTCAGCGGCGCGGGCCCGACCGTGCTGAGCGAGCTGGCCGTCACGGACGAACTGGCCGCCCGGCGGCTGGTGGCGGTGGAGCTGGCGGACGTTCCGCTGCGCCGGGCGCTGCGCGCGGTCTGGCGGCGCTCCCAGCGGCCCGCCGGACCGGCGCGCGAACTGCTGGCGCTCACCACCGCGTCGAACCCGCCTCGGTGACGACCGCGCCGACCCCGTCTCTGTGACATCCGGATGAAGCCCGACGGCCGCCCCAACCGCCCACAGTCGTAAGGGGATTGCCGTGCCAAGCCGGTCGCACGGCTCTGGCCTGCGGAAACGCCCTGCCGCTCAGGCTGTCCGGAACCGCGTCTCAGCATCTGGTTGTACTTGACATTAGTTCACCTTATGGAAGATAAAGATCAGGCTTTGGGTTGAACGTCGCCCCCTGTGACGAATGGGCGGTGCGTCCGGAGCATTCGTATGCCTGCCCGTCCCCCCGGTTCGTCCCGCCTTCGTCCGATGTGAGTGAGTGCCGCCGTGTCCCACCCCACCCCCGTACCGCCGGTCAGCGACCCCGCCGGGGCGTGGAAGGAATGGCGCGCCGAGCGCCACCGGGCCGTCACCTCGCCCACCGGCAACCTCGCCCTGGTCGAGACCCGCTGGCTGCCGGCCGGGGAGCGCCCCGACCCGGCGGCGGCCCGCGCCGGACTCCCCGACGGCGACACCGTCACCACCGTCGAACGGACCGACCTGGTCACCGGCGCCCCCGAGTACGGGCTCCGCTTCTGGTCCGCCGACGCCCCCGCCCTCCGCGCCTACGAGCGCACCGAGGTCTTCCCGTACGACCCCGACTGGGTCTTCGACGCCACCTTCACCCCCGTCCCCGGCGCCCGCCGGATCCCCTTCGAACACATCAGGGACAACGGCGGCACCCGCGACCTCGTCGTCCCCGGCGACATCGCCCTCACCCTCGACGGCCGCGAGTACACCCTCAGCGCCTTCGACGACGACGGCACCCTGCTGCTGGTCTTCGGCGACCCCACCAACGGTGCCCCCGGCGACGACGGCACCTACGGCGCCGGGCGGTTCCTCTTCGTGACCCGTACCGGCGACGGCTCCGTACGCCTCGACTTCAACCGGGCCTTCGTGCCGCCCTGCGGCTACTCCGATCAGTACAACTGTCCGATGCCGCCGCGGCAGAACCGCCTCCACCTGCCCGTCACGGCCGGTGAGAAGCGGGTCGTCAGCCGCGGCGGCGCGACCGCCACGCACTGATCCCGTCCCGCCGTACCTCCGCACGAAAGAGCAGCCCCGTCATGAGCAGCACCGCCCGCACCCGCCGTCACGTCCTGCCCGCCGTCACCGCCGCGGCCCTCGTCCTCGCCCTCACCGCCTGCGGCGGCGACCCCGTCGGCGGTGGCAGCGGCGGCGGCACCGGCAAGCACGACCCGAACGCGACCGTCACCATCGGCTCCCTCTACGAGCCGCAGAACCTCGACAACACCGCGGGCGGCGGCCAGGGCGTCACCGAGGCCCTGCACGGCAATGTCTACGAGGGCCTGTTCCGGCTCACCGACACCGGGAAGACCGAGCCGCTGCTCGCCGCATCCCACAAGGTCAGCCCGGACGGACTCACGTACACCTTCACCCTCCGCGACGGCGTCACCTTCCACAGCGGCAAGAAGCTCACCAGCGCCGACGTCAAGCACAGCCTGGAGCGGGTGATCGGCCCCGACTCCCAGTCCGCGCGGAAGAAGAACCTCTCCGTCATCAAGACGGTCACCGCCCCGGACCCGAAGACCGTCACCGTCACGCTCTCCCAGAAGTCGATCTCCTTCGTCTACAACCTGAGCTACGTCTGGATCGTCAACGCCGACGCCGGTGACCTGCGGGCCGCTGCCGACGGCACCGGACCGTTCGAGCTGGGGAACTGGACCCGGGGTTCGTCCCTCGGACTCGACCGCTTCACCGGCTACTGGGGCGAGGCCGCCGCCAGCAAGAAGATCGTGCTGCGCTACTTCAAGGACGCGTCGGCGCTCAACAACGCCCTGCTCAGCAAGGGCGTGGACCTGGTCACCAGCCAGCAGTCGCCCGACGCGCTCGACCGCTTCAAGAAGGACCCGGCGTACAAGATCACCGAAGGTGCCTCCACCACCAAGCTGCTGCTCGCCTTCAACGACAAGGCCGAACCCTTCACCGACGTCCGGGTCCGCCGGGCCGTCGCCGCCGCCGTCGACGACAAGAAGCTGCTGGAATCCGTCTGGGGCGGCCACGGCAAGCCGATCGGCTCCATGGTCCCGCCCACCGACCCCTGGTACGAGGACCTCACCGGCACCGACCCGTACGACCCGGCCCTGGCGAAGCGGCTGCTGGCCGAGGCCGGACATCCGGACGGCTTCTCCTTCACCCTCCAGACCCCGTCGTACGACCCGCATCCCACCGCCGCGACCTTCATCGCGTCCCAGCTCGGCGCCGTCGGCATCGAGGTGAAGATCGAACCCATCACCCCGGACCAGTGGTACACCAAGGTCTACAAGAACAAGGACTTCGACGCCACGCTCCAGGAGCACGTCAACGACCGAGATCTGGTCTGGTACGGCAACCCCGACTTCTACTGGGGCTATGACAACCCGCAGGTCGCCAAGTGGGTCGAGGAGGCCGAGCGGTCCTCGACCCCGGCGGAGCAGACCGAGCTGCTGAAGAAGGTCAACCGGACCACCGCCCGTGAGGCGGCCAGTGAGTGGCTCTACCTCTACCCCCAGATCGTGGTCGCCGACAGCCGGATCTCCGGCTACCCCCTCAACGGGCTGAACTCCCAGTTCCACGCCTACGGGATCAAGAAGAACCGATGACCCGCTACGTCCTGCGACGGCTGGCCCTGCTGCTGGTCTCCCTGGCGCTGGCCACCGTCGTACTCTTCGTCCTGCTGCGGATGCTGCCGGGCGACCCCGCCAACGCGCTCACCGCCGTCGGCGCCACCGACGAGCAGATCGCCGCCGCCCGGGCGTCGATCGGCTCGGACCGGCCGCTGCCCGAACAGTTCGTCCACTGGACCGGACAGCTCGTCCGCGGCGACTTCGGTACATCCTTCGTCAGCTCCCTGCCCGTCGGACCCGAGATCGCCACCCGGCTCCAGGTCACCCTCCCGCTCACCCTCGCCGCGTTCCTGCTGGCCGTCGCCGTCGCCGTCCCCGCCGGGTTCGTCGCCGCCCACAAGCGGCACACCTGGTACGGGGCCCTGCTCAGCGGGGTCTCCCAACTCGGCATCGCGATCCCGGTGTTCTGGCTCGGGATGATCCTGGTCGCCGTACTCGCGGTCAACGCCCGCTGGTTCCCCTCCGGCGGCTTCCCGCCCGACGGCTGGGCCGACCCCACCGAGGCGGTCCGCGCCCTGACCCTGCCCGTCATCACCGTCGCCCTGGTGATGAGCGCGTCCCTGATCCGCTACGTACGCTCCGCCACGCTCGACGTCCTCGGCAGCGACTACCTCCGCACCGCCCGGGCCCTCGGCGCCTCCTTCGGGTCCGCGATGTGGCGGCACGGGCTGCGGAACGCCTCCGTACCCGTCATCTCCGTCCTCGGCATCGAACTCGCCTCCACCCTGCTCGGCGCGGTCGTCGTGGAGTCCGTCTTCGCCCTGCCCGGCCTCGGCTCCCAGCTCACCACCGGCATCAGCCAGCACGACTACCCGGTCATCCAGGGCGTGCTGTTCGTCTCCACCCTCGCGGTGCTGCTGATCGGCTTCGCCGCCGACATCGTCCAGCGCGTGGTCGACCCCCGGCTGCGGACCGGACTCGCGGGAGGCACCCGATGACCACCACCACCCTTCCGGGGGATGCCCCCACCCAAAAGCGGGCCGCCGCCCGGCCCCGCCGGTCGTACACCCTGATCACCGGGGCCGTACTCGCCGGAGCCGTCGCCCTCCTCGCCCTGGTCTCCCTCTTCTGGCTGCCCTACGCCACCGACGACACCTCCGGCGGACGGCTCGCCGCACCCGGCGGCGAGCACCTCCTCGGCACCGACAAGCTCGGCCGCGACCTGCTCACCCAGGTGATGAACGGCGCCACCATCGCCGTCCAGGCCGGTCTCGGCTCCGTGCTGATCGCCGCCGCCCTCGGCACCGTACTCGGACTGCTCGCCGCCTTCGCCCAGGGCTGGCTCGACGACACCCTCTCCGCCTGCCTCGATCTGCTGATCGCCTTCCCCACCCTGCTGCTGGCGATGCTGATCGTGGCCGCCCGCTCCGGCAGCCTCGGCTCCGCGATCCTCGCCATCGGCATCGCCCAGAGCGCCGTCGTCGCCCGGCTCGTCCGGATCCTGGCCAAACGCGTCCTCGCCCAGGACTACATCACCGCCTCCCGGACCTCCGGCACCACCTGGCCGAGGATCGTCACCGGGCACGTCCTGCCCAATATCTGGCCCACCCTCGTGGTCAACCTCGCCCTCCAGTTCGGCCTCGCCGTCCTCGCCGAGGCGGGCCTGTCCTACCTCGGCCTCGGCGCGCCGCCGCCCAACGCCTCCTGGGGCCGGATGCTGCTGGACGCCCAGGCCACCTTCACCACCGCGCCCGCCGGGGCCCTCGCGCCCGGCATCCTCCTCGTCGTCCTGGTCGTCGGCGTCAACCTGGTCGCCGACGGACTCCGCGACACCCTCGACCCCACCAGCCGCGGAAGGCGCGCATGACTCCCCTCCTCGCCGTCCGCGGGCTGACCGTCCGCACCCGCGACGGCCGCGCCCTCGTCGACGGCCTCTCCCTCGACATCGCCCCCGGCGAACGGCTCGGCCTGATCGGCGAGTCCGGCTCCGGGAAGTCCCTGACGGCCCTCGCGACCCTCGGACTGCTGCCCGCCGGACTCACCGCCGAGGGCAGCGTCCGGCTCGCCGGGACCGAGATCGTCGGCGCCCGCGAGAAACACCTCACCGCCGTCCGGGGCCGGGACGCGGCCGTCGTCTTCCAGGAGCCGCTGACCGCCCTCGACCCGCTGATGCGGGTCGGCGCCCAGATCGCCGGACCCCTCGCCCGGCACCGGCGACTCAAGGGCGCGGCCCTGGGGCAGGCCGTCACCGCCGAACTGGAACGGGTCCGGCTCCCGGAGCCGGACCGGATCGCCCGGTCCCGCCCGCACGAACTCTCCGGCGGACAGCGCCAGCGCGTCGCCCTCGCCATGGCCCTGGCCTGCGCGCCGAAACTGCTGATCGCCGACGAACCCACCACGGCCCTCGACGTCACCGTCCAGGCCGAACTGCTGGAACTGCTGGACACCCTGGTCCGCGAACGGGACATGGCGCTCCTCTTCATCAGCCACGACCTGGCCGTGGTGGCCGGGGTCGCCGACCGGGCGCTGGTGATGAAGGACGGCCGGGCGGTCGAGGAGGGCCCGGTCCACCGGGTCGTCACCGCCCCGGGCGCGCCCTACACCGAGGCGCTGGTGGCCAGCGCCCGGACCCTGGAGAACGCCCTGACGGGACGGAGGACGCCCCGATGACCGCTGCCGAAGCCGCCGAAGGCACCAACGGCCGCCCGGCCGGAACCGGCCCGTCCGACGCCGGTGTCCGGACCGGCGCGGACACCCGTACCACCGCCGGAACCCCGGGCGGTGAGCCCGTCCTCGCCGCCGACCGGGTCTCGTACGCCTACCGGGGCGGCGGGGCGAGCGTCCTCACCGATGTCTCCCTCGCGGTCGCCCCGGGGGAGAGCCTCGCCGTGGTCGGCGAGTCCGGCACCGGGAAGACCACCCTGCTCCGGCTCCTCCTCGGCCTCGCCCGCCCCACCGCCGGGACGGTCCGCTACGAGGGCGAGGAGCTGAGGCCCCGCGACCGCGCCCTGACCCGGCACTTCCGCCGGGGCGTGCAGTGCGTCTTCCAGGACCCGTACGCCTCCCTCGACCCCCGCCGCCGGGTCGGCGACTCCGTCGCCGAACCCCTCCGCTCCCTCGGCCTCGCGACCCGCCGGGAGGCCGCGCCCCGGGTGGCCGCCGCGCTCACCGCCGTAGGGCTGCCGCCGGACGCCGCCGACCGCTATCCGCACGAGTTCTCCGGCGGCCAGCGCCAGCGCGTCGCGATCGCCCGCGCCACCGTCTGCGACCCCCGGGTCCTGCTCGCCGACGAACCCGTCAGCGCCCTCGACGTCACCACCCGGGTCAAGGTCGTCGAACTGCTCCGCGAACTCCGCGACGACCGCAGACTGGCCCTGGTCATGGTCTCCCACGATCTCTCCGTGGTCGCCTCCCTCTGCGACCGCACGGCGGTCCTCAGCGGCGGCCGGGTGGTGGAACAGGGCCCGACGGAACAGGTCCTGACCACCCCCGAACACCCCTACACGGCCCGCCTGGTGGCCAGCGTGCCCCGGCTGCCGTCCGTTTGAACGGGACCTCAGCGGCCCGGACAGGGCTCAGCGGGCCGTACTCGCCCGGACCAGGGCCTCGGTGACCGTGAGGTCGTCGCCCATCTCCGGGTGCCACTGGACGCCCAGGACCCAGGCCGGTCCCGGGAGTTCCACCGCCTCGACCGTGCCGTCGTCCGCGTGGGCCGAGGCCGTCAGGGGCGGGGCGAGGCGGTCGACGGCCTGGTGGTGGTAGGTGGGGACCCGGACGGGCACCGGGGCCGCGGCGGCGTAGCGCGTGCCGGGGACCGGGGTGACCCGGTGGCTGCCGAAGACGCCCTCGCCGCCGGTATGGCCGTCGATGTGCTGGGTGAGGGTGCCGCCGAGGGCCACGTTCAGCAGTTGCATGCCCCGGCAGATGCCGAGCAGCGGGGTGCCCGACTCCAGCGCCGCGTCGATCAGGGCCAGTTCCCAGGCGTCCCGGTCGCGGGCGGGCGGGCCGGTCCTGGCGTCCGGCTCGGCCCCGTACCGTACGGGTTCCACATCGGCGCCGCCCGCGACGATCAGCCCGTCGATCCGGGCCACCGCCTCCCGTGCGGCGTCCGGGCCGGGGTCGGGGGGCAGCAGGGCCGCGAGCCCGCCGGAGCGCTGGACCAGCTCCGGATAGGCCGCGGGGAGCAGCGCCGCGGGCAGTTTCCACACCCCCCAGGCGGCCGGGTTCAGATAGGTCGTGACGCCGATCAGCGGCTTCGGCACGGCGACGCTCCTCTTCGGTGGGTACGGTCCTGGCGGCAGCGGCGGGGTCAGTCCCGGTCGAGTTCGGCCTCCGCCGCCGCGAGGGCGGCGAACTCCTCCTCCGGGGCGCTCGCCACCAGATGGTGACGGCTGTAGCAGGCGAAGTAGCCGAGGGCCACGCCGTAGACCAACAGGGCGATCAGCGCCGCCACCACATCCACCAGGAACGTCGCCACCAGCGCCGAGAGCGCGAGGACGAAGGCGACGGACGAGGTGATCGCGCCGCCGGGAGTGCGGTACGGGCGGTGCAGCCCCGGCTCGCGGCGGCGCAGCACGATATGGGAGAGCGCCATCAGCGCGTAGCTGATCGTCGCCCCGAAGACCGCGATGTTCAGCATCCGGCCGCCGTCGCCGGTCGACGCGGCCAGGGCGAAGCCGATCGCGCCCGGGATCACCAGACCGAGATAGGGCGACCGGCGGCGGCTGGTCAGCGACAGGAACCGGGGCAGATATCCCGCCCGGGAGAGCGCGAACAACTGGCGGGAGCCCGCGTAGATCAGGGAGAAGAAGGACGCCACCAGGCCCGCGAGTCCGGCGTAGTTGACGATCCGGCTCAGGGTCGTCGGCTCGCCGTCCCCCTGCAACGCCACCACCAGCGGGTTCCCCGCTTCCTGGATGGCGGCCGAGCCCCGGGCCCCGGTCGCGGCGAAAAAGGTGACCAGGGCCAGCAGCACCAGGACGGCCATGGCGATCGCCAGCGCCTTCGGCAGCGACCGCACCGGGTCCTTCGCCTCCTCGGCGGCGAGCGGTACGCCCTCCACACCGAGGAAGAACCACATCCCGAACGGGAAGGCCGCCCAGATCCCCAGCAGCCCGAACGGCAGCCACGAGTTGGACCCGAACGCGTCTCCGTCCACCGGGATGTCGTTCAGCCGGGCCGCGTCGAAGCCGGTGAAGGCACCGATCGCGAAGATCAGCAGCGCGGCCACCGCGATCGCCGTGACGACCAGGCTGAACCGCAGGGCCTCGCCCACACCCCACAGATGGATCCCGATGAAGACCGCGAAGCAGGCGAGATAGACCGGCCGGCCCGCCTCCAGGCCGAACAGGCCCAGTGATTCGACGTAGTCGCCGATGAAGATGGAGATCGCGGCGGGGGCGAGGACGTACTCGATCAGGATGGCCGTACCGGTCAGGAATCCGCCCCAGGTGCCGAGGGCCCGGCGGGCGAAGCCGTAGCCGCCGCCCGCGGTCGGCAGGATCGCGGAGAGTTCGGCGAGGGCGAAGACCAGACAGGCGTACATCACCCCCATCAGCAGCAGCGCGACGGCGAGCCCGCCGAACCCCCCCTTCGACAGGCCGATGTTCCAGCCGGAGAAGTCACCGGAGACGACATACGCCACCCCGAGCCCCGTCAGCAGCAGCCAGCCCGCGCTGCCCCGGCGCAGCATGCGGCGGCGGTGATAGGCGTCGTCGCGGGGCGCGGCGGGCCCGGGGAGCGACGGCTGGGTGGATTCGGGTCTGCTGGTGGTTCCTTCGGCCATGCTGGATCACTCCCGGCAGTCAAAGGTTTAGGCCGACACCATTGCGGTACGTCCGGGGGGCGCGCAAGACCTGTGCGGCGATGTCCTCCGACCGGGGCGTGCGACCGGGGCATCCGGGCTGAGGCGTCCCGGCCGGGGTGTCCGGAACGGGGGTCTCGCGCGGCATTGCCTTGCGCGGCCGGTCCGGGGCGGGATCCTGTGCGGACGGTCCGCCGGTCCGGGCGTCAGGACAGAAAGCCCCGCAGCAGCGCCGCCGTGCCCGCGCAGTGTTCGCGCATGGTCTCCCGCGCGGCGTCCGGGTCGCCCGCGAGTACCGCCTCCACCACGGCCGTGTGCTGCTGCTGGGAGTGCTCCAGGTTCCGGACCAGCAGCGGAATGCAGTCCAGCAGGTCGTTGAGGGTGGCCCGGACACCCGCGTACCGCCCGGCCAGCGACGGCGAGCCGGACAGTCCGGCCAGGGTGAGGTGGAGGAGCGTGTCCCGGCGGCGGTACTCCGCGAGCGGCGCGTCGTGGGTGGCCGCCAGCGCCGCCCGCAGCCGGTCCGCGCCCTCGTCCGTCAGTCCGTGCGCGGCGCACAGCTCCGCGGCGCCGACCTCCAGCACCTCCCGGAAGCGCAGGGTGTCCTCCACGTCCCGGCCCGCGAGCCTGCGCCGCAGCTCCTCCTCGCCGTAGGCGTCCGGGCGCGGCAGGACGAACGTACCGCCGTAGCGGCCCCGCCGGGGTTCGACCAGACCCTGATCGGTGAGGACCTTCAGCACCTCCCGGAGGGTGACCCGGCTGATCCCCATCAGCTCGGCCAGATCCCGTTCCGCCGGGAGCCGTTCACCGGCCGGGACCAGGCCGAGCCGGAGCAGCTGGAGGATCTGCTCCAGCGCCTCCTCGAAGCCGTTGCCCGCCCGGACCGGCCGCAGGACGGCCGCCGGGCCGCCAGCGGCTCCGGCCCCGCCCGCAGCTCCGGCGCCGGCTTCGGCCGTCTCCGGCGTCCCGTACGTCTCGACAGCCGCGCCGGTCACCACCGGGTCCGGGTCCGTGTCCGTGTTGGTGGAACTGTCCGCCGGTATCCCCGCCGGTCCCGGTTCCCCCGGGCGTATCTCCGTCCGCGCCACGTGGCCGACCCCCTTCCCAATCAATGGTCTTCAGCAATACCTTATGGCTCCCGGCCGATCCGAGGAGGCCCGACCCCGTGGCAGACCGCACACCCCCGCTCCCCGTCGGCGAGTTGCGCGCCCGCGTCGCGAGCGGTGAGATCGACACCGTCGTCCTCGCCTTCCCCGATATGCAGGGACGGCTCCAGGGCAAGCGGTTCGCCGCGCCCTTCTTCCTCGACGAGGTCCTCGCCCACGGCACCGAGGGCTGCAACTACCTCCTCGCCGTCGACACCGAGATGAACACCGTCGACGGCTACGCCATGTCCTCGTGGGACCGGGGGTACGGCGACTTCGCGATGCGCCCCGACCCGGCCACCCTGCGCCGGGTGCCCTGGCACGAGGGCACCGCCCTCCTCATCGCCGACCTCGCCTGGGACGACGGCGCTCCCGTCGTCGCCGCCCCCCGCCAGGTGCTCCGCGGCCAGCTCGCCCGGCTCGCGGAACGCGGCTGGACCGCGAACGTCGGCACCGAGCTGGAGTTCATCGTCTTCAAGGACACCTACGAACAGGCCTGGGACCGCGACTACCGCGGACTGACCCCGGCCAACCAGTACAACATCGACTACTCCGTCCTCGGCACCGGCCGGATCGAACCCCTGCTGCGCCGGATCCGCAACGAGATGGCCGCCGCCGGACTGACCGTGGAGTCCGCCAAGGGCGAGTGCAATCCGGGCCAGCACGAGATCGTCTTCCGCTACGACGAAGCCCTCGTCACCTGCGACCAGCACGCCGTCTACAAGACCGGCGCCAAGGAGATCGCCGCCCAGGAAGGCGTCTCCCTCACCTTCATGGCCAAGTACGACGAGCGCGAAGGCAACTCCTGCCATATCCATCTCTCCCTCGCCGACGCCGACGGCACCAACGTCATGGCGGGGGACGGGCCCGGCGGGATGTCGCCGGTGATGCGGCACTTCCTCGCCGGACAGCTCGCCGCCCTGCGCGAGTTCAGCCTCCTGTACGCGCCCAACGTCAACTCCTACAAGAGGTTCCAGCCCGGCTCCTTCGCCCCCACCGCCGTCGCCTGGGGCCATGACAACCGCAGCTGCGCCCTGCGGGTCGTCGGCCACGGCCGCTCCCTGCGGTTCGAGAACCGGCTCCCCGGCGGCGACGTCAATCCCCATCTGGCCGTCGCCGGGCTGATCGCCGCCGGGCTGTACGGCGTCGAGCAGGAGCTGGAACTCCCCGAGCCGTGCGCCGGGAACGCCTATACGGCGGAGTACGCCCGGGTCCCCGCCACCTTGCGCGAGGCCGCCGAGCTCTGGGAGACCAGCGCCGTCGCGAAGGCCGCGTTCGGTGCCGAGGTCGTCGCGCACTACCTCAACACGGCCCGGGTCGAACTCGCCGCGTACGACGCCGCCGTCACCGACTGGGAACGGCGCCGCTCCTTCGAACGCCACTGACCCCCTCCGACCGCCGCCTCCCGCGCCCGGGGCCACCCGTGCCGTAGCGCCGTACCGCCGAAAGGAACGCCGTGCCCGCCGCGTACCACGAGGTCCTCAACCCCGCCACCGGCGCACTCGTCGAACGGGTCGCCGCGACCACCCCCGCAGAGGTCGGCACCGCCGTCGCCCGGGCCGCCGCCGCCCAGCGCGGCTGGGCCGCCGCGGCCCCCGCCGACCGGGCCCGGCTGCTGCGCCGGTTCGCCGCCGTCGTCGACGGCCACATCGAGGAACTGGCCCGCCTCGAAGTCCTCGAAGCCGGTCATCTCATCGGCAACGCCCGCTGGGAGGCCGGTAACGTCCGCGACCTCCTCGACTACAGCGCCGGGGGAGTGGAGCGCCTCACCGGCCGCCAGATCCCGGTCGCTGGCGGCCTCGACATCACCCTCCTCGAACCCCTCGGCGTCGTCGGCGTCATCGCCCCCTGGAACTTCCCCATGCCGATCGCCGCCTGGGGCACCGCCCCCGCGCTCGCCGCCGGGAACGCCGTCCTCCTCAAACCCGCCGAGACCACGCCCCTCACGGCCCTCCGGCTCGCCGCCCTCGCGCTGGAGGCCGGACTCCCCGAACACCTCTTCCAGGTCCTGCCGGGCGCGGGCGACATCACCGGGACCGCCCTGGTGGACCACCCCGGCATCGCCAAGATCGTCTTCACCGGCTCCACCCGGGTCGGCCGGAGCGTCATGGCCCGCTGCGCCGGGACCGTGAAGCGGCTCACCCTCGAACTCGGCGGCAAGAGCCCCAATATCGTCTTCGCCGACGCCGACCTGGAGACCGCCGTCGCCGCCACCCCCCTCTCCTTCCTCGACAACAGCGGCCAGGACTGCTGTGCCCGGACCCGGATCCTGGTCGAACGCTCCGTCCACGACCGCTTCGTCGAACTCCTCGCCCCCGCCGTCGAGGCCGTCACCGTCGGCGACCCGGCCGACGAGTCCGTACAGATGGGCCCGCTGATCTCCCGCGCCCAACGGGACCGGGTCCGCTCCTACGTCCCCGACGACCTGCCCGGCATCCGCGGCACCGCCCCCGACGGACCCGGCTTCTGGTTCCCGCCCACCGTCCTCACCGGGCTCGACCCCGGGGCCCCCGCCGCCCGCGAGGAGATCTTCGGACCCGTCGCCGCCGTTTTCCCCTTCGACGACGAGGCCGACGCGATCCGGCTCGCCAACGACACCCCGTACGGACTCTCCGGCTCCCTGTGGACCCGCGACGTCGGCCGCGCGATCCGGGTCTCCCGCGCGGTCCGGGCGGGCAACCTCTCGGTCAACTCCCACTCCAGCGTCCGCTACTCGACCCCCTTCGGCGGCTACCACCAGTCCGGCCTCGGCCGGGAACTGGGGCCCGACGCCCTCACCGCCTTCACCGAGACCAAGAACGTCTTCTTCAGTACGGAGGTCTGACCGCATGACACAGCCGCAGCCGCAGTCGCAGCCCGACGCCGAATCCCCTGCCGGTACCGGCTCCCGGGAGGCCGTCTGCCGCCGTCTGGTGGGCCGTACCGCCGTCGTCACCGGCGCGGGCAGCGGGATCGGCCTGGCCACCGCGCGGCGGCTCGCCGCCGAAGGCGCCCACGTCGTCTGCGCCGATGTCGACGAGACCACCGGCAAGGCGGCGGCCGACGAGACCGGCGGCCTCTTCGTCCGGGTCGACGTCACCGATCCCGAGCAGGTCGAGGCCCTCTTCCGGGCCGCGTACGACACCTACGGCTCCGTCGACGTCGCCTTCAACAACGCGGGCATCTCACCGCCCGACGACGACTCCATCCTCACCACCGGCCTGGAGGCGTGGCGACGGGTCCAGGACGTCAACCTCACCTCCGTCTACCTCTGCTGCAAGGCCGCCATCCCCTATATGCGCCGCCAGGGCCGGGGCTCCATCATCAATACCGCGTCCTTCGTGGCGATCATGGGCGCGGCCACCTCCCAGATCTCGTACACCGCGTCCAAGGGCGGCGTCCTCGCCATGTCCCGGGAGCTGGGCGTCCAGTTCGCCCGCGAGGGCATCCGGGTCAACGCGCTCTGCCCGGGACCGGTCAACACCCCGCTGCTGCGGGAGCTCTTCGCCAAGGACCCCGAGCGGGCCGCCCGCAGGCTCGTCCACATCCCCGTCGGCCGGTTCGCCGAGGCCGACGAGATCGCCGCCGCCGTCGCCTTCCTGGCCAGCGACGACTCCTCGTTCGTCAACGCCACGGACTTCCTGGTCGACGGCGGGATCTCCGGCGCCTACGTCACGCCGCTGTAGCCGCGTCCGGGGACCCGGGCCGGGATCGGGACCGGCGGCGGGGCCGGGGGCGGGTCAGAGGAACGTCCGCCCCTCGCCCCGGTACGTCGGCACCGACCCCACCACCCGGTCGCCCTCCACCAGATGCAGTACGCCGAACCGCTCGCACAGCTCCCCGGCCTTGGCGTGCCGGAACCACACCCGGTCCCCGATCAGCAGATCGTCCGCCGGGGAGCCCAGCAGCGGCGTCTGGACCTCGCCCGCCGCCTCCCGCCGGTCGTACCGCAGCCCCGGCGGCAGATACGGCTCCGGCAGCCGGTCCCGGCCCGCGGGCCCCGACGCCGGATAGCCGCCGCCGAGCACCGTCACCACCCCCACCCCGGGCCTGCGCACCACCGGCAGGGCGAACAGCGCCGCCGGACGCCCCTCGAAGGCCGAGTAGTGGTCGAAGAGCCGCGGCAGGTAGAGCCCCGAACCCGCCGCGATCTCCGTCACGGCCTCCTCGGCCGCCGTGTGCTGCACACTGCCCGTACCGCCGCCGTTGACGAACTCCAGGTCCGGCACCACCGCGCGGACCGCCCGTACCGCCTCCGCCCGCAGCTCCACCAGCTGCCGCCGGGCCGCCCGCTGCATCAGCCGGATCCCCCGGGACACCACCGGATACCCCTCGACCGCGTCGCCCACCCCCGCGACATGCCCCTCGTACGCCATCAGCCCCACCAGCCGGAACCCCGGCCGCCGCGCCACGCACCGGGCCAGCTCCGCCAGCCGCTCCGGAGTGCCCACCGGGGAACGCCGCGCGCCCACCCGCACCCGGCCGCCCAGCAGCCGCAGCGCCGTGTCGAGCTCCAGACAGACCCGGATCTCCTCGGACCCGCCCGCCCGCGCCGCGTCGATCAGCTCCAGCTGCGCCGGATCGTCGACCAGCACCGTCACCGCCGACGCCAGCTCCGGATCGGCCGCCAGCTCGGCGAAGCCCGCCCGGTCCACCGACGGATACGCCAGCAGGACGTCCCGGAACCCGGCCCGGACCAGCCAGACCGACTCCGCGAGCGTGAACGACATCACCCCCGCGAAGCCGGGCAGGGCCAGCACCCGCTCCAGCAGCGCCCGGCACCGGACCGACTTGCTGGCGACCCGGACCGGCTTGCCGCCCGCCCGGCGGACCAGATCCGCCGCGTTGGCGTCGAACGCCGCCAGATCGACGACGGCGAACGGCGCTTCGAGCTGGGCGGTGGCCCGGTCGTACCGGGTCCGGTCTGCCGCGCGGTGAGTCATGGACCGAGCCTGCCAGACCCGATTACCGCTGGGTAGGGGGACGATCGGGGCAGATCAGCCGTTCCCGAGCCGGGCTCGGGCGCCCGGTCCCTGACCGCCCGCGACACCCCGTAGAGTGACGCACGCGCGGAGACGAACAAGCATGCTGCGAGGGGCGATCCGACGACGGTACGGGTACGGGAAAGCGGGGGCGGCATGAGTACGGAGACACCTGACGCCCCCGGACGGACCGCCTCCGTCCCCGAGGACGCGGCCCCACCCGCGCCCCGCTCCCGGCTCGCGGACGCGCTGCCGCCACCCCGGCCCGACCAGCCGCCCACCGCACCGCCGGGCCCCTCCGGCGCACCCACCGACCCTTCCGCCCGCCGCCCGCCCGCGCCGACCGCGCGCCGCCGGGACGAGCCGACCCGCCCCCTGCGCACCCAGCCCCCGCGAGACCCCGCCACCACGCGACTTCGCGCCACCCCTCCCCACCCCCGTTCCGCCGAGCCCGGTCCGGCCCGCCCGCCCGCCGCCCCCGCGCCGGGAGCCGAGCCGCGGCCAGGCCGCCCGCCCGCGCCGGAAGCCGCGACGGCACCGCCCCGGACGGACGCGCCGCCGACCGGCTCCGTGCCTCCGCCCCGCCCGGCGACGGCGCCCACCCCGGCCCCCGCCCCACGCCCCGCCCCGGTGCCGAACACCGGGTCGAACGCTGCCGCGATACGGCCCCCCGCGCCGGGCACCGCCGACGGCCGCCCGCGTACGGCCCCGGTGCCCCCCGGCGCGACGCACGGCGCCCCCGCGCGACCGAGCGCGGCTCCGGGCGGCTCCACGGCTCCGGCTGCCGCGCCGCCCGGGACCGCCGGACGGCCCCCCGCGCCTCGTGGCCCGTCCGGGGACGCCCGGCCGGCGGAGCGGCCCGCCCCCGCGTCGCCGCCGCCCGGCGCGAGGCCGGACGCCCCGGCGCGCCGCGACTCCGGGACCACCGGGCCACCGGGCGACCGCCCCCGGCCCGTGTCCGCCGACACCGTCGCCCCCGGACCCGGTGAGGGCGAGAAGGACCGGCCCGCCGCCCCGGCGGCCCGCCCCGACGGACAGCCGACCGCCCCGACCGCCCCGGCGGCCCCGCCCGGAATCCCGCAGCGCGCCGTACGGCCCCCCGCGCCGGTCCCCCCGCCGCCGGCCGCCCCCGCCCGGGCCCCGGGGTCCGCTCCCGCGCGCCCCGCCCCGGACGCCCCCGGCCCGCCCGTACGGCCCGCCCATCTGCCCGGACCCGGTGGCCCCGGGGCCCGTACCGAACCCCGCGCCACGCCGAACGTGCCCCCGCCGCCCGGCCGGGTGCCCGACCCCGTACGGCCGACGCGGCCGATCCCGACCCCCTTCGACGCCCCGCCCGAGACGTACGCCGAGATCACCACCCGGCTGCGGCCCGTACCCGCCCGGCGGCCGGTGCGGACCGTCGCCGCCGTCGTCTGTGCCGTACTCGGCCTCGGACTCATCGGCGGGGCCGCCACCGCGGGCGCCCTCACCAGCGGCGCCGGGGCGGGCGGCGCGGACGACTCGGCGTACGACCGGGCCCACACGCTCTGGCACACCGCCCCCGTCGACGCCCTCTTCCCCCGGACCCTGCGCGGCGAGAAGGCCGGGCCCGGCAAGGCCGACCGGGTCTGGACCCGGATCGCCGTGGCGCCCGACGGCGACTGTACGAGCGCCCTCGACCCGAAGCTGGCCGCAGCCCTGACCCGGACCGGCTGCGCCCGGGTCGTCCGGGCCACCTACACCGACGCCACCTCCACCCATGTGACCACCGTCGGCCTGGTCTTCACCGGCGCCGACCAGCACGACATGGCCGCCCTCTCCCAGCGCGTCGACGCCCAGAGCCTCGACGAACGCCCCGATCTGCTGCCCCGGGCCTACGGCGCCCGCGGCACCGTCGCCGAACGGTTCGGCCCCCGGCAGCGGGCCAGTTGGGCACTGCGGGTGCTCCCCGACGTACCCGTCGTCGTCTACGCCGTCTCCGGCTTCGCGGACGGCCGGATCCCCGACGCCCCCCAGCCCGCCGCCACCGCCCGGGACGCCAAGTCGACCTCCCCGATCGCCCAGGCCGGACTCGGCCACGAGGCCGTCGGCGTCGTCACCGGGGCCGAACGGGCCCTGCGGTCGGCGCTCGACCCGCCCCCGGAGGAGCCGAAGTGACCCCGACCCCGACCGGCGGCCGGGCGGAGCGACCCGGCGCGGCGGCCCGTCCGGCTCGTTCCGCCCGGAACCGGCGCCGCCGCCACCGCGCGCTCGCGCTCGCCGCCGCCACCTCGTTCGCCCTGCTGCCCGCCGTGCCCGCCAGGGCCGACAACATAAGGGTCCAGCAGTGGGGCCTGGAAGCGCTCAACACCGACGAGGCCTGGCGGACCACCAAGGGCGCGGGCGTCACCGTCGCCGTCCTCGACACCGGCGTCGACGACCAGCACCCCGATCTGCGGGAGAACGTCCTGCCGGGCAGGGACTTCATCGGCTTCGGCGCCGTCCGGGGCGACCGCGCCTGGGCCCGGCACGGCACGGCCATGGCCGGGATCATCGCCGCCCACGGCCGGGGCTTCGGCAACGAGTCCGGTGTCATGGGCATCGCCCCCGAGGCGAAGATCCTGCCCGTCCGGGTCATCCTCGAAGGCGGCGACCGGGCCCGGGAGAAGGCCCGCAAATCGCGGGGAACGGCCCTCGCCCAGGGCATCCGGTGGGCCGCCGACCAGGGCGCCGACGTCATCAACCTCTCCCTCGGCGACGACAGCGAGTCCGCTCACCCCGAGCCCGGTGAGGACGCCGCCGTCCAGTACGCCCTCGCCAAGGGCGCCGTCGTCGTCGCCTCCGCCGGGAACGGCGGCGAGAAGGGCGACCGGATCTCGTACCCCGCCGCCTACCCCGGTGTCATCGCCGTCACCGCCGTCGACCGCTTCGGCAACCGGGCCTCCTTCTCCACCCGGCGCTGGTACGCCACCGTCGCCGCACCCGGCGTGGATATCGTCATACCGGACCCGGACCGTAAGTACTACGAAGGCTGGGGGACGAGCGCCGCCGCCGCGTTCGTCTCCGGCGCGGTCGCCCTGGTCCGCTCCGCCCACGGCGATCTGACCCCCGCCCAGATCAAGCGGCTCCTCATCGACACCGCCCGGGACCGGCCCGAATCCGGCCGGGACGACTCCCGCGGCTACGGCACCGTCGACCCCGCCGCCGCGATCGAGGCGGCCGGCTCGCTCCGCCCCGGCGACCCCAAGTCGGCCACGGCGGGATACCCCGGAAGGCACTTCGGACCGGGCCCGCAGCCCGAGGAACCCGAGCCGCGCCCGGCCGGCTGGCTCGCCCCGCTGGTCGGGGGAGTGGGCGCGCTGGTCCTGGCGATCGCGGTCGTACTGTGGCGCGGCACCCGCCCCCGGAGCCTCTGACCCGTCCCGTGTCCCGGGCCGGTTGCGAGCCGGGCCGCCGGGCCGTGACCGCGAGGTCCCGCCTGGCCCGCGACGCCCGGCACGCGCACCCACCCCCTCCGTAGCCCTTCGGGCACGTGAGGGACCCCTCGTGCATGGTCGGGATTCCCCGGAGTACGTCCCGTGCGAGGCATCCCCCTGATTTCGCCGGGGGGATCCCCACCGCCGTCGCGCATCGCACGCACCGGACGCCGCGGGGCCACGCCCACCGGGCGGACGGCGCCGCTTTCCGGACCCGCCCCCGCCGGCCCGCCCGGTCAGCCGAGGCCGCGTACCGCCCGCCGGGCCGCCGCCTCGACCCGGGCGATCCCCGCCTCCTTCGACGGATGGCCGTCCGACAGCACCGCCACGAACCGCCCGCCGACCCGCCCGACCGAGTGCACCACCCACAGCCCGGTCGCCCGCATCGGCATCCAGCCGTTCTTCAGCGCCGCCCGGTCACGGCCCCCCGCGGGCCCGGCCGCCGCCGACACCCCCCACGCCTGCTCCGGGACCACCCGCCCCATCAGGTCCCGGAGGTACGCGTACCGGGGCTCGCGGAACACCGTCCGCAACAGGGTCAGCTGGTCACGGGCCGTGGTCCGGGTAAGACCCCAGGCCGGATCGGCGTACGTCCCCGTCAGCCCCCACCCCGCACACGCCTCGTCCAGCGCCCCGGCGCCCCCGAGGACCCGCCACAGGGCCGTCGCCGCGTCGTTGTCGCTGCGCAGGATCATCGCCCGCGCCCAGGCCCGCTGCCGGGCGTCCGGCGCGGGCCCGCGCCGCAGCAGCGCGGCCAGGATCGCGACCTTGACGACGCTCGCAGCCGGGAAGTCCGGCCCGCCGGCCTCCCCGTACGGGACGTCGTCCTCCGCCCCGGCCCCGGCGGCGGCCACCGACAGCCGTACCCCCGCGTCCCCGTCCCCGTCCCCGTCCCCGATCACGCCCGTGCTCATGCCCGCCAGATTAGGACCGGCCGGGGTACCCCGGGGCAGGGCGCCGGGGCGCGGGAACTAGGCTCGGCACGTGGCGCTCAAGAACATCCCGGACTCCGGCTTCTCCGACGACGACGGCTCCGCCGACCCGAGGCTCACCGCGGCGCTCGCCGCCTGGGCCGGGGACCGGACGGCACACGGTCCCGTACTCGCCGCCCTCACCGGCGCGCGGCTGCTGGTACCCGTCGTCGCCGTCCTGGGCGAGGTCGGGACCGACGAGAACGGGCTGCGGCGCGAGAAGACCAGCGAGATGGCCGTACCGACGCTCACCGCGGGGGACCGGCGGGCGCTGCCCGCGTTCACCTCGATGGAGAGCATGGCCCGCTGGGACCCGTCGGCCCGGCCCGTCGCCGTACCGCTCCACCAGGCGCTCCAGGCCCTCGCCCACGAGAAGGCGGACACCCTCGTCCTCGATCTGGCCGGACCGGTGCCGTACCAGCTCAGCGGCGCGGCGCTGCTGGCCGCCGCGGAGGGCCGGACCACGGTCGACCCGCTGGCCGACCCGGCCGTGACGGCGGCGGTACGGGAGGTGATGGCGGCCGAGCCCGCCGTACTCCGGGTCCATCTGCTGCCCGGCGAAGACACCGACGGAACCCTCGCCCTCGTCCTCGCCGACGACGCGGTACCCGCCGAGGCCGCGGGCCGGGTGGCCCGGGGCATCGCGGGCCACGAAGCGCTCAGGGCCCGGCTGGTCCGGGGCCTCGACCTGGCACTGCTGCCCGCCGGGGCCGCCCCGCCCGGCGAACCGTTCTACGTCCGCGCCTGAGCCGCCCGGCGCGCGACCGGGAGGCCGTACGGACGCCCCCGAGACCGCCCCGGACAGCCGTACGCCCCCGGAAGGAAACCCTCCGGGGGCGTACGCGACGGTCGGCGGGGGAGTCCCGGCCGGGCTCCCTAGCCGTAGACCGGGCCCGTGTACTTCTCGCCCGGACCCTGCCCCGGCTGGTCCGGGACCAGGGACGCCTCGCGGAAGGCGAGCTGGAGCGACTTCAGACCGTCGCGCAGCGGCGCCGCGTGGAAGGAGCTGATCTCCGTGGTGCTCGCGTCCAGCAGCCCGGCCAGGGCGTGCACCAGCTTCCGCGCCTCGTCCAGGTCCTTGTACCGGTCGCCCTCCTCGGTGAGGCCCAGCTTCACGGCGGCGGCGCTCATCAGGTTGACCGCGACCGTGACGATCACCTCGACGGCGGGCACCTCCGCGATGTCGCGGGCCATGGCGTCGAAGCCGGGCGATTCGGGAGAGGGCTCGCCGGGGGCGGCGGAGCCGGGAACAGGGGTCGCGTCACTCATGACGCCCACGATATGCCCCGCTCCCGGCCGCCCCGCCGGGGCCACCGGTTAGCCGGGCCCCGCCGGAGCTGATATCTTTGTGTGACGACCGGCCGGACACTCCTGTGCCCGGCCCACAAGTGGAGGCTCCGATCTCCCACCTGGCCGCTCCCCGGAGCGGCGGGTCACCGGTCAGGTGGTCACCATCGTTCCGTACGGACGATGGAGCCGCCCGAAGCGCGCCCCGCGACCGTTCGCGGCGGTGCTCCGGTATTCGAGGAGCTGCCGCCTGTGTCCCGTCCGGGGCATTTTTCTGCTCCTGCGCGGTTGGTCACCCATAAGACGTCTCGCGGCTGTCTGCCAGTCGGCCGCGCGGTGCTACCGAGGAGGATCCATCAGCGCCGAGCCCCGCATCAACGACCGGATTCGCGTTCCCGAAGTACGGCTTGTCGGTCCCAGCGGCGAACAGGTGGGCATCGTCCCGCTCGCCAAGGCCCTCGAGCTGGCTCAGGAGTACGACCTCGACCTGGTCGAGGTCGCGGCGAACGCCCGGCCGCCCGTGTGCAAGCTCATGGACTACGGGAAGTTCAAGTACGAGTCGGCCATGAAGGCCCGTGAGGCGCGCAAGAACCAGGCGCACACGGTCATCAAGGAGATGAAGCTCCGGCCGAAGATCGACCCGCACGACTACGACACCAAGAAGGGTCATGTCGTCCGGTTCCTCAAGCAGGGCGACAAGGTCAAGATCACGATCATGTTCCGTGGTCGTGAGCAGTCCCGCCCCGAGCTCGGCTACCGACTGCTCCAGAGGCTCGCGTCCGACGTCGAGGACCTCGGCTTCATCGAGTCGAACCCGAAGCAGGACGGCCGGAACATGATCATGGTTCTCGGGCCGCACAAGAAGAAGACCGAGGCCATGGCCGAGGCGCGTGAGGCCCAGGCCGCACGCAAGGCGGGCCGGGACCCGAAGGCTCTGACCGACGAGGCTCAGGCCGACGAGGCTCGGACCGACGAGGCCGAGGCTCCGGCCGAGACGCCCGCCGAGGGATGAGCCCCGGGGCAGCCCGACGGCGCCCCGGGTCCGCTTCCCGGACTGACAAGACGAACTGGACGCTCCCGCGTGCCCGGTGCCCGCGCACCGGGGGAGAGCGCCACTGACGAGGAGATACGGCGCGATGCCGAAGAACAAGACGCACAGCGGTTCCAAGAAGCGCTTCAAGATCACCGGCTCCGGCAAGGTGCTCCGTGAGCGCGCCGGCAAGCGCCACCTGCTCGAGCACAAGCCGTCGACGCTGACGCGCCGCCTCACCGGCAACGCCGAGATGGCTCCCGGCGACGCCAAGAAGATCAAGAAGCTTCTCGGCAAGTGATGTCGCACCCCGCCTCCCGGGACCCGTCATGACGGGGGTGAGGACGGGGAGCCGACGTCGGGACCGGGACCTATACGAATTCGGGTCGTGCCGCCGCACGCACGACCCCGCTACAAGGAGTTAACAAGTGGCACGCGTCAAGCGGGCAGTCAACGCCCACAAGAAGCGCCGGGCGATCCTCGAGCAGGCCAGCGGCTACCGCGGTCAGCGTTCGCGCCTGTACCGCAAGGCCAAGGAGCAGGTCACCCACTCCCTGGTCTACAACTACAACGACCGGAAGAAGCGCAAGGGCGACTTCCGTCAGCTGTGGATCCAGCGGATCAACGCCGCCGCCCGCCAGAACGGGATGACGTACAACCGTCTCATCCAGGGTCTGAAGGCCGCCAACATCGAGGTGGACCGCAAGATCCTGGCCGAGCTGGCCGTCAACGACGCCAACGCGTTCGCCGCGCTGGTCGAGGCCGCGCAGAAGGCGCTTCCGGCCGACGTCAACGCGCCGAAGGCCGCCGCCTGAGCGACGGCGAAGCCGATCGCCGCGTGATGGTCACCGGGTCGCCCGTGCGTGCGCCCCGATGACGTCCGCCGCGGCACCCCGGACCCGCAGGCCCTGTGGCCTGCGGGTCCGTGTGCGTCCGCGCCGCCCCCGCCCCGGCCCCGGCGCGCCCGTTCGGCCGGATGCCCCGCCCGGTCGTTCGCGTCCGTCTCCTGATCGCCGTGTCCCTCGCGCGGACCGCGTACCAGCGCGTTCGCCGCCGCCGCGGCCCGTCCCCCGGAAAGTGAGCCCATGGCCGCCCCCGAGACCATCTCCCCGCGCTCCCCGCGCGTCGCCGCCGCCCGGCGGCTGGCCCGGCGGAACTTCCGCGGCAAGGAGCGGCTGTTCCTCGCCGAGGGACCGCAGGCCGTCCGGGAGGCCGCCGGACACCGCACGCCCGCCGGAGAACCGACGCTCACCGAACTCTTCGCCACCCCCGAGGCCGCCGAACGCTACGCGGACATCGTCGACGCCGCCCACGCGGCCGGCGCCCGGGTGCACCTCGCCGACGAGACCGTGATCGCGGACATCTCCACCACCGTCACCCCCCAGGGGCTGGTCGGCGTCTGCCGCTTCCTCGACGCCCCCTTCGACACGATCGTCGCCGCCCGCCCCCGGCTGGTGGCCGTGCTGGCCAATGTCCGCGACCCCGGGAACGCGGGCACCGTACTCCGCTGCGCCGACGCCGCCGGAGCCGATGCCGTGGTCCTCACCGACGCCTCCGTCGACCTCTACAACCCGAAGGCGGTCCGGGCCTCCGTCGGCTCCCACTTCCACCTCCCGGTCGCCGTCGGCGTCCCCGTCGAACGGGCCGTGGCCGAGCTGCGGGCCGCCGGGGTGCGGGTCGTCGCCGCCGACGGCGCCGGGGACGACCTCGACACCGAACTCGACGCCGGGACCATGGGCGGCCCCACCGCCTGGATCTTCGGCAACGAGGCCTGGGGCCTGCCCGAGGAGACCCGCGTCCTGGCCGACACCGTCATCCGGGTCCCCATCCACGGCCGCGCCGAGAGCCTGAACCTGGCCACGGCCGCCGCGGTCTGCCTCTACGCCTCCGCCCGCGCCCAGCGCGCCGGGCGGCCCTGACTCCGGGGCGCGGGGCTGTTGGAGGGGTGGTACAGGGGGCGCACTCGCGCAGGGGGTCCGGACCGTCACCTTGAGCTAGTAGGGTGACGGGCCCGGGTACCCACTGCGGCGCCCGGGAGAGGTGGGGGTTACGGGTATGGCGGTCGGGACCAGCAGGCTCGCGGAGACGCACGGGACGTTCCTGTGCGCTTCCACCAATCCCGAGGCGCTGGCCGTCGACCCCGACGACCTCCCGGACGGGCTGGTCGTCGCCGACGAGCACGGCCGGGTCGTCTGCTTCAACGCCGCCGCCGTACGGATCACCGCCACCCCCCGCGCCGAGGCCATCGGGCTCCCCCTGGAAAGCGCCCTGCCGCTGGAGGACATCAAGGGCCGCCGCTGGTGGCCGCTGACCGACCCCTACGGCGGACTCGCCACCCGGGTCGGCCAGCCCGAGCGGAATCTGCTGCTCCCCGGCGGGCGCGAGGTCCTCGTCTCCGCCCGCTACGTCCGCGAGTACCCCAGGGGCCCGCTGTGCCGCCTCGTCGTCAGCCTGCGCGGCACCGAGGCCCGGCGCCGTACCGAACGCAGCCACGCCGAGCTGATCGCCACCGTCGCCCATGAGCTGCGCTCCCCGCTGACCTCGGTCAAGGGCTTCACCGCCACCCTGCTCGCCAAGTGGGAGCGGTTCACCGACGACCAGAAGCGGCTGATGCTGGAGACCGTCGACGCCGACGCCGACCGCGTCACCCGGCTGATCGCCGAACTCCTCGACATCTCCCGGATCGACTCCGGCCGGCTGGAGGTCCGCCGCCAGCCCGTCGACATCGCCGCCGCCGTCGCCCGGCACGTCCAGGCCCACATAGCCAGCGGTCAGCGCCCCGACCGGTTCGCCGTCCGGATCCACCCGGGGCTGCCCGATCTCTGGGCCGACCCCGACAAGGTCGACCAGGTGCTCGCCAACCTGCTGGAAAACGCGGTGCGCCACGGCGCCGGAACCGTCACCATCGACGTAGCGTCGGCCGCGGCGCACCACGACGACGAGGAAGGGACGGCGGTCACCGTGACCGACGAGGGCCCCGGTATCCCCGAGGAGTCGATGGCCCGCGTCTTCACCCGCTTCTGGCGCGGCAGCAAACGCGGTGGCACCGGTCTCGGCCTCTACATCGTCAAGGGCATCGTCGAGGCCCACAGCGGCACGATCACCGTCGGCCGGGGACCCGGCGGCGGCGCCGAGTTCCGATTTATCCTGCCCGTCGGCGCACCCGCTCATCTGAGCTGAGGCCGCCCTCGGGCCACCACCGCAGGCCCGGCCCCGCCGGGCCCGGGACGTACCCCGCCAGCGGGCGGGCGCCCCGCCGCCGGTTTCCGACCCTTTAGACTCAGCCATTGGCACCTCTGCGTCCTTCGGCTGCGTCCGTCGTCCGTCGTCGCCGAGCGGGGCCGCGCCCACCAAGCCAACCGGAAACACGGGAAGAGATGTCGGCACCCAACAAGTCGTACGACCCTGTCGAGGTCGAGGCACTGAAACCGGAAGAGATCGAGCGCATGCGGGACGAGGCGATCGCCGCCTTCGCCGCCGCGGGCGACCTCGAAGCGCTCGCCCACGCCAAGGTCGCGCATACCGGTGGCACCTCGCCGCTCGCACTCGCCAACCGGGAGATCGGCGCGCTCCCCCCGCAGGCCAAGGCCGAGGCGGGCAAGCGGGTCGGCCAGGCGCGCGGCGCCGTGAACAAGGCCCTCGCCGCCCGCCAGACCGAACTGGAGGCCGAGCGCGACGCCCGGGTGCTGGTCGAGGAGGCGGTGGACGTCACACTGCCGTACGACCGGATCCCGGCGGGCGCCCGCCACCCGATCACGACCCTCTCGGAGCGGATCGAGGACGTCTTCGTCGCCATGGGCTACGAGGTCGCCGAGGGCCCCGAGGCCGAGGCCGAGTGGTTCAACTTCGACGCGCTCAACATCGGCCCCGACCACCCCGCGCGCGGCGAGGCCGACACGTTCTTCGTCCGGGGCGGCGGAGCCGAGGGCTCCGGGGTCGTACTGCGCACCCACACCTCCCCGGTGCAGATCCGCTCGCTCCTCGACCGCGAACCGCCGGTCTATGTGATCTGCCCCGGCCGCGTCTACCGCACCGACGAGCTGGACGCCACCCACACCCCCGTCTTCCACCAGGTCGAGCTGCTCGCCATCGACGAGGGCCTGACCATGGCGGACCTCAAGGGCACCCTCGACCACATGGTCCGGGAGCTCTTCGGCGGCGAGGGCATGAAGACCCGGCTGCGGCCGAACTTCTTCCCCTTCACCGAGCCGTCCGCCGAGATGGACATGGTCTGCTACGTCTGCCGCGGCGAGTCCGTCGGCAACCCGGACCGGCCCTGCCGCACCTGCTCCAGCGAGGGCTGGATCGAGCTGGGCGGCTGCGGCATGGTCAACCCCAAGGTGCTGGTGGCCTGCGGGGTCGACCCCGAGAAGTACAGCGGATTCGCCTTCGGGTTCGGCATCGAGCGGATGCTGATGTTCCGCCACAACGTCGAAGACATGCGAGACATGGTCGAGGGTGACATCCGGTTCACCCGGCCCTTCGGGATGGAGATCTGATGCGGGTCCCGCTTTCATGGCTGCGGGAGTACGTCGACCTGCCGGCGACGGAGACCGGCCGTGACGTACAGAGGAAGCTGATCGCGGCCGGACTGGAGGTCGAGACCGTCGAACAGCTCGGCGCCGGTCTCACCGGCCCCCTGGTCGTCGGCGAGGTGCTGTCGATCGAGGAGCTGACCGAGTTCAAGAAGCCCATCCGGCACTGCATGGTCGCCGTCGGGGCGGCCAACGGTACGGGCGAACCGCAGGAGATCGTCTGCGGTGCCCGTAACTTCGCCGTCGGCGACAAGGTCGTCGTGGTCCTCCCCGGCGCCGAACTGCCCGGCGGCTTCAAGATCGCCGAGCGCAGGACGTACGGCCGGATGTCCCGCGGCATGATCTGCTCCTCGGGCGAGCTGGGCATGGGCGACGACGGCAGCGACGGCATCATCGTCCTCCCGCCGGAGTACGAGCCCGGCACCGACGCGATCGAGCTGCTGGGGCTCCTCGACGAGGTCCTCGACATCGCCGTCACCCCGGACCGCGGCTACGCCCTGTCGCTGCGCGGTGTCGCCCGCGAGACCGCCACCGCCTACGGGCTGCCGCTGCGCGACCCGGCGCTGCTGGACGTCCCCGGGCCCAATGGCCGGGGCTACCCCGTCCAGGTCGCCGACCCCGTCGGCTGCGACCGCTTCACCGCCCGCACCGTCACGGGCCTCGACCCCGAGGCGCGCTCCCCGATCTGGCTCAGCCGCCGCCTCCAGAAGGCGGGCATGCGCCCGATCTCCCTCGCGGTCGACATCACCAACTACGTGATGCTGGAGCTGGGCCAGCCGCTGCACGCCTACGACCGGTCCCTGATCGAGGGCCCGATCGGGGTCCGGCGCGCCGAGGCCGGGGAGAAGCTGACCACCCTCGACGGCACCCACCGCGTCCTCGACGCCGAGGACCTCGTCATCACCGACAGCCGCGGCCCCATCGGGCTCGCGGGTGTGATGGGCGGCGCCCACACGGAGATCGCCGACGCGGTCACCGACCCGGAGACCGGGCAGGTCCGCGGCACCACCGACGTGGTGATCGAGGCCGCGCACTTCGACCCCGTCGCCATCGCCAGGACCGCCCGCCGCCACAGGCTGTCGTCGGAGGCGTCCCGCCGCTTCGAGCGGGGTGTCGACCCGCTGGCGGGCGCCGCCGCCGCGCAGCGGACCGTCGATCTGCTGGTCCTCCTCGCCGGGGGCACCGCCGAGGAGGGCGTCACCGGGGTCATCGCGCCCTCCGCGCCCCGTACGGTCACCATGCGCGCCGACCACCCCGACCGGGTCGCCGGGGTCGGCTACGGCCGGGAGACCGTCGTCCGCCGCCTCCAGGAGGTCGGCTGCGACGTCTACGGGCAGGACGAGCTGATCGTCACCGTCCCGTCCTGGCGCCCCGACCTGGCCGCGCCCAACGACCTGGCCGAGGAGGTCATGCGGCTGGAGGGGTACGAGAACCTGCCCTCGACGCTGCCCAGGCCCACCTCCGGCCGGGGGCTGACCGACCGGCAGCGGCTGCACCGCCGGGTCGGCCGGGCACTGGCCGGAGCGGGCTATGTCGAGGCGCCGAACTACCCGTTCATCGGCGAGCAGGTCCTCGACAAGCTCGACCTGGCGGCCGACGACCCGGCCCGCCGGCTCGTCACCCTCGTCAACCCGCTCTCCGACGAGGAGCCGGCGCTGCGGACGACGCTGCTGCCCGGACTGCTGGCCGCCCTGCGCCGCAACGACGGCCGGGGCAGCCACGACCTGGCCCTCTTCGAGACCGGTCTGGTCTTCCACCCGGCCGCCGAGGACCGGCGGGCCCCCGTCCTGTCCGTCGACCGGCGCCCGGCCGACGAGCGGCTCGCCGAACTCGACGCGGCCCTGCCCGAGCAGCCCCGGCACGCCGCCGTGGTGCTCGCGGGCGCCCGTGAGCAGTCCGGCTGGTGGGGCAAGGGCCGCCCGGCCGACTGGGCGGACGCCGTCGAGGCGGCCCGTACCGTCGCCGGTGAGGCCGGTGCCGAACTGGCCGTCGAGCAGGCCCGGTACGGCCCCTGGCACCCCGGCCGGTGCGCCGGACTCTTCGTCGTGATCGACGGGGCGAAGACCCTCGTCGGCCACGCGGGCGAACTGCACCCCCGGGTGGTCAAGGCGTTCGGGCTGCCCGCCCGTACCTGCGCCATGGAGCTGAACCTGGACCTGGTCCGCCGGGCGGGCGAGGGCGCGGTCACCGCACCCCGCATCTCGTCCTTCCCGGTCGCCACCCAGGACGTGGCCCTGGTGGTCGACGCCGAGGTGCCCGCCGCCTTCGTCGAGCACGCCCTCGCCCTGGGCGCGGGTGAACTGCTGGAGTCCATCCGGCTGTTCGACGTCTTCACCGGTGAGCAGATCGGGGCGGGGAAGAAGTCGCTGGCGTACGCCCTGCGCTTCCGCGCCCCCGACCGCACGCTGACGGTCGAGGAGGCCACGACCGCCCGTGAGGCGGCGATCGCCGCGGCCGCCGACGCGGCGGGCGCGGTCCTCCGCGGCGTCTGACCGGTCCGAACGGAGGTGACGCGCACGTACTCGACCGTGTCCGAGGTGGTCGTGCCGTTGGTGACGACGTCCCGCAGCCTCAGCGGACGCTGGAAGGCGTCGA